>NZ_KE384503.1:263550-444315 GCF_000426165.1 Streptomyces sp. TAA486 | reverse complement strand
CGCCGCGACGTTGCCGCGACGGGCGGCACACCCGATCCGGCCCGGCTGGCGCACCGTGCTCGGCCTGCCGCGTGCCGTGTTCGCGGTTGCCACGTTCGTGGGTGCGATGGTGCTGGGAGTCGGCGCCCTGACAGCAGAGGGTCCCACCGCGCGGTACGGAGCATTCGTCCTGCTCATCGGGCTGTGCGGGGTCACGGTCGGTACGGTTGTCCAGCTGCGCCATGTTCTGACGCACCCGGTCGTGGCCGACGACGAGGTCTCACTGACCGCGGACGTCATCATGCGGGTCGAGGACGCCCGCAACGTCGCCACCCCAACTGTGGTGTGGTCGCTGCCGGTTGTGTCGGTGTTCGAGACCGCGCTCGGCTGGTGGATCGCGGCCTGGCTTGTCTTCATCGCCCTGAGCGCCGTCACGCTGGCCCTGATCACCACGCGGAGCGCGCAGAGCGGCACGGTGGCACGGCACGCCATGAGCGCCGGGTGAACCGATGATCGTCATCGACTCCGCCTCGCCCGTCCCGCCGTTCGAGCAGCTCCGCGCCCAGCTCGCCCGGCAGATCCAGGACCGCACACTGACCGTGGGCACCCGGCTGCCGACCATCCGCCGCCTGGCCGCGGACCTCGGCCTCGCCGTCAACACCGTCGGCCGGACCTACCGGGAGCTGGAGGAAGCAGGGCTGATCGAGACCCGCGGACCGGCCGGATCATTCGTCTCCGCAGCCGGCGAGCAGGGACGCGAACGGGCACGCCGCGCCGCCGAGGAGTACGCCACCGTCATCGCCGGCGTCGGCATCGACACCGACGAGGCCATCCGCATCGTCCGAGCGGCGCTGACCAACGGCACCGCGCCATCGCCCTCGTCGTGACGTGATCCGACGAACGTCCGCTCGCTTCGCGACAGCGGCCCCGTCGTCATCAGGGCGTCGCCGGGCTCTGTCCCCTGAGCCAGTCGGCGAATGTCCGGGTGCCGCGGGGGCCGGGGCCGGTCGGCAGCAGGCCACCGGTTCTCATCGCGCCGGGGAAGTAGAGGGGCACGACCGGGCGCCGGCGGACGCCACCCGCGGCGATGAGACTCCGTGCCAGGTCGACCAGCGACTCGACCTGCGGGCCTGCGAGCTCAGGGGCCATCCCCCGTGGAGGTTCGAGTGCGAGGTCGACGAGGGTTTCGGCTACTTCCCGTACGGCGATGGGCTGGACCGGTGCCGTCGGCACCATCGCGATCGGCCCGGGGACACCGCTCAGGGCCTGACCCACGAACTCGTGGAACTGCGTCACCCGCATGATTGTCCAAGGCACCGCCCCACCGCGGATGATCTCCTCCTGCCGCAACTTGCCCGCGTAGTACGGGAGTCCGACCCGGTCGACCCCCACGATCGACGGTGTCACGAGGTGCCGGACCCCGGCGCGTTCGGCCGCCCCGATGAGATTCCGCCCCGCCTTGTCGAAGAAGCCCACAGCCACCGACTTGCGATTCGTGGTCACGTTGCTGACGTCGATCACTCCCTCGGCACCGGTCAGCGCCGCGTCCAGACCCGACCCGCTCACCAGATCGACGCCCTGCCCGCGCGACAGCACCACGGGCTCATGTCCGCGAGCCCGCAGGACCTCCACCACGAACCGTCCGGCCACCCCGGTACCACCGGCAACTGCGATCTTCATGACGGCTCCTGACCACTCGGCGCTGCACGAGAGGAAGGACAAGGGGGCATACCCTTCGCAACAGCCTCCTCTGTGGTTGCGATCGCGATAGTATCATTCGATACGACTCCCCCGCCGACGCTGCACCCATCAGGTCATGCGCCGGTAGCGCCACACGGAGAGCGGGATGAACACAGCGAGGATGCCCGCGACCCACGCGATGGCGCCGCCGAGGGTCGAGGGGACGCCAGGGACGAGCGCCAGCGAACGTGCCGCGTCCGCGGTGAGGGTCACAGGGCTCACGTTCGCGAACGCCTCCAGCCAGCTCGGCATGCTCGAGACCGGCACGAACACCGAGCTCGCGAACACGAGCGGAAACAGGACCACGAAGCCGGCCGACTGAGCCGCCTCGGCACTCCGCACCATCAGCGCGACGAAGGCAAAGATCCAGCTCAGCGCGAGACCGAAGGCGCTGACGAGAACGATGGAGCCGAGGGCCTGAAGGACGCCCGCCTGGAAGCGGAAGCCGATGATGTAACCGATGAGGATCATCAGCCCGATGATCAGGACGTTGCGGACCAGGTCCGCGGCCGTACGACCGACAAGCACCGCGGACCGGGCCATCGGCATGGTCCGGAACCGGTCGATCACACCGAGCTTCAGGTCGTCGGAGAGGCCCAGTGCCGTCATGCTCGCCCGGAACGTCACCGACTGGACGAGGATGCCGGGCAGCAGGTAGTTGATGTACGTGACGCCGTGGGGCAGCGACGGACTGATCGCGCCGCCGAACACGTACGAGAACAGCAGCACGAAGGTGATCGGCTGGATCGTCGAAAAGACCAGCAGATCCGGTTGGCGGATGAAGTGGCGCAGGTTGCGCGTACTGACCACCCGTGCGTCTGCGACGGCGGCACGGAGCGTGCCCGGCGAGAGCCGCCTCCACCACGGTGGTCGCGTCGCGGCCGGGGGACGGGCCTCCCGGGTGCCGGCAGCAGGGACGTCAAGGCTCGGCCTCTCGTCCGCGGTGGCTCCGGGGGCCGCTTCGTCCTCGCTCGGCGGCGCGCCTGTCAGCTGCAGAAACACGTCCTCGAGCGTCGGGCGGCGGAGCCTGAGATCGCGCACCGCGACGTCCGCCGTGCGGAGCGCCGAAGCCGCGTTCTCGATCATCTCGAGGCCGTCATGGGGCGCGGGAAGTGTCAGCTGCGCCAGCAGGTCCCCGGGTTCGGGCTCGCCGCAACCGATGCCGACCAGCGCGGACCGTGCCCTGTCGCGTTCCGCCGCCGTGGCGAGCTCGACCTCCAGGAGCTTGCCGCCGATCCGGTCCTTGAGCTCGTCCCCCGTTCCCTGCGCAATCACGCGACCGTGATCGATCACAGCGACCTGGTCGGCGAGCTGATCCGCCTCCTCGAGGTACTGGGTGGTGAGCAGGAGCGTCGTCCCCTCGCCGACGAGCTCACGCACGACCGACCAGATCTCATTTCGGCTGCGCGGGTCGAGGCCGGTCGTCGGCTCGTCCAGGAACAGCACGCGCGGGCGGGTCAGCAGGCTCGATGCGAGGTCGAGACGTCGCCGCATACCACCTGAGTACGTGCCGACGCGGCGATCGCCGGCGTCGATCAGGTCGAAGCGCTCGAGCAGCTCGTTCGCCCGACGGCGGGCCGCCACGGCCGAGAGATCGAACAGTCGGCCGAACATCTGAAGGTTCTCCCGGCCGGTCAGCATCTCGTCGACCGCCGCGAACTGGCCGGTCAGCCCCAGGAGTTCCCGTACACCGGCGGGATCGTCGACGACGTCGACGCCGAAGATCCTGGCCCTTCCGGCGTCCGGGGCGAGCAGGGTGGCAAGGACCCGCACGAGGGTCGTCTTCCCCGCGCCGTTCGGTCCGAGCAGCGCGAAGACGCTGGCCTCCTCGACGTTGAGATCGATGCCGGCAAGCGCCGTGGTCGTTCGAAAGCGCTTGACGAGACGCTCGACGTGGATGGCGGAACCGGACATCGCTCACTCTCCGAAAGGCGCCCCCTATGAGCCTGATTGTGCCGTCCGTACGGGCTCGAGTACTCCATTGAGAGCTTCTCCGGGCCAGGTGGCGAAGCCGGCCGAGCACCCGCCCGCGGCGATGCGCCCGAGGCGTGTGCGACAACGGCCCCCGACCAACTTGCCTGGTCGGGGGCCGGTTTGCCTTGTCCGTCGCGAAGTCAGAGCTTCTCCATTCCCGTGTACGGGCTGACGATCCGAGCCTTTCTGGAGCCGAAGTCGACGAGCATCGCGATCCCGTCCTCGACACCGACGATTCTCCCGAGGCCGTACTGGTCGTGTGAGACCCGGTCTCCGAGCGCGAAGTGCTTGACCAACGGGTCGGCCGCGGCTTTGAAGGGGCTTGTGGGCAGGTGGCGCCGGGGCGCGAAGGGTTTCGTCATCGTGAGCCCAGTATGCGGGCAACTGGGCCTCAGTGGTCAGGCCTGAGGGGATGCTGGTTCTCATCCTGAGGGGATGCCGGTTCTCATGGGGCAGGCCGAGAGACCGCACCGCCCCATACGCTGACCGGGTGCGCCGCGCGAAGCGAGCCGAGATGGGGTGGGTGCGATGGATCGAGTCGACACGATCGTCGTGGGTGCGGGTATCGCGGGATTGACCGCGGCACGACTCCTTTCCCGGAGCGGCCAGCGGGTCGTCCTGGTCGAGGCCCGCGATCGCATCGGCGGACGTGTGTGGAGCGACCGGGACGGCGGCGTCGTCACCGATCTCGGCGCGTCCTGGATCCATGGGGTCACCGACAGCCCGGTCGCCGCGGCGGCAGCCGCGTTCGGACTGCGGACCGCGGAGTTCACGGTCGGCGGGTACCAGCCGAACAGCCGGCCCATCGCGTACTACGGTCCCTCGGGCGTTCGTCTCACCGACGACGAGGTGAAGCGCTTCGTGGCCGACATCGACGCGGTGGATGCCGAGCTCGCCCGCGTCGTTGCCGCCATGCCGCCGGGGCACTCGTACGCCGAAGCGGTCGAGGCTGCCCTGGCCGCCCAGGGCTGGGGGGCGGAACGCGCCGAGCGCGTCAGGGAGTACCTGCGCCATCGAACCGAGGAGCAGTACGGCGTCTGGATCGACGAGCTCGACGCGCACGGACTCGACGACGATTTGATCGACGGCGACGAGGTCGTCTTCCCCGACGGCTACGACGCCCTGGCGACGCACCTCGCGACGGGACTCGACGTCCGTCTCGAGCACGTCGTCACGTCGGTGCGCTGGTCGTCCGACGGAGTCGAGGTCGCCACCCGTCACGGCGTGTACACGGCGAACCGTGTCGTGGTCACCGTCCCGGTCGGGGTGCTGAAGTCCGCGGAGTTCGTCATCGAACCCCCGCTGCCCGAACCGGTGGCGGGTGCGCTGGCACGCCTCGAGATGAACGCCTTCGAGAAGGTCTTCCTCCGCTTCCCCTCGAAGTTCTGGGACGACGACGTGTACGGCATCCGTCAGCAAGGGCCGGGCGGGATCTGGTGGCACTCCTGGTACGACCTCACCGCCGTACACGGCGCGCCGACGCTCCTCACCTTCGCCGCCGGTCCGGCCGCGCGGGAGACCCGGGGATGGAAGCAGGAGAAGGTCGTCGAGTCGGTCCTCGGGGAACTGCGCAGGCTCTACGGCGAGCGCGTCGAGGATCCCGTCGGTGTGCACGTGACCTCGTGGCAGGACGACCCCTGCTCGCGGGGCTCGTACGCGTACATGACCGTGGGCTCGGCGCCCGAGGACCATGACCTTCTCGCCACCCCCGTGGGAGGCGTGCTGCATCTCGCGGGCGAGGCGACATGGACCGACGACCCGGCGACGGTCAACGCGGCGCTCTGCTCCGGCCACCGCGCCGCGTCCGACGTCCTCGGTCGTCCCATCCCGATCGAGGGCGCGTGGGCCGAGGGCTGAGGTGGTCCGTCGATCTCACGGGACCCCCATCTACCGGTGAGCCATGGAGACAGCGGTCACCCGCGGGCAGGGCCCAAGGCAACGGCCCCGACCAACTTCCCTGATCGGGGGCCGAGTTGCCTCCGCCAGGCAGCTCAAGCGAGCAGGCCGCACGCGACAAGTGCCGTGCGGATGACTTCCGTTTCTTCCTGGTCCGCTTCGACCAGCGGCAGGCGCAGGCCGCCCACACGGTGGCCCAGCAGGTTGAGAGCGGCCTTGACCGGAATCGGATTGGTCGTCACGCCGAGCGCCTGGTAGAGCGGCTGCAAGACCGCGTCGATCTCCGCGCGCCGCTCGGGTTCGTCGACCATGCGCCGCATCAGGTGTCCGGCGACGTGACTGGCGACGAGGATTCCCCCGCAGCCGTTCAGGTCGAGCGTGCGGGCGAAGGCGTCGTCGTTGCCCGCATACAGGCCGAGCCCGTCCACCGGGGCGAGATTGGCGTTGTTGGCCTGCTTGACGTAGTCGATGTGCTCGATCTGGGCCAACTCGGCGAGCAAATCGTTCGGCAAGTCGATACCGGCGCGCGTCGGGACGTTGTACAGCACGACGGGTTTCCCGGCGGCCTTGGCGATCTCCTTGTAGTGCCGCACCAAGCCACGGCGGTTCGGCCGGTTGTAGTACGGCGCCACCGACAGCACCGCGTCAGCGCCCAGCTCAACGGCCCGTTCGGTCATTTCGCAAGCCTGAGCCGTGTTGTTCGAACCAGTGGAGGCGATCACGCTCGTACCGGCCGGCCGCTCGGCACAGGCGAGTTCGATCAGCCGGAGATGTTCGGTGTTGGTGAGGGTGGAGGGTTCCCCCGTTGTCGCGGCCACCACGACACCGTCGGACCCGTTCGCGAGCAGATGACGCAGCAGCGACACAAAAGCCTGCTCGTCAACCTTGAGACCGCTGTCGAAGGGGGTGACGATCGCCGTCAGCACAGACCCCAGCGGCGCACGGCTCATTTCAGTCACATTGACCACCCCTCGCACATTTCGCTGTACGGCACAGCCTCTCCTACCGGCACTTAGGGGGCAACCAACTTGATGGTCCATCCGACAGAGCAAGCCGGAAGGACCATCCCCAATCATCGCGCAGCCCTGGCGCATGTCGCCGCGAGGACCAGCAGCCCGCACGAACGGATCGCGTCTCTCCGTCGGAAGAACCTCGGTCGTGCCACACACGTGCCACGCCGAGAGGGGAACAACGGGGAACCACGGTCACCACCGGGCGGCCACTCACGACAACGACCCCCGACCAACTTCCCCGGTCGGGGGCCGAGTTGCGTGCTATCGGCGCGGAGGCGGTGGGTGTGCTGGTTCAGGACATCGGGCTCCAGCTGAGCCCACTGCCGGTCCGCCGGACTCCATCGCGCCTCACCATGATCACCTTAGGTCGGATCACCTTTCGCAAGGCCCTAGCGGTGGCCTCCGCCGCCGCCTTGGCTGCCGCCGCCGGGACCGCCACCGCCGGGACCACCACCCTGGCTACCGCCGCCGGGACCGCCACCGCCGGGACCACCACCCTGGCTACCGCCGCCGGGACCGCCACCGCCGGGACCACCAGCCTGGCTACCGCCGCCGCCTTGGTTGCCGCCGCCGCCCTGGCTGCCACTGCCGCCTGGGCCACCGCCCTGGCTGCCACCGCCGCCCTGGCTGCCACTGCCGCCTGGGCCACCGCCCTGGCTGCCACCGCCGCCCTGGTGACCGCCACCGCCTTGGCTACCGCCACCGCCGCCGCCTTGGTTGCCGCCACCGCCTGGACCACCACCCTGGTGACCACCGCCACCGCCTGGACCACCACCGCCGGGACCACCACCCTGGTGACCACCGCCACCGCCTGGACCGCCACCCTGGTGACCGCCACCGCCGCCGGGACCACCACCCTGGTGACCACCGCCACCGCCGGGACCACCACCCTGGTGACCACCACCCTGGTGACCACCACCGCCCTGGTGACCACGGCCGTGGTCGCTGCCGCCGCGGTCCTTGCCGCCGTGGTCGCTGCCGCGGCCGTTGTCGAGCAGGCCACCGACTCTGCCCAGCAGCCTGTCCAATCCGTGGCCCTTGTTCGACGAGTTGTCTCCGCCGTCGTTCGACGAGCCGCCTCCGCCGTCGCTCGGAGGAGCACCCCCGCCATCGCTCGGCGGAGCACCCCCACCATCGCCCGGCGGAACACCCCCACCATCACTCGGCGGAACACCCCCACCATCACTCGGCGGGGGAGGCGGTGAGGGGTCATCGTTGTGCCTCTCGGGGGGAGGCATATTGGGGTGCAACCCGCCGTCACTGTCACTGACTTGGTCCGACCAGTCGACCTGCGAGGGGGCATCGGCGTCCCCAGCAGGCGGGCGTTCGCCAGTTGCATCATCCGGGTCAGTGCCCAGGCCGGGTGGAATCAAGAGGCCCGGCGTGCCGCTGCTCTCGTTTCTCGCTTCACCGTCATTCAACGCTTGCACGCTGAATGCCACTGTCCCGAACGCCGCGGCCGCTGCAATGGCCATGAGAACGGTCTTGCGGCGTCGGCCCGGACGCGAGCCGGCTGTGCCGTCCGAGGCAGATGCAGGCGGTGCGGTGGCCTCGGCGGGCTTGGACGGGGCGGGATTCCACTTGTACAGGAACGTCTCGAAGGCCCGATCGACTTCTGCTGCGGCCATGAGCACGCACGGACAGGGCGATGTGCCGTCGATCTGGATAAGTGCCCCGCATGTTGAGCACGTTAGCGCTGCCACCCTCGGCCTCCTCAACGGATCCGCTGTGTCGCGTTCCCTTGCGGCACTGTTCACGCGCCGAGCACGGCGCACAGTCCGCAGGCTGGGTTGAACGTTAAAGGGGATTGCAGCAACAGGACCGATAGTGCTCTGCTTGTGAGCAGACTTGGCACGGATGAACCGTGTTGCACCCGACAACACGGCCGAAATCCCGAGGCAGCAGTGACCCTCACCTCGCATGAGACGTGGGCACGTGAATTGGGCCGGTTGATCACGGAGTTGCGTGCCTCGGACATGAACCGCTTCCTGCGCAACGGCGGAGCCGCCGGCACCGGAACCCTCCGGTTCGACTCACCGTGCTGGACCGCCAACAAACCGCTCGGCACGATCGACGCCACATAGGCAACCTGGCGAACACCGGCACTCGGCAGCGAACGTCGACGGAAGGGGGCCGTTGCCGTACAGCAGCCAAGTACAGCAACCTTGCTGACCGTTGGCAGCCGTAAGCCCCTCTTGTCGTCGCTTGCGTGACCGCTCCAACCGTAGATGTCCGAGCTGTCCACAGCTACGGATCAGGAGGCGTCGCATCATTGCGTCAGCACAGCCGCGCTGAGTGGTTCCACGTGGAACAGTGCGGCCGGGATGACATCAGTGACAACACCAGCTGACAACAACAGGCGCAGATCTCGGCAACTGGGACCGGACGTCAACAACCCTCCCACCAGCAGCAGAAGAAGGGTCGCCAGCACCGGAACCCATCGTTGACCGACCTGATAAGGAAGCGGCCGAAGAAGCTCGAATCAGGGCAAGACGATTGCCGCCGGGTCAACGCGGTAGTGGTTGTGGGTCGTCGTCCGTATCAGCAGGTGTATCCGCCGTGTTGTTCGGGGCCAGGGAGCGGATGCGGGGTATCGGTGAGGACAAGAGCCAGAGCAGCGACAGGGCTCCGCCGACAGCGGCGATGAGGAGAGTGGCCCTCAGACCGATGAGGGTAGCGAGCAGTCCTCCGACTATGGCGCCGAGTGGGCGTATGCCGTAGTTGATTGTGCTGTACGCGCCGGCCACGCGACTGCGCATGCCGTCGGGGATCACTGCCGTCTGGAGAGAGTTGAGGTTGACGTCGAACAGCATGACGCCGACGCCGGACAAGAACTCGGCTGTAGCCAAGGCTCCGGCACGGAGCCAGAACGGGCCATCTGCTGCGGCGGTGATGGCGATCGGTGCCGGGAACAGCACCGCGCCCACGAGGATGCTGCGTCCCACGCCGAACCGTCGCGAGATCTTCGGCGCGAACACCGCGCCAAGGAGGGAACCGGTCGCGCCGATCCCGAACGCGATGCCGATCACTCCCGCAGATAGTCCGAGGCTCCGGCTGGCGAACAATACAATCAGCCCGCTGCCCGCGACGAAGGTAAAGAAGTTGACGGTCGCCGCGCATCCGAGCGCCGCCCGCAGCACCCGGTGACGGACGACGAACAACAGTCCCCCTCGGGTACGTTGCAATAGCGAGGGGGCCTCTGCGTTGCCGGAGGCGGCAGGCGGTTCGTCCACCGAAATCCGACCGATCAGGATTGCTGATGCCAGAAAGGTCAGGGCATCCAGAAGGACGGTGACGGGCGCGGTCAGCGCCTGGATCAGAGAACCGCCGATGGCCGGGCCAGCGACATACGATGCGGACCGCGTAGCGCTGAGCTTGCTGTTCGCGTCGACGTAGGACGTGCGTGGCACCAGGCGCACGAAGAAGGGCGGATAGGCGGTGTTGAACAGCACCCCGGCTGTGCCCATCAGTAACGCCACGGCGTACAACTGTCCGAGCGTCACCGCCCCCAACAGGTAGGCAACCGGGACGCTGAGTAGCACTGCGGCGCGTGCCAGGTCGGCAAGGATCATCAGTCGGCGTTTGCTGGCGCGCTGATCGACCCATGCCCCCAGGAAGATTGCGAGCAGGTTCGGGGTCCAGATGAGGGCGGTCAGCCACGCCACTTGGTTGGCCGTAGCGTTCAGGACACTGATGGCGATCAGGGGCAGGGACAGTTCGGTGATCCTGTCGCCGAACTGTGAGACCGACTGACCGGCCCAGAAGCGGCGGAACCGTCGATCCCGCCACAGCGATATCGCGGCGGTCTTGTCCGGGGTACTCACGGCGTCTGCCCGTGCTGCTCGTCGGCATCTTCCGGCAGCACGTAGCGCATGAGCCGGACGCCGCGGCCGTTGGTGGGCCGCTGCGCCGGGACGCGAGTGACATACGGCGCGAGAATGCGCGCGATCCCGTCCTCGATGGCGGCGAGTTCCTCAGCGGAAACGACCACTCTCGTGTTGGCCAACCCCGCCAGCCTGCGCCATGCCGGATCGAGTTCTGGTTCGACTTCAGCAGCCCATCGGCTCGGAAGGTCCGCGTAGCGTAGGAACATCTGCTGCGACAGCACCCGGGCTGCTGACTCACCCTCCTCATCAGCCGGGTCTTGTGGCACCTCGAATCGGAACCCGCGTGCTACTGCCTCCCACCGTCGCTGGCGACGGTCCGCTCCGGGCTCACTGTCGCGGACCAGCCCAAAGCCAGCCAAGTGGCGCAGATGCCAGCTGGTCACCGATGGCGTCGCCCCTACATCAGGCGCGAGTTGCGTGGCGGTCGCCGGCCCATGCCGCTGAAGGTGGTCAAGGATCGCCAGCCGAACCGGATGCGCCAACGCCCGCATGGCTTGCGGGTCAGTGATCTCGAAATCGCCAAAGAGATTGCTGGAGTCCATGACGTGAGAGTCTCCTCTCACAATTCGTGAGAGTCAACTCTCACATCTCTGGTCGACGGCGGTCTGGTCCGTAGCACCTCGTCAGCACCTGGGTACAGCGCGGGGAACGGCGACAGCCGCGGCAAGTCACCTGATCGCGAGCCGAAGTTCGCAACGAGAGGTGTCGCGTCCGTGCCCCTCGCGTGCCCCATCCACCGGGAAGCCACGGGGAACCGCGGTCGCCGCCGGGCAGCACACACGGCAACGGCCCCCGACCAAGTTCCCTGGTCGGGGGCCGAGTTGCCTGCTCTCAGCGCGGAGGCGGTGGGATTTGAACCCACGGAGACATCGCTGCCTCGACGGTTTTCAAGACCGTTCCCTTCGGCCGCTCGGGCACACCTCCCCGCGTCGCCCGCCGTGGCGTGCGACGCGGGGCCAGCCTAGCGAATGGCCGGTGCCGTCACTGATCGCCCTTGCGGGAGCCGAGAGTCACCTCGGTCGTGGATTCCTTGCCGTCCCGCTTGTAGGTGATCTCGACCTTCTCGCCCGGCTTGTGCGTCCAGATCGTGCCGATCAGGGTGGGCCCGCTGTCGATCGTCGTGTCGTCGAGCTTGGTGATGACGTCGCCGGGCTTCAGGCCGGCCTTGTCGGCGGGGCCGTCCTTGGTGACGGCGCCCTGGCCGTTCTCGCCGCGGTCGGAGATGACCGCGCCGCCGCCCTTCTGGTCCATGGTCACGGTGGCTCCGATGACCGGGTAGACGGGCGTGCCGGTCTTGATGAGTTGCGTGGCCACCCGCTTCGCCTGGTTGACCGGGATGGCGAAGCCCAGGCCGATGCTGCCGGACTGGCCCTGGCCAAGCCCGCTGTCGCCTCCGGCCGACTGGATCGCGGAGTTGACGCCGATGACCGCGCCCTGCGCGTTCAGCAGGGGGCCGCCGGAGTTGCCGGGGTTGATGGAGGCGTCGGTCTGCAGCGCGTTCATGTACGAGGCGTTGCTGCCCTGGCCGTCGCTGGAGGCCACCGGGCGGTTCTTGGCGCTGACGATGCCCGTGGTCACGGTGCCGGAGAGGCCGAAGGGTGCGCCGATCGCGATCGTGGCGTCGCCGACCTTCACGTTGGTGGACTGTCCGAGCGGCAGCGGCGCGAGCTTGCGGTCGTCGGCGTTCTTCAGCTTGATGACCGCGACGTCGTACCCCTGGGCCTTGCCGATGACCTCAGCCTCGTACTTCTTGCCGTCGGAGAACGTCGCCGAGAGGCCGCCCGCGTCGGCGGCGGAGGCCACCACGTGGTTGTTGGTCAGGATGTGGCCCTGCTTGTCGAAGACGAAGCCGGTGCCGGTGCCTTGCTCACCGCCGCCCTTGGTCTCGATCGTCACGACGCTCGGGAGGGTCTTGCCGGCTATGCCCGCGACGGACTTGGGGGAGCGGTTGAGCGCCCCGGAGTCCGAGCCGGAGCTGATTGTGGTGGAGGAGCCGTCCTCCTCGTTGGCCACCCACTGGCCGATGCCGCCCCCGATGCCACCGGCCACGAGCGCGCCCACGAGGATCGCCGTGACGAGACCCGTCGAGACGCGCTTGCCGCCCGGAGGCGGACCGGGAGGCGCCGGCGGGGCACCCCACGGGTACTGCGGTCCGCTGGCACCGGGCCCGCCCGGGCCGGCGTCGCCCCCGCCCGTACCGCCGTACGGGGAATGGCCGGGAGCACCGCTGCCCCAGGGACCGCCCGGAGGCTGGGCGCCCTGACCGTGCCCGCCGCCGGGCGTACCGGCGTCGCCGAAGCCGGCCAGCGGCTGCGTGGGCGGGCCGGAGGACGCGGAGGCTGAGGGGGGCGCTGACGGTTCGGGGGGTGCGGACGGTGCAGGCGGAGTGGATTCTGACTTGCTCATGCTCTGCCCCTGACGGTCGGCGGCTTCGGGCTCGGGCGCGCCGGCGGCAGCTTGTTGCGCCTCTCTGTCCTGCACCGTGGGGGGCGTGGGTGCAGGCCCCGCCGCCGGCGTGGCGGCAGCGCCCTCGTTCTCGGTGCTCACAGGTATCTCCTCATCAGCTACACGCCGTCGCAAGCCGGGACGATCACACATTCCGGCATCCGTGTGCACAGGCTTTCCCATCGTGCGTCAGACGGACGTAAGACGCCGCCCGAGCCGGAGAAGCCGTCCCTTACATGCGGACATTACGGTTGCCCCCGAGGCAGACCTCGGCGTCCGCCCCTGCCCGGGTGGCACGATAACCCGGTGAGCAATGACATCAGCCCCGGGTCTCGACTGTCCCCCTCGCGCCCGGTCGCCGTCATCGCACACCGGGGCGCGTCCGAGGCGGCGCCCGAACACACCCTTGCCGCCTATCGCAAGGCGATCGAGGCCGGCGCCGACGCCCTGGAGTGCGATGTGCGGCTCACGGCTGACGGGCATCTCGTGTGCGTGCACGACCGCCGGGTCAACCGCACCTCCAACGGAAAGGGCGCGGTCTCCGCTCTGGAGCTCGCCGAGCTGGCCGCCCTGGATTTCGGCTCCTGGAAGAAGGAGGGCAAGGACGAGGACCCGTACGAGTCACCGGACCAGGAGGCCAGTGACCGCACGTCCGTGCTGACCCTGGAGCGCCTGCTCCAGCTGGTGGCCGACGCCCCGCAGCCCGTGGGTCTCGCCATCGAGACCAAGCACCCCTCGCGCTGGGCCGGTCAGGTGGAGACCCGGCTGCTGCAGCTGCTGGAGAGGTACCGGCACGTCGTCCCGTCCGTGCGCGTCATGAGCTTCTCCGCGCGCTCCCTGCACCGCATACGATCCGTCGCACCGCACATCCCGACCGTCTACCTGATGCAGCTGCTGCTGCCGAGGCACCGGGACGGGCGGCTGCCGCCCGGTGTGGCGATCGCCGGGCCGAGCCTGCGCATCCTGCGTGCGCACCCCGAGTACGTGGAGCGTGCCCACCGGCTGGGCAACGAGGTGCACGTGTGGACGGTGAACGAGCCCGAGGACGTCGAGCTGTGCGTGCGCCTCGGTGTGGACGCCGTGATCACTAACCGGCCACAGGAAGTGCTCTCGCAACTGCGCTGAGGCACCGAATTGTCGTCGTGGTGTTACGTGCGACACACGGCGCGCGCTGCGGCGGGTGTCCCGCACGGCCCAATTCGCCCTCTTTCCATGCCTCTTACCTGCGGTGCACCGGGCATTCTCCCTGTATTCGATCCCACAGAATGCGTCAAGCAGCCCTGCGTGGCCGGTTTCCGCCAGACGTTCGGTGGGCATTCATCGAATTGGCGTGGGGCAAAGGAGGTCTCGGGGGTGGCGTTGGTTATGGCACAGAACGTGCCTGCTTCGTCGACGATGGCCGTGCCTCACGGCCCAGCCGGAGTAGGGGCCGCACGACGCAGGATGCGCGCCGACCTGCTCGCCGGCGGAGCGGCGGAATCCGTCGTCGACGACGCGGTTCTGATCCTCTCCGAACTGCTCAGCAACGCCTGCCGGCATGCGAGGCCGCTGAGTCAGGACGATTCCGTACGGGCCAGCTGGAACCACGGCGGCGACGGTGACGTGACGATTTCCGTCACCGACGGCGGTGGTCCCACCCGGCCCCTTCCCGCCACCCCATCGGTCAGTGCACGAGGCGGCCGCGGTCTGGCCATCATCGGTGCGCTCGCACGTGATTGGGGTGTGCGAGAGGAACGGCACGAATTCAGGGGCGGAATACGGCAGTCGGAGACCGAACCGTCGAGGGGTGTCACCGTCTGGGTGGTACTGGCGGCCGGTTCCGGCGTCGCGCAGCGTCTGGTGGCGGACGGCCTGGCATTCGACATGGCGGCGGCCGACGAGGTGCACTGAGCCGGCATCGAGGGCACCGGGCCCGACGCTCGATGTCGCTGCCGCACCTCGTCGCGGCCCGTCGCTGCCCCCTGCCCGCCTCCCGGGGCACGCGGCGCCGACACGCGGAACTCCTTACGCACCGGGGCTCACCGGCTAGGCTCGCGGCGACAGTTGGCGCACGTTCCCCTCGCGGGCAGGCCCCGGTCGCCCGCCCCGGACACGCGGTCCGAGCGCCCAACGCACGCCGGTGCAACACGGATCGAGCGCCGGCGCCACAGACGAGCAGACCGACCGGACCGAGCAAGGACACCGGCTGCCGAACGGTCCCGCACCGGACCCGACGCAGACCCTCCCGACCGCAGACCTGGAGAACCGCACGCCATGGCCAAGAAGCGCCGCCCCCAGTCCAAGGCGACAGCACCGCAACTCGTCGACGGGGAGGTCCCCGTCGTCGGCGCGCGCGAGCCCTGCCCCTGCGGCTCAGGGCGCCGCTACAAGGCGTGCCACGGACGCGCGGCCTCGCACGCCGTCACGGAACTGGTGCAGCGCCCCTTCGAAGGCCTGACGGGAGAGCCCGACTGGATCGCGCTGCGCGAACTCGTGCCCGCCGCCACGGCACCCCTCACGCTCAAGGGCGGCCTGCCCGAGGGCGTCCCCGCCGTGACACTCGCGACGGTGCTCCCGATGGCCTGGCCCGCGCTGCGCCGGGACAACGGCGAGGTGCTGCTGGGCCTGCAGAACGACACCTCTTCGGGCGACATCAGCCGCGACCTGGCGGACACCCTCACCCGCGCCTTCGACACCGAACCCGGCTCGCCCGTCGACGCGGGACGGCCGTCACCGGACGGCCCACGGCTGCAGGATCTGCTCGATCCGAAGGCTCCTTTCGACCCGGAGGTGCACAGCGGCTTCGAGTTCTGGCTGGGGGACGGCAGCGACAGCGCGACGGGTGAGGTCGCCGCTTCCCTGGAGCGGGCCAATTCGGCCGCGATCCCGACGGCCCGCCTGGCGGTGTCCGATGGCGCGTACTGGTGTGAGACGCCCGAGAAGAATCACCTGCGTTGGGTGATGACACACCCGGAGGAGAAGCTGCTCGACGCACTGGCACGTCTGCACGCCGCGGGCGCCTCCTCACTCGGTGACGACACCCGCCTCGTGGGCTCCTTCCGTGCGCACGGCCTGATGGTGCCCGTATGGGACCTGCCGAGCGGCATGACCTCGGAGGACTGCGAGAAGCCCGCGGCGGGGTTCAACGAGCGGCTGTCGGAGGCGCTCTCCAGCGGTGCGGCGCTGACGGCGGACGAGCGGCGCGCGCGCAGTGGCCTCATGAACCGGCAGATCACTCTGAGTTGACGGAGTAGACCGTTCCGCAAGGAGCCGAGGGAGAAAGTGTGACGTGACACCCGTCACAGCTGGCTCGTGAATGCGCATACCGGCAGGTAAATCAACGTCCGGATCTGCGCGATCGAATTTGCCAACGGCGGATCTCTTGTTACCTTTCTAGGAGCCCGGTCGCTGGTGCATCCCCCGTCGCCAGCGACCGGGTTCTTGCATGTGCGGGCCCGGCGCGGATGCCACGCCTCCCCAACTCGCTCAGCGTGCAAGGGAGTTGCTCGCCGAGCGGAGCAACATCCGGTCCCCGTCCGCGGAGCCCGCCTCGGCGATCGCCGCGTACGGACGGCCGCCCGCACGGATCCGCTCCCGAGGCGTCTCGCACACATCCGAACGTCCCCCCGCAGACATGGCGCAGTCCGCGCTCAGAGCGCTCCCGTCGGGGCGCGTGAGCGTGAGCGCAGCGCTCAGCGGCGAGCCGGTGGCGTTTCGGTAGTACGTCCGCGCCCACTTGCGGCCGCCCTCCGACATGACGCAGGTCTGCGCCGACAGCCCTTCCGGGGTGCTGAGTTCGGGTCCGCACGACGCGGACGCCCCGCGCACGCGCTTCCCGTCCGCGGCCTCCCCCTCCGCGGACCCACGGGAGCGGGCGGCGTGTGCCGTACCGCCCCCGACCGCCGGACGGTGCGACGCGGATGCGGAGGGAGCGGGCGCGGCCGCCGCCGGGCCGTCGTCAGGAGCGGCGGCGGGCCCGGCCGTGGCCGCCGCGATGGGCAGCGCCACGGCGAGCACGACCGTGCACGCGAGGGTGATCAAGGAAAAGCGCGACGCCGACGCAAGGCAACGCGGCTGCTGCTGAAGCATGGGGGAGGGCTCACTGCCGGGAGAGGGCGGACCGGTGCCCGGCCGGGATGGGCCTGTGTGTGCACCGGAGACGATGAACCGAACATATCGGGCGGAGGAGACCCGCTCCCCCGCGAGAGCGTCCATTCCCCCTACAGGGCCTGCCAGTTCGTACCCGTACGAGTGACACGGACCGGCCGCCCCGCACCGCGCTCGAGCGGGCAGGGCGGCCGGCACCGGTCTCAATACGTAAGGCTCGTCCCCGAATCGGGCGCCGTGGCGCTCGCCTCGACGAGGACGTCGAGCACGCTCTCCATGCGGGGGAGAAACGGAACAGCGGGCGTGAGGCCACCACGGCGTGCGCCGCGCGAGGCGGCGCGCACGGCGCCCCTCCGGGGCTTGCGGCCCGCGTCGTCCTGCACATCCGCCGCCACGGGCTCCCGCTCCCAGCGCACGCGCCCCGCGCCCGTGTGGGACGGCGGCAGCGCGATGTAGCCTCCCTCGCCGTGGAACCGCAGCGAACTCGGCACCCAGTCATGGGCGTAGAGCCGCTCGCCGAGCTCCGCCAGGCCGTACGGGGCTACGAGAAGCGTGAAGCGCGTGGGCGTCGCCACGACCGGTCCGAGCCGCTGCCCGCGCCGGTCGAGCTCGGCGAGCGCGTGGGCGCCCGCGATCGCCGGGAGGCTCAGCGCGGAGGGCGCACGGCCGCCGGTGGCCAGAATCAGCGGTGCGGCGGGCCTGTTGGTCCACCACCAGTGGACCATCCGCGGATCCGTCGTCGCGGCGAGGAGCACCGGGTCGAAGGGGTGGGCGCCGGGTACGACACAGTCGGCGTCGGGACACGAGCAGACCGCGCTGTGCGGCCGTTTGGAATGGTTCGCACCGCTGGGGGACGGGGACGAAGGAGGGGTAAGGGTCGCTCCGGGCAGTACGGGCCACTCCCAGTGGGTGGCACAGTGCAGCGCCGCGTTACGCAGCGATGACCGGTTCATGCGTCGCCTTCCGAGGATCTCGCGCATTTGCGCTCGTTCCTTTCCGTGAACGCCAACAGATCGTCCCGACAGAGATCGTTCAGCCCATCACAACACGTCACTCACTACTCACTGCGCGTAGGAAAACCGCGGTCATACCGTAAGCCGAGCGTGAAACACGGCGGTGGACCACTCGACGTCCGAGCTCGTGCGCCCTGCCGCCACCTGTGCTGGTGCCCTCGAAACCGCTTGGTATTGCGCCTGTGCTGGCCGTGCTGGCTGTGCGTGTCCGCCGAACCGGAAAGGGGGAGGCCACTGCCTCATAAGACGCGCTGCTCCCTCACCGGGTTCCGTACCCGCGACAGCTGTGCCGATGCTCCGGCCTGCACTTCCTCACCATCGTGGAAGCGAGCAGATGTGCGGGGCTGCTCCAGTCGACAGCAAATGCCGTCTCTCAGAGGCGATTTTACGCCAACCTCCTGCAACCGCAGCCCGCCCCCCTTAAGTCAACAACAGCACACGGACACCATTCGTAGTGCAAGGCTGATGCTGGACATCCTGTTACCGCTACGTGTACATCTTGTGCATTGGCAGCGGAGCAGCGTGACATGGGGGTTTGCGATGCAATGCAGAGAGAGGAACCGAGGCGGGAGAACGCTCCCATGAGCGCCCCGCAGCGGTCGAAAGTGGCCGGATTCAAACCCGTGATCTCCCCGCCACAGCAAACTGCGCCCCCCGCTTCCGACGCGTCCTCGGAGCAGCTCGCCGCTGTTCACGACCGGTTGGCCAGCTGGGTCACGGACCTGACGACCCTTCAGGAACTCGCTGAACGGCTGTCCGGCACCGCCACGCTCGACGACGCGCTGCGCGAGACGCTGCGTGCGGGCGCCACCCTCGTCGGGGCCCAGCGCGGGCTCGTCGCGCTCGAACCCGTCGACAGCGAAAGCCCGGAGCGCACCATCGGCCTCGGGCTCGGTCGCGCCGACATCGGCGAACTGGAGACGGTGCCGCGCAACTCGTCCTCCTACGCGCGGATCCTCGACGGCCTCCCGTCCGTCCCGGAGCCGACCGACGGCATCCGCGCGCGCGACGCGGGCGCCGCCCCGGAGGAGGACAGCGATCTCGTCCCCGGCAGGGGCGAGGACAGGGGCTATCCCGAGATCACCCACCCCGACATCGCCACCGACGACACTCTCGACCCCCGTCACCGCGAGGTCGCCGCCCGCCTCGGCTACGCCGCGAGCTACGCGACGCGCATCGCCACCTCGGACACCCCCCGCATCGGCGCCGCCGTCTGGCTCTACGACGAACCCGCCGAACCGACCGCCCGCCAGCGCCATCTGCTCGGCCTCTACCTCCGCTGCGCCAGCGAGCAGATCGCCCGGCACCTCGAACTCGCCCGCACGCGTGCGGATCTCACGGCGCTCCGGGAGGGCCTGCTGCCCAGCCGGCTCCCGCGGGTTCCCGGCGTCACGATGGCCGTGCGGCACCTGACCGGCCCGCGCGGCGGGGGCGACTGGTACGACGCGCTGCCGCTGCCCGAGGGAGCCCTCGGGCTCTCCGTCGGTGGCGTCACGGGCAGCGGCCCCGGCACGGTCGCGGCGATGGGGCGCCTACGCGCGTCGCTACGCGCGTACGCCGTGATGGAAGGCGAGGACCCTGTCGCCGTCCTCTCCGACCTGGAGCTGCTGCTGCGCCTGACGGAACCCGCGCGTTCCGCCACGGCGCTCTTCGCCTACGCCGAGCCGTCGGTGCGCCGCGTCCTGCTGGCCGGCGCCGGCCACTGCCCGCCGCTGATCGTCGGGGATCACCGCACGGAGTACGTCGAGACGACGCTCTCCGCGCCGCTCGGAATGCTGGCCTGCTGGGAGGCGCCGAGCGTCGAGCTGTCGCTGTACGAAGGAGAAACGCTGCTTCTGTACAGCGACGGGATCCTGCACCGCACCGGCGAGGAGATGGACCGGGCCTTCGCCCGGCTGCACTCCGCCGCCGCGTGCGCGCCGCCCGCCGCGCGGTCCGATCCTGAGGCCCTCGTCGACCATGTGCTGCGCACGGCCCTCCCGGCCGGTGAGGCATCGGGCTCCAGCGGCAACGGACAGCCGGGCCACCCGGGCAGCGATGCCGAGGACGTCGTCCTGCTCGCCGCACGCTTCTGAGGCGGAGCCTGCGCCGGCGCCGGGTGCCTCCCCCGGCCACGGCCCCAGGCCGTCGTTGACCAGCTTCCGCGCGCCCTCGGGCCCCCATACGATGGAAAGCGGTCGAAACACCGGAATCAGGAGGCAGACGTGGCGGAATCCGCCGACGAGCAGCCGATCAAGCAGCGGAAGAACGGCCTCTACCCGGCCGTTTCCGACGAGCTCGCCGAGAACATGAAGACCGGCTGGGCCGACACCGAGCTGCGCGGACTCGAGCCCGTCCCGCAGGCAGGGCACACGGCGGACCGGCGTGCCCGCCTCTCCGCCCGCTTCCCCGGCGAACGACTGGTGGTGCCCGCGGGCAACCTCAGGACCCGCTCCAACGACACCGAGTACCGCTTCCGTGCGTCCGTCGAGTACGCATACCTCACCGGCGACCAGACGGATGACGGCGTACTCGTCATGGAGCCGGACCCGGCGGGCAGCGGACACCAGTCCACGCTCTACCTGCTTCCGCGTTCGAACCGTGAGAACGGCGAGTTCTGGCTCAACGGCGAGGGCGAGCTGTGGGTCGGCCGGCGCTACAGCCTCAGCGAGGCCCAGCAGTTGTACGGGATCCAGTGCGCGGACGTCCGCGAGGTCACCGCCGATCTGCGCGAGGCCACGGGACCGGTGCGTGTGGTGCGCGGCTACGACGCCTCGGTGGAACAGGCGCTCACCGACAAGGTCACCGCCGAGCACGACAACGAGTTCCAGGTCTTCCTCTCCGAAATGCGCCTGGTGAAGGACGAGTTCGAGATCGGCGAGATGGAGAAGGCCTGCGCGTCGACAGTGCGGGGCTTCGAGGACGTCGTGAGGGTGCTGGACAAGGCCGAGGCCACGTCCGAGCGCTACATCGAGGGCACGTTCTTCCTCCGCGCCCGCGTCGAGGGCAACGACGTCGGCTACGGGTCGATCTGCGCCGCGGGCCCGCACGCCACCACGCTGCACTGGGTGCGCAACGACGGCGCCGTCCGCTCCGGCGAACTGCTGCTGCTGGACGCCGGAGTCGAGACGCACACGCTCTACACGGCCGACGTCACACGGACGCTGCCGATCGACGGGAGCTTCACGCCGCTCCAGCGGAAGATCTACGACGCGGTCCACGAGGCTCAGGAAGCGGGCATCGCCGCCGTCAAACCCGGCGCAAAGTACCTCGACTTCCACCTCGCCGCACAGCGCGTCCTCGCCACGAGGCTCGTGGAGTGGGGCCTGCTGGAGGGGCCCGTGGAGCGGGTCCTCGAGTTGGGCCTCCAGCGCCGCTGGACGCTGCACGGCACGGGCCACATGCTCGGCCTGGACGTGCACGACTGCGCCACCGCGCGACGCGAGAGCTACGCCGAGGGCACGCTGGAGCCGGGCATGTGCCTGACCGTCGAGCCCGGACTGTACTTCCAGCCCGACGACTTGACAGTGCCGGAGGAATACCGCGGAATCGGTGTACGCATCGAGGACGACATCCTCGTCACCGCGGACGGCAACCGGAACCTCTCGGACGGACTGCCGCGCAGCAGCTCAGACGTGGAGTCCTGGATGGCGAACCTCAAGGGCTGACCCCCGCCGGGCAAGGGCCGCCGGTGCCGCACAGCGGCGCCGGCGGCCCGGTGAGGCAGGCGGTACAACCGTTTCCGTACACGGATCGTCACATAGCGGGTCCGGAATCGGGATCGCGTGCCTAACCTTGCACGTGTCCGGCATCCGTCGTCGACGGGGGGAGGAGAGCTCAGGGTGGTCACGCTTCAGTTCCGGCCCCGGCTGCTCGCGGCGCTTCCCTTCATCGCCATGGGCATCGTCGCGCTCGTCGACATCACCGCTGGCCCCTCGATCGGCTTCCTGCCGATGATGGCGCTGGGTCCGGCGTTCGCGGGGCTCATCGGCAACGTACGCCGCAGTGTGGTGATCGGCGCGGTCGCACTGGGACTGTCGCTGGTGCTGAGCATCTTCAACTCCCAGGTGGACGACCGCCGCGGCTACACGACCCTCATCTCGGTGGGGGGCGTCGCCGTCGCCGGTGTCGCCGCGACGTCGATGCGCAAGCGGCGCGAGGCCGAACTGGCCAGCGTGCGCTCCATCGCGGAGGCCGCGCAGCGCGTACTTCTGCGCCCGGTGCCGCGCAACGCCGGTCAACTGCGCGCCGCCGTGTCCTACACCTCGGCGATGGCCGACGCCCGTATCGGCGGTGACCTGTACGAGATGGTGACCTCGCCGACGGGTGTGCGGGTCATAGTCGGCGACGTCCAGGGCAAGGGACTTGAGGCCGTGGAGACGGCGGCCGTCGTGGTCGGCGCCTTCCGCGAAGCCGCGTTCGACGAACCGGACCTGATGGCGGTCGGCAAGCGCCTGGAGAGAGCGCTCGCCAGGCACCTGCTCGGCGAGAAGTTCGTGACCGCCGTGCTGGCCGAGGTGCGGGAGCGGGACGGTGCCACACTCCTCAACTTCGGCCATCCCGCGCCGCTGATGATCCGTCCCGACGGCTCCGTGGACTACGCCGAACCCCCGGAACGCGCCATGCCGCTCGGGCTGGACCTGGAGGACGGACCGGCACCGGTGCCGCACCAGGTGCCGTTCGTGCCAGGCGACCAGATGCTCTTCTACACGGACGGGGTGAGCGAGGCACGTGACCGCGCCAACCGCTTCTACCCGCTCGAGGAACGCGGCGACCTGCTCAAGGACCCCGATCCGGACGCGGCGCTGACGGCCGTGCGACTGGACCTCGCGGATCACATCGGCGGCCCGCCGCACGACGACGCGGCGATGCTGCTGCTGCGCTACCGGGGCCAGTAGCGCGGCCCCCGCGTTCGGTCGCGGACCGCTTGCCTGTGCTCCCGGGTCCCGGGCTCGGCCGGCTCACCTCGAAGCGAGACCTCACCCGGCCGCGAGCAGCCGGCCCCCGCCGCTCTTTGCCGCACGGGTGCCGCTTCCCGGGCCGCCGTCCGCGTGCTGCCACTTGAGGGTCCTGTCGAACGTGACGACGGCTCCCCCGCGGCCCGGACGGTTCCGGACGCGTACGTGGTCGGCGAGCGACTCGATCAGGAACAGGCCGCGTCCGCTCTCGGCGTCCAAGGGCACACTGGGCGACAGCGCGGACGTGTGGAAGCCGGGGCCGGAGTCCGCGACCTCGATGCGGCAACGGTCGCCTTCGAGGTAGGTGGTCACGCAGTAGGCGTCCGAGTGTTCGCCCCGGCCGTGCTCGACGGCGTTCGCACACGCCTCGGAGAGCGCGATCGACAACTCGAACGAGACCTCGCTGTCCACCCCGGCGCTGTCCATGGCATCAAGCAGCAGCCGCCGGGCGAGCGGCACGCTGGCAGCTTCGCGCCTCAATTGGAGACACCACCACATGCTCATGCTCAACCCTCCACAGGCCGAGGCTCGACGGTCGGCACCCGAAGGGGCCAGCCCGGCCATGCGCATACGTATTGCCGGTTGTGCGGGCAGTACGCACCCGTGTCTGCTCATCCCGTCCGTTCGGAGGACGCGACACCGTCCGGCTGAGCCGTTCTTCTCCTGCGCACGGACGGAAGACGCAGGATTCCGGGCGTTTCGACCCCTGGAGGATGCGGGGGCGGTGACGGTGAGATGATGACGCCGCCATGACTGCCGGGGCGGATCTCAGACTCGCACGGGCCGCGGTGTTCACCGCGGTCTGCGTGACCTTGTCCGCGGCCGGTCACTCACTCACGGGCGGGCACAGCATGCCGCTGTGGACGCTGGGGCTCGGCTTCGCGGTCGTCTTCGCGGTGGCGGCGCCGCTGGCGGGGCGGGAGCGGTCGCTTCCGGGGATAGCCGCGCTTCTCACGGCAGGCCAGATCCTGCTCCACACCCTGTTCGCCTGTGGACGCCAGGTCACCGGGGCCGCCGCGACGCCGGCGGGCTCGCCGCACGGGACCCATGCGGGCAGCGAGGGGATCGAGTTGCGGAGCCTCGCCGCACGGCTGCTGTGCAACGAGCAGTCCCCGGGGCGCATGAGCGACGCGCGTGCACGACAAGTGGTCTCCGACGCCGGGCTCGACGCCGGGCGGCTCGGCGGTCACGCGGGGAACGCAGGTCATACGGGGAACGCCGGGCACGGGTCCCATGGGAGCTTCGCCGATCACGCCGGCCAGGCTGGTCACGCGGGGCACGAGGCGGCCGGCAGCGCCGCGGCCTCGGCAGACACCCCGCTGGAGTGCCTGCGCACCGCCGCTCACGCCGCCGTGAGCCTGATGGACGGCCCGATGCTCCTGGGTCACATCCTCGCCGCCCTCGCGCTCGGCTGGTTCCTGCACCGCGGAGAGGCGGCGCTGTGGCGGCTGGTCCGGCTCTCGGCCCGCACCGCGCGCGAGGCCGTCCGGCACGTAAGGGCGTCACTCGGTTCCGCGCTCGCCCATGTACGGGACCGGCGCAGCGGTCCGATCCCGGAGATGCCGGCGCGTACCGGCTTCCTGGACGCACATCTGCACGGCACGGCTCGTTCCGTGCTGCTCCAGCATTCGGTCAACAGGCGTGGTCCGCCGCACGGGACGCAGCAGGAGAGCTTCGCACTCGCGGCCTGACGCACGGCGCCCCAAGGACGGAACGACGGCGTGCGCGCTCGCCGCGCACCCAGTCATGTACCCGATACATCCGTCATGCGTTCCGTCCTGTCGTTCAGGAGCAACCACCATGCAGACCAGAACGCGCCGCCGCCTGACCGCGGTCGGCGCCCTCGCAGCCACATCCGTACTGCTGTGCGCGGGGCCCGCCTTCGCGCATGTGTCCGTCGACCCCGAGACCGCCGCGCAGGGCGACTACAGCGTTGTGAACTTCAAGGTTCCCAACGAGCGCGACGACGCCTCGACGACGAAGCTCGAGGTCAACCTTCCCGAGAAGCACCCGCTCGCGTCCGTGATGCCGCAGCCGGTGCCCGGCTGGGACGTCAAGGTCACCAAGTCCAAGCTGGACAAGCCGATCGAGATGCACGGCGAGAAGATCGACGAGGCCGTCACCAAGATCACTTGGACCGGCGGCGAGGTGAAGAAGGGCGAGTTCCAGCAGTTCCCCGTCTCGATGGGCGAACTGCCCGAGGACACCGACCAGCTCGTCTTCAAGGCTCTCCAGACCTACGACGACGACCAGGTCGTGCGCTGGATCGAGGAGACCAAGGAGGGCCAGCCCGAGCCTGAGAACCCGGCTCCGGTGCTGAAGCTGACGCCGGCGGCGGCCGGCCACTCCGACGCCAAGGGCGGCGACGCCGGAAGCTCGGAGAACGCCTCGGCGGAGAGCAGCACCTCGGACGACGCCTCGAAGGCCGGCGCGGGAACGGACAACACCGCTCGCGTGCTCGGCATCGTCGGCATCATCGCCGGAATCGCCGGCGTCGCCTTCGGCGTGCTGGCCGGACGGCGCCGCAGCTCCTAACCGGACCGGTCCGGGCGCCCGTGTCCACGCGGTACGGGCGCCCGCCTCCCCGGTCGCCCGGTCCGCGCGGCGAGCCCCGGAGCGGGGCTGCGGCCGTGCGGCGTCAGCGCTGCGAAGCAGCGACAAGTCAGAAAGCCAGTGCTCTATGCGTAACACCACAACCATCCGCGCCGCGGCGCTCGCCCTCGCGAGCGTGCTCGCCCTGGCGGGATGCGGCAGCAGCGGCAAGGAAGGCGGCAGCGACAAGGCCGTCGCCTCGGGCGCGCCGCAGAAGAAGGGCGGAGTCGTACTCGACCAGCCCTTCGAGAAGCCGGACCTCACCCTCACCGACACCAAGGGCGAGGAGTACGACCTCATCGAGGAGACCAAGGGCAAGCCGGTGCTGCTGTACTTCGGCTACACCCACTGCCCGGACATCTGCCCGCTGACGATGAGCAACATCGCCGTGGCCAGGTCCAAGCTGACGGCGGAGCAGAAGAAGAAGCTGAAGGTCGTCTTCGTCACCTCCGACCCCAAGCGCGACAACCCGAAGGAGCTGGGCAGCTGGCTGCGCGGCCAGGACCCCTCCTTCACGGGCCTGACGGGCGACTTCGACACCATCCAGGCAGGCGCGCGCACGGTCGGCGTCAGCATCGAGCCGTCGTACAAGAAGAAGAACGGGGACGTCGTCTCCACGCACGGCGCGCAGCTCCTCGCCTTCTCGCCCAAGGACGACAAGGCGCACGTCATCTACACGGAGGGCAACTCCACTCCGCAGATCCTGAAGAAGGAACTCCCCGACATCATCAAGGGGGAGAACCCGTGACACGCACTTCCCGCGGACGGCGCTTCGCGACCCTGCTGCCTCTCGCGACGGGACTGCTCGTGCTCAGCGCGTGCGGCTCCGGGCAGGAGCCGGCTTCCGATTCGGGGGGCTCCCGGCCGAAGCTGTCGGTGAGCGGCGCCTACATGCCGCAGCCGGTCACGAAGGACATGGCGGGCGGCTTCCTCACCGTGAAGAACACGGGCGGTACCGCCGACAAGCTGACCTCCGTCACGAGCGGCTCCTTCGGCGAGGCGCAGCTCCACAGGACCTCGGATCAGCAGATGCAGCGCGTGAAGTCCCTGAAGGTGCCTGCCAACGGGACTCTCCGTCTGAGCCGGGGCGGAAACCACATCATGTTCCTCAATCCGGAGCGCAAGCCCGTGAAGGGCGAGAAGGTGCCGGTGACGCTCCACTTCAGCAAGTCAGGCGACATCAAAGTCTCGATGCCGGTCGAGGCGACGAACTTCGTACCGAAGAGATGAGGGACTGACCCGTGCCGCTCACCACCAGGCGTCCCCGCCCGCGTCCGCGCGCCACCGGGCGCCGCGCCACACCCGCCGCGCTGCTCCTCGCGCTGCTGGGCACGACGCTGTGCGCGCTGCTCGCCGTGGTCGGTACCGCCGCCCCGGCCGCGGCCCACGCGGTACAGACCGACAGCACACCGGCGGAGGGCCGGGTGGTGAGCAGCGCGCCCAAGCAGGTCACCGTGACCTTCTCCGAGGGCGTCTCGATGTCGGACGGGTCGATACGTGTGCTCGGGCCGGACGGCAAACGCCTCGACACCGACAAGGTCAGGGATGTGCCCGGCAAGGCGAACACGCATTCCGTCGGCCTGAAGCCCGACGGCCCGAAGGGCACCTACACCGTCGCGTGGAAGGCCGTCTCGGACGACAGCCACCCCGTCGCCGGAGCGTTCACGTTCTCCGTCGGCCACACGTCGGCGACCTCGGCGAACATCGAGGACGAGAGCCAGGCGACGGGCGGCGGACCGGTCGGGACGCTCTACCAGGTGAGCCGTTACGCCGCCTACGCAGGCTTCGTCCTGCTCGTGGGCGGAGCCGCGTTCGTCCTGGTGTGCAGGCCGGAGAGCGCCGCGGTCCGGCGGCTCCAACGACTCGTGGTGACGGGGTGGCTGACGATCACCGGCGCCACCCTGCTGATGCTGATGCTGCGCAACGCCTATACGAGCACCGGAGAGCTGAGCGAGGTCTTCGACCTCGGCGGGCTGCAGGACGCGCTCGGCTCGAAGCCCGGAGCCGCCCTCGCCGCCCGGCTGCTGCTCCTGGGAACGGCCGCAGTGATCATCTCGGTGCTCTTCGGCCCGTACGCGAACGACCGGGACGAGCGTGCGGCGGAACGACCGGACGAGGAACACGCCGACGGCACGGCGACGTCCGACGCGAAGCACCAGGCCGGGTCCGAGGAGGAGCGGGAAGAGGAGCCCGGGGCGGAGGACGAGGAGGACCGCGGCCGCGACGTCACGCTGGGGCTCACCCTCGGAGGCGGCGTCGTGGCCGTCGGGCTCGCGGCGACATGGGCCATCGCCGAGCACGCGTCCACGGGTCTGCAGCCGCAGATCGCGATGCCCGTCGACGTGGTCCATCTGCTGGCGGTAGCCACATGGCTGGGCGGGCTGGCCTCCCTGCTGACGGTCCTCCACCGGGGGCCGTCCCCGGAGCGCGTCGTCGTGCAGCGCTTCTCGCGGGTCGCCTTCGGCAGCGTGCTGGTGCTCGCGGTGACGGGGCTGTACCAGTCCTGGCGGCAGCTCGGCACGTTCACTGCGCTCACGGGTACCTCGTACGGGCGACTTCTGCTGGCGAAGGTGGGCCTCGTCGTCCTCCTCATCGGTCTCGCATACGTCTCCCGGCAGTGGACGGCACGACTGGGTGACGTGCGCCGGCACGCGGGCACCGACGTCGCGGCCGGCGAGGAGGCCGCCGCACGGGAGAAGGCACCGGCAACCGTCGGCGCTGCGGCGAGCGCCGGCACCAGCGCCAGGACGGAGGCCGACGCGGGCGCCCGCACCGGCGAACCGGCCGAGGACACCGCCGGCACCACGGGATCCACCGCACGGACTGCCCAACTCGCCCGTCAGCGCGCAGCCGTGGCCCGCGAGAACCGCAGGAAGGCCCGCGAAGCCGACCCTGAGCGTGCCGGGCTGCGCCGCTCCGTACTCGCCGAGGCCAGCGTCGCGGTCGTGCTGCTCGTCGTGGCGACGGTCCTCACCGGCACCGAACCCGGCCGCACGGAAGAGCTCACGAAGGCCGGCGGCACCCCCGGCGCGGCCACGGGTCAGGTACGGGACGGACTCACCATCAAGCAGAAGATCCCCTTCGACACCGGCGGCCGGAACGGCAAGGGCACTGCCCTGCTGTGGATCACACCAGGCCAGGCGGGCGGCAACTCCCTGCGGATCATCACGAGGGACGCCGACGGGAAGCAGCTGCCGACCGAAGAGGTGAAGGCCTCGCTCACCCTCCCCGAACAGGATCTCGGCCCGTTCAAGGTCGAGTTCGAGAGGATCAACAAGGCGAAGGGCCGGTGGCGTTCGGAGACGATCCAAATGCCGGTGGCGGGACGGTGGAAGGCCTCCGTCACCATCCGCACCTCGGACATCGACCAGGTCACCGAGAGCAAGACCATCCAGATCGACTGACCCGGGCACCGGTCGCGGAGACGAACCACACATCCGCAAATGGACGAACCTCGTGAATGCCGGAACGTTTCCAGAGATATAGCTGAACAGCAGCAGGACGACGTACGAGCGCCGGGCACC
This sequence comes from Streptomyces sp. TAA486, assembly GCF_000426165.1. Classification (NCBI taxonomy): domain Bacteria; kingdom Bacillati; phylum Actinomycetota; class Actinomycetes; order Kitasatosporales; family Streptomycetaceae; genus Streptomyces; species Streptomyces sp. TAA486. The sequence goes on along the minus strand of NZ_KE384503.1, from coordinate 415,229 downwards.
ACACGGACAGAAGCAGGTGCACGCATGAACGGGCGCTGTGCGCGCCCCGCTCCAGCACACACGCCCACGCCGGACGACGCCAGGAAGCAGCGATGACACAGCACGACCACGAACCCCAGGGCGTCTCACGCCGCCGACTCGTCAGCACGGTCGGAGCAGCAGGCGCCAGCGGTCTGGCCGTCGGCGCCACCGGCGGCGCGGTCGCACAGGCCGTGGCCCGGGACAGCCGGGCCGCCCCCACTCCCCTTGCGTCCGTCGGCTCGACGCGCGTTGCCTTCCACGGAAAGCACCAGGCCGGCATCGTCACGCCGCTCCAGGCCGTCGGTCACCTGGTCGCCTTCGACCTCGTCGCCGGCGCCCGTCGCAAGCAGGCCGCGGCGCTGCTGAAGCGCTGGTCGAGGACGGCGCGCGAACTCATGGCGAACGAGTCGACCGCGAACTCGACGGGCATCTCCCTCGACGCCGGGCCCTCCTCGCTGACCATCACCTTCGGCTTCGGCCGTTCCTTCTTCTCCCGCACCGGCCTGGAGAGGCAGCGTCCGAACGAACTGACCCCGCTCCCCGACTTCTCCGGCGACGTCCTCGACAAGGAGCGTTCCGACGGCGATCTGTGGGTGCAGATCGGCAGCAACGACGCGCTCGTCGCCTTCGACGCACTGCGCGAGATCCAGCGCCAGGCGGAGGGAACGGCACGGGTGCGCTGGCAGATGAACGGCTTCACACGGACACCGGGAGCCACCCGCCGCCCGATGACCATGCGCAACCTGATGGGGCAGGTCGACGGCACCAACAACCCCAAGCGCTCCGAAGCGGACTTCAACAGACGGATCTTCGTACCCGCCTCGGGGTCCCCGGCGTGGATGGCGAACGGCTCGTACGCCGTCGTGCGCCGCATCCGGATGCTGCTCGACGACTGGGACAAGAGGTCGCGCAAGGAGCAGGAGAGGGTCGTCGGCCGCCGCAAGTCCGACGGTTCCCCGCTCAGCGGCGGCAACGAGGACACCGAGCCCGACCTGGAGAAGCGGGACGCCGACGGCTCCCCCGTCATCGCCGCCGACGCCCACTCGCGTGTCGCCGCCCCCGAGACGAACGGGGGTGCGGCCATGCTGCGACGCCCCTTCTCGTACCACGACGGCTTCCGCGACGACGGGGCTCCGGACGCCGGTCTGCTCTTCATCGCCTGGCAGGCGGATCCGCAGCTCGGCTTCGTGCCCGTGCAGCGGAAGCTCGACCGCGGCGACGCGCTCTCGCGCTTCATCCGGCACGAAGCCAGCGGCCTGTTCGCCGTTCCGGGCGGCCCGGCCAAGGGCGAATACGTCGGGGAGCGCCTGCTGGAGGGATGACCGCAGCGCGCGTCCTCCGGAGGATGACCGCAGCGCGCCGGGACGGCCTGTCCAGGGTTGTCGTCCCGGCGCGTTGCTCTGTTCTCCTCCGCCCCCGCCCTACTGCTCGTGCCGATCCTCCCGCCTCTCCTGATCCAGCGTCACGTGGTGGAAGCGGAAGAGGTTCGACGGGTCCGCCGACGCCTTCTCCGCGGCAAGGCGCACGCGATCCTCCGGCGAGAAGGCCGCGGCCGCTCCGCCTGGCACCGCCCCCGCGGAACGCCCGTAGCGGAAGTTGAGGTTCGAGCCGACCGTCCACGGTGCCACCGCGTGCAGCACCCGCTCCTGGAGACGGCGCAGTTGCGCGGACGAGGAACCGTCCAGCACCGACAGCACCACCAGCAGATATCCCGCGTCGCGTCCGCCCACCGCGTTCGGCACAGCGGGCTGCCGCGCGAGCGCACCGCCCATGTGGCGCAGGCTGAGCACGGTCATCGACGGCGCGTCCGGTCCCGTCCACTTCAGGACGGAACGCAGCGTCGCCGGATCCGGCAGCGCCTCCCCGAGCAGCGCGTTGGCGCCCTGGTAGGAGTGCGGCTGGTCGGGTTCGTTGTAGACGCTCCACGACTCGGTGAACGGCATCGTCCGCAGCGTCTCGGCGATCCGCGGCCCGGCCGCGCGCAGCGGTGCGACCAGCCGATCGCCGCCGGCCTCGTCGCCGTTGTACGCGATCTGCACCTGCGCCACACGCCGGCCGCGCAGATGGTCCGGGAGTACGGGGATGTCCGGGTAGGTCATCACGGTCACCGACGAGGTCAGGCGTTCCGGCACCGTAGCCGTCCACTCACGCCACGCCTCCAGCACGTCCTCCGCGGACTCCCCGTCGAAGAGCAACTGGCCGCCGTAGAACCGCTCGACGGGAAACAGCCCGATCTCCAGGCCTGTCACGACGCCGAAGTTGCCTCCGCCGCCGCGCAGCGAAAGGAAGAGTTCCGGATCGCTGTCAGCGGTGATGTGCCGCACCCGCCCGTCGGACGTGACGATCTCGGCGGCGCTCACATGATCCGCGGCGTAGCCGAACTCGCGGGCCAGGAGCCCGATGCCGCCGTGCAGCGAGTACGAGACCGCCCCCACACCGGGACCGGATCCGCTCAGCGGGGCCAGCCCGAACCGCCTCGCCTCCTCGACGACGTGGCCCCAACGCACCCCCGCCCCGATCCACGCGGTACGGGCGCCGGCGTCCACGCGCACCTCCGTCATGCGGCGCGTGCTCACCAGCACACCGCCCGGCAGCGGAACCGACAGACCGTGGCCCGTCGCCTGGACGGCCAGAGGAAGCCGGTGCGCTGCCGCGTACTCCACGGCGGTGCGGACATCGGCGGCCTCCGTCGCGCAGACGACGACGTCGGGACGGTGCCGGTAGCCCGCCTGGAAGCCGGAGACCTCCTCGGAGTACCGCTCGTCGCCGGGAAGCAGCACGGGCCCGCGGACGCGGCCCGCCGGGAAGGCGGGAAGACCCGCCCCCGGTGCGGACGTTCGCGGACCGTCAGCCACGCCCGCTGCCCTGCGTCGTCCCCGAACGTCCGGCCGGACCGCCGTCACCGGCGTTCGCGGCGGCATTCCCGTCGCGGCCCAGCCACGCCGCCAGCCGGCTGTAGTCGTCCGCGTCCTCGGGGACGCTCACCGGGGGCCCGAACGGCACATCCTCGCCGCGCTCCTCCGGCACCGCCTGACGGGCGACGCCCAGCGCGAACGTGGCCAGGGACGAGTCCAGCAGGTCCTGGCGTCCGAGTGCCTGCGCCAGATCCCATGAGTGCGTGACGATCTCCATGACGCAGCCCGCCACCGCGAAACGGCCCGGCATGGTGCCCCACGGCATGGTGATGGGCGCATCGAGCTTCGCGTCGTCCGCCCAGGCTGCCGCGAACCGCTCACGGGCCTGCGCGTACGGCTCCCGCCAGCCGTTCTCCGGTACGCCGGCGACCCCGGAGTCGACCTTCGCGTCGGGGTCGACCTCGCCGTAACCGCCGCCCTCACCGGCCTGCGCGGTGCGGAGCGTGCCCCCGACCACGTGGCTGAGGAGGCTGCCCACGTCGAACCCGGCGCAGGGGGTGGGGCGGGTGAGCGCTCCGGGTTCGACCGCGGCGAACACAGCGGTCATCTTGTCGGCGGCACGTTCGTACACGGGCCGCGGATCCATCGCGGGGCCGGGGGTGGCGGCGGAGGTGTCGGCGTTCATGTGAAGGGCTCCGTTCGGAGGGAAGGGCAGGCGGCACTGACGGGCCAGGTGCGCCGGGGTCGGGTCACGGACTCGGCAACCCTCAGGTCCGGGGACGGGTCGGGCGGCCGTGCGCCGCCGGTCCGGGCTGTGACGGCCCCGACCTGCGGACGAGAAGACCTTCCCCCCATTTCCTGACACCCTCCGTCAAGTTTTCCGGCATGCTGGCGAACGTGAAGTCGGACCGCCTGCTCTCGATCCTCCTGCTGCTCCAAACACGCGGCCGCGTGCCCGCAGACGAACTCGCACGCCGCCTCGAGGTCTCCACGAGAACCATCTACCGCGACATCGAGTCCCTCTCCTCCGCAGGCGTCCCCGTCTACGCCGAACGCGGCAGGCACGGCGGCATCTCGCTGCTCGCCGGATTCCGCACCGACGTCACCGGTCTCACCTCGGACGAGGCACGCGCCCTGTTCGTACTCGCCGCGCAGGGCGCGCACTCCGCGCTGGGCCTGGACGGAGCACTGGGTTCGGCCCTGCGCAAGGTCATGGCCGCGCTGCCCGCCCCGCACAGGCCCGCCGCCGAACTCACCAGCCGACGCATCCTCGTCGACCCCGACCGGTGGCTGGCCCGGCCGCAGCCCTCCGTCGACCTCGACACCCTCAACACGGCCGTCTTCACGGACCGGCGGCTGCGCATCCGCTACCGGCACGGCGGCGAGACCACCACGCACACATACACGGTGGACCCGTACGGGCTGGTCGCGAAGGCCGGCACCTGGTACCTCGTCGCGGACCGGCGCGGCCGTGCGCAGCTCTTCCGCGCGGACCGCATCCTGGACGCGAGCGTGACGGAGACACCCGTGCAGCGGAGGAAGGGGGTCGAACTGGCCGACGCATGGGAGGTGTTGCGGCGCCAGGTGGAGGAACGGCCCGCGAATGTGCGGGTCGAGGTACGCGTTCGCCGTCACCGCCTGGAGATGTTCCGGCGGATCGTCGGACCCTTCGTGCTGGAAGTGCACGATCCGGCGGTCGGCGGGGAGGAGGCGGCGGCGGCTCCCGGTCCCGACGAGTGGATCCCCGTCGACATCGCCTACCCGGTGCTTGCCGCCGTCCGCCAGCTCCTGCAGTTCGGCGGGGAGGTCGAGGTGCGCGGGCCGGCGGAGGCCCGCGACGAGGTCGCCCGCGCCGCCGCGTCAGTCACCGCCCTCTACGACGAGACCCACCGGTAAGGATCGGGCGTGCCCCCGGGTCACCCGGCGATGAGGCGTTCCAGCAGTACGGCGATGCCGTCCTCGTTGTTGGATCCGGCGATCTCGTCGGCGACCGAGAGCAGTTCGGGGTGCGCGTTGGCCATCGCGACGCCATGGGCCGCCCACGCCAGCATGGGGATGTCGTTCGGCATGTCGCCGAACGCGATCGTCTCCCGCGAGGAGAGACCCAGCCGCCGTGCGGCGATCGACAGGCCCTTCGCCTTGCTGAGCCCCAGCGGAAGCATCTCCACCAGGTCCTGGCCCGACATCGTGATGCTCACCAGGTCGCCCGCCGCCGCGCTCGCGGCCTTCGCCAGCTCGTCGTCGCCGAGGACGGGATGCTGGAGGTACAGCTTGTTCAGCGGCGCCGACCACAGCTCGTCCCGGTCGGCGCACAGGACCACCGGCAGGCCCTTGCCCTGTTCGCGGTAGCCGGGGCCGATCAGCACCTCACCGTCCATGCCGTCCTGCGAAGCGGCAACGAGCACCGGGCCCGTCTCCGCCTCGATCTTGTCGATGGCCAGCTGAGCCAGTCTCCGGTCCAGCGTCACCGACGTCAGCACACGCTCCGCGCCCGCGTCGTAGACCTGGGCGCCCTGTCCGCACACCGCGAGCCCGTGGTAATCAAGGTCGGCCAGGATGTGCGTCGTCCACGGCACGGAACGCCCCGTCACCACGATGTGCGCCGCGCCGCGCGCTGCCGCGGCGTCCAGCGCCGCGCGCGTACGGGGCGAGGCCGTCTCGTCGTCACGCAGCAGTGTGCCGTCGAGGTCGGTCGCGATAAGCCGGTACGGGAACGGGCCCGCGCTTCCGGAGCCGCCGGAATCGTGGGTCACCCCGGTCGTCCCGGTCACTGGCTCACCGGCTCCAGGAGCTCCCGCCCGCCCAGATACGGGCGGAGCAGCTCCGGCACCCGGACGGAACCGTCTGCCTGCTGGTGGTTCTCCAGCAGCGCGACGATCGTGCGGGGCACCGCGCACAGCGTGCCGTTGAGCGTCGCCAGCGGCCGCACCTGCTTGCCCTCGCGCATCCGGACGGACAGCCGGCGGGACTGGAACTCGGTGCAGTCGGAGGTCGAGGTCAGCTCGCGGTACTTGCCCTGCGTCGGGATCCACGCCTCGCAGTCGTACTTGCGGGCCGCGGAGGAGCCGAGGTCGCCCGTCGCCACGTCGATCACCTGGAACGGCAGCCCGAGCCCGGTGAGCCACTGCTTCTCCCACTCCAGCAGGCGCAGATGCTCCGCCTCGGAGTCCTCCGGTGCGACGTACGAGAACATCTCGACCTTGTCGAACTGGTGGACGCGGAAGATGCCTCGGGTGTCCTTCCCGTACGACCCGGCCTCGCGCCGGAAGCAGGGCGAGAAGGCGGCGTAGCGCAGCGGCAGCCGCGAGGCGTCGATGATCTCGTCCATGTGGTAGCCGGCGAGCGGGACTTCGGACGTGCCGACCAGATACAGCTCGTCCTTCTCCAGGTGGTAGACGTCCTGCGCGGCCTGGCCGAGGAAGCCGGTGCCGTCCATGGCCTGCGGCTTGACGAGCGCCGGGGTCAGCATGGGCGTGAAGCCGGCCTCGGTGGCCTGGGCGATCGCGGCGTTGACCAGCGCGAGTTCCAGCAGGGCGCCGATGCCGGTGAGGTAGTAGAAGCGCGAGCCGGAGACCTTCGCGCCGCGCTCGACGTCGATCGCGCCGAGCAGCTGCCCGAGTTCGAGATGGTCCTTCGGCTCGAATCCCTCGGCGGCGAAGTCGCGGGGCGAGCCGATCGTCTCGCGGACGGTGAAGTCCTCCTCGCCGCCGACCGGCACGTCGGGGTACACGACGTTGCCGAGCAGGCGCAGCAGGCGCTGGGTCTCCTCGGCGGCCTCGTTCTGCTCGGCGTCGGCGGCCTTCACCGCGGCGGACAACTCGCCGGCCTTCTTGAGCAGTTCGGCCTTCTCGTCGCCCTCGGCCTTGGGGATCAGCTTGCCCAGCTGCTTCTGCTCGGAGCGCAGTTCGTCGAACCTGACACCGGACGACCGCCGCCGTTCGTCCGCGGCGAGCAGGTCGTCGACGATGCCGACGTCCTCTCCACGGGCGCGCTGGGATTCGCGGACACGGTCTGGATCGTCGCGGAGGAGTCGGAGGTCAATCACCCCGTCAGGGTACCGGTGGGACCACCTCGGCTCGACCGAGTACCGGCCTGGTGAATTCACGAGAATTGCCGCGCTATGCCGGAATTGAGGTGCAGTGCGGGACGGCCACAGGCACCCCGCACGGGAGGTGCGCATGGTCGGCGGAGGCGCTCTCACCTGCCATGTCACCCGCCCCCGAAGGGAGTTGACGCAGCGTCGGGAGTGATGAGGACCGGGGACTTATCCACAGCACGCCGGACTCTTCCCATCGTTGTCCACAGGGCTCGGGTGGGGCCTGTGGATTGCGGAGGAGATCGTTCCTGGGAATCCTCCGAGACCCGGGATATCCCGGAACAAACCTGTAACAAGCACTCATTCGAGGGGGGTTGACTCACACCGAAGAGTGATCCAGGAGAATTGCTGTGACGAAACCGCCCTGGACGCGTTGGGGACACGTTTGTGGTCTCCATGCGGTTTTGTCGATATTGCCCGTTTCGGTCTCCCGGGTTGTGCACAGCCCACACGAGTGCCTGTGGATAACTTTGAGCGCTGCACCGGCTGTCCCGGCGCGGCGCGCCGGGACAGCTTCGTTCAGCCCCGCCCGTCCAGACAGCGCGTCAGCCAGTCGGCCGCCTCCACGAACTCGGCGTCCGTCGTGCCCGGACGCTCAGAGGCGTGCCCGCCGTCCGCCCGCGGATACGAGCCGAGGTAGCGCACCTGTTCGCAAGCGCGCTTCAGGCCCATGAGCACGTCCCCCACCCGGCGGTCCTGCAGATGGCCCTCGCAGTCCACCGAGAAGCAGTAGCGGCCGATCCCCTCGCCGGTCGGCCGCGACTCGATGCGCATCATGTTCACGCCGCGCGACGCGAACTCCTGCAGCACCTCCAGCAACGCACCGGGATGGTCGTCGCGCAACCAGAAGACGACCGAGGTCTTGTCCGAGCCGGTCGCCGCCGCGGGCCGCGCCGGACGTCCCACGAGTACGAACCGGGTGGCCGCGTTGTCCGCGTCGTGGATGTCCGTCACCAGGGGCTCGAGGCCGTACGTGGCCGCCGCGAACTCACCGGCGAAGGCCGCGTCGTAGCGGCCCTCCTGGACCAGCCGCGCACCGTCGGCGTTGGACGCCGCGGACTCCCACAGCGCGTCGGGGAGGTGCTCCCCCATCCAGCGCCGGACCTGCGGCTGTGCGACGGGGTGCCCCGTCACCGTCTTGATGCTCTCCAGCGGAGTGCCCGGGCGGGCCAGCAGTGCGAAGGCGATGGGAAGCAGCACCTCGCGGTAGATCATCAAGGGCCGGCCGCTCGCCAGCTCGTCGAGGGTCGCGGTGACACCGCCCTCCACCGAGTTCTCGATCGGGACGAAGGCCGCCGCGGCCTCGCCGTTGCGTACGGCGTCGAGGGCCACGGGCACGGACACCATCGGCGTCAGTTCGCGGGTGGCCGCTTCCGGGAGGGTGTGCAGGGCGGCCTCGGTGAAGGTTCCTTCGGGACCGAGGTACGTATAGCGGCTCGCTGGTGACATGAGCCCACGTTAGCCGCGTCGGGGACGGAGCGTTTCCGGCGTCTCATCTGCCGGGCGGCGGGCCCGGCGCGCGCTGACGCGAGGCGGTCGGCACGGCGTGACGGGCCGTGTACCGGGACGACACGAGCGTGGGGGCCACGGTCGCGTGACCGTGACCCCCACCCCGCGTGTGCCGCCGGTGGCGGCTGCTCTCATTCCTCCCCGGCGAGCGTGAAGACGCGCAGCCGGCGGGCCGCGTACCAGGCGCCGCCGACGGTGGCGACGGCCAGCAGCGTCACGCCGGTGGCGATGCCCACCTCCGAGGTGATGCCCGCGCCGCTGCCGCCGACCTTCTGCGCCAGCGTCAGTGCCCACTGCTGTACGGACAGCTCCCGGGCCCCCGGCACCAGGCTGCCGAAGAGGGTCTCCCAGATCAGGGCGTAGACCAGACCGAACACCACGGCGTGCCGGGAGACCGTGCCCAGCAGCAGGAACAGCGCGCTGTAGGCGACGGAGGCGGCCGCGGCGGAGACCGCGTAGGCCGTGGCGATCTGCTGGCTGTTGCCGTTGAGGATGTAGCCCGCGACGAACGTGGGGACGGCCGAGAAGGCGACCGTCACACCGATCGCGACCACCAGCTTCGTCACGATGATGCTGGAGCGCCTGATCGGCTTGGCCAGCAGGTAGACCACCGAGCCGTCGTCGATCTCAGGGCCGATGGCGCCCGTACCGGCGACGACACCGATGAGCGGGACGATCGTGGCCATCGCGAAGCCGCCGAGCAGCTGCTTGGTGACGTCGTCGTCCACGTCGCCGAGCATGCGCACGGCCAGGGCGACGACGAGCAGCAGCAGCGGGAGCGCGCAGAGCAGCAGCGCGCGGCGGCGTCCCAGCAGTCCCCTGTAGGTGAGCCTTGCGACTGTCTTGTTGTACATCGAGAGGGCTCCCTTCAGGCCGCGACGAGGTACGAGAAGACGCTCTCCAGGGACTCGTCCGAGGGCGAGACCGTGTAGAGCCGGATGCCGTGCTCGCGGGCGAGCCGGGGAAGGACCTGGGTGAACCGGCCGAAGTCGATGGCCTGGATCTGCAGCGCCTTCTCGTTCCAGTCGAGCTCGATGCCCGCCGTGGATGCGTCGGCGATGAGGGCCGCCGCGAGGCGCCGGTCGTCGCTGGAGCGTACGAGGTAGCGGTGCGGGCGGTCCGTCATCAGGCGGCGGATCTTGCGGAAGTCGCCGCTGGCCGCGTGCCTGCCGGCGACGACGACCTCGATGTGGGACGCGAGTTGCTCGACCTCCTCCAGGATGTGCGAGGAGAAGAGCACGGTGCGGCCCGAGTCGCCCATCTGCCGCAGCAGCTGCATCAGTTGCATGCGCTGACGCGGGTCCATGCCGTTGAACGGCTCGTCGAGCAGCAGCACCGACGGGTCGTGCACCAGGGCGGAGGCCATCTTCACGCGCTGGCGCATGCCCTTGCTGTAGGTGGAGATCTTGCGGTCCTGCGCCTGTTCCATCTCGACGGTGGCCAGCGCCTTGCGGGCGGCCGCGGCCGGGTCGGACAGCTTGTGCAGTTCCGCGTTGGCCAGGACGAAGTCCCAGCCGGTGAGGAAGTCGTACATCCCCTCACGCTCGGGAACGAGGCCGATCTCCTTGTACGCCTCCTGGTTGCGCCAGATCGGCGCCCCGTCCAGCGTGACGCTTCCCGTCGAGGGCGGCAGGAACCCGCCCATCATGTTGATGAGTGTGGACTTGCCCGCACCGTTCGGGCCGAGCAGGCCCGTCACGCCCGGGCCGATGTCCATCGTGATGTCGTTGACGGCGACGACGTTCCCGAACCAGCGGGAGGTGTGGTCGATGTGCAGAGTAGTCACAGCCCGGCCTTTCGGTAGCGGCGCAGCAGCAGGGCGTACGTGCCGGCGATGAGCACGACGGTGAGCAGGGCGTACGCGGACGCCTGGGCGCTCGTCAGGTCGGGCGGGCCGCCCGGGAACGCGTGCTTGCCGTCCAGGAACTTGCTCTGCAGGCCGTCGACGAGCGACCCGGGCGACGCCAGGCCGATCCAGCCGATGGAGTCCGTGTTGTCCTGGGAGGCGAGGATCCCCTGGAGCACGTTGACGAGCATGTACGGAATGGTCAGCACGGCGATGATGGCCGCCACGCCGAAGCCGCGACGCGGTGTGGCCGCGGCCACCGTCAGCGCGATGCCGGCATGCAGCACGGAGAAGACGGCGCAGCAGACGAGTCCGTACGCGAAGCCCTTCGTCTCGTTGCCGAAGTCGAGCTTCGCCAGCATCGCCCCGACGTAGAGGATGAGGACGGACGTCGCGGTGAAGACGAAGATCGCGGCGGAGAGCGCCGCGTACTTGGCGCCGACGTAGTCCCCGCGCTGGATGGGCCGCGAGAAGTAGAGCGGCACGACGCGGAAGCGCAGGTCGAGTGAGACGGCCTGTGGTGCCATCGCGGCGATGTAGACGCCGATGACGGGCTGCATCTGGATGACGTAGGCGTTGTAGTCGATCGGCATCTCCTTGGCCTTCGTGAAGACCGTGACGGCGACGACGATCGCGGCGGGTACGCACATGACCGCGAAGAGGATCATCGGCAGCACCTTGGACTTGGCCGAGCGGCCCAGCCCGTACGCGCCGCGCAGCGACTGCCCGAAGAGGGAGGTGCGGGCGTATCCGCGGCCCAGCCGGGGACCGTCGTAGTTGCGGTAGCCGATGTTGTGGATGACGTCCTCGCCGCGCTGCCCCGGCGGCTTGCCGGCGGTCGCGACGGGCGTGCTGCCGTGAGGCTCAGGCGACATCGCCGCTGCCTCCCTTCTGCGGCTGGAGTTCGCGGTCGGATGCGGGACCGCCGCCCTTGGTCAGGGCGTCGGCGGAGGGGGCGGAAGCCCCGGCGCCGGGCTCCGTGTTGAAGACCTCCGCGATGTGGTGGCGGCGCTGTTCCATCCGCACCAGGCCGAGGCCGAGTTCTATGACGGTGTCGCGGACGGTGTCGTACGCCGATTCGTCGGTGGCGTCGACCATGAGCACATGTCCGGCACCGGGGGCGCCGGCCGTGCCGGGAAGCTGCGCGGACAGCCCGGCGGCGGCCAGCGCGGAGCGCAGCGCCTCCGCACCGTCCGGGTGGGCGTCGGTGTCGGTGACCTCCACCGCCAGGGACGCGGTGCTCTTGGTGAAGTCGGCCGTGCTGGAGGCACGGAGCAGCTTGCCGCCGTCGATGACGACGACGTGGTCGCAGGTGCGTTCCAGCTCGCCCAGCAGGTGGGAGGTGACGAGCACGGAGATGCCGAAGTCCGTGTGGACGCGGCGGATCAGCGCGAGCATCTCGTCGCGGCCGACGGGGTCGAGGCCGTTGGTCGGCTCGTCGAGCAGGACCAGCTTCGGGTCGTGCACGAGGGCCTGTGCGAGCTTGACGCGTTGCTTCATGCCCGTCGAATAGCCGCCCATGGGGCGGTAGCGCTCCTCGTACAGACCGACGTGGCGCAGGGTGTCGGCCGTGCGCTCGCGTGCGGCGGTGAAGGGGAGTCCGGACATGCGCGCCATGTGGACGACGAACTCGGTCGCGGAGACGTCGGGCGGCAGACAGTCGTGCTCGGGCATGTATCCGACGCGCTCGCGGATCGCCGCGCCCTCCCGTGCCACGTCCAGTCCGAGGACAGTGGCGCCGCCCTGGGTCGCGGGGGAGAGACCGAGCAAGATCTTGATAAGGGTCGATTTTCCGGCCCCGTTGGCGCCCACCAGGCCGGTAACACCCGGTGTGATGCCCACGGTCAGCCGGTCCAGCGCGGTCACCCGTGGGTACCGCTTGGTCAGGCTTTCGATAGCAATCACAGTCACCCTCCTGACGCTATGGCCTACGAGCCATGTGTCACGTCCCTCTGGGGGGCTGGATCCGACTGGTACCGAAGGGTGATGCTCCCTTAAGGGGGTCGTAGGACAAGTGAGGCGAAAACCCTGCCGGTCAGGCACAGCACCTCGGAGTTACCCCTGGTATCCACAGCCTTGAGTGGTCTATTGACTCCGCCATCGTCCGTTGTCACATTGATCGGTGTCGAATACACGGGCGCGGCAGGGACGTCGGTCCCTGCCGGCCTCGAGGGGCTGGGGGATCTGTGAGCGAGCGGGACGGCGGCAGGGTCAACGGCGCGGACGGTGCGCGGGGAGCGGGCCCGTCCCGGGGCCGGTCCCGGGAGGCGGGCCCGGACCTGGCTCTCGAGGGTGCGCGCGAGCGGCGGGTACGCACACCGGAGGGCGTCGAGCTGTGCGTGGCGGAGCTGGGCGATGCGCAGGCCCCCACCGTCGTGCTGATCCACGGCTACCCGGACAGCAAAGAGGTCTGGTCGAAGATCGCCCGGCGGCTCAGCGGCCGCTTCCACGTGGTGCTCTACGACGTACGGGGCTGCGGGCGCTCCTCCGCCCCCAGGCCGCTGCGCGGCGGCTTCACCCTGGAGAAGCTGACGCAGGACTTCCTGACCGTGGCGGGCGCCGTGTCTCCCGGGCGGCCCGTGCACGTGGTGGGTCACGACTGGGGGTCCGTACAGGGCTGGGAGTTCGCCACCGCGGAGGAGACCAGGGGCCGGGTCGCCTCGTTCACCTCGATGTCCGGCCCGTCCCTCGACCACTTCGGCCACTGGATCAAGAAGCGGATGAGCCGTCCGACGCCGCGGCGGCTCGCGCAGGCCGCAGGCCAGGGCGCCCGCTCCTGGTACATCTACATGCTGCACACGCCGGTGCTGCCGGAACTGGCCTGGAGGGGGCCGCTGTCACGGGCCTGGCCGAAGCTGCTGCGCAGGGCGGAGAAGCTGCCGGCGGACGGCTACCCCACGTCCTCGCTGGGGCGCGACGCCGCGCACGGCGCATGGCTCTACCGCGACAACGTGCGCTTCAGGCTGCGGCACCCCCGTGACGACTGCCATGCCCACGTGCCCGTCCAGCTGATCACCCCGACCCGCGACGCCTTCCTGAGCGAACGGCTCTACGACGACGTCGAGTCGTGGGCGCCCGGCCTCGTCCGGCACACGCTGGACGCCAAGCACTGGATCCCGCGCACCCGGCCCGATCAACTCGCCGTCTGGATCCGTGACTTCGTCGAGGCGCAGGAATCAGGCCGGGCCGCCGGGCCCGGCGAGCCCGTGCGGGTGTACGAGGGCAGCGGGCCGTACGCGGAGCGGTTCGGCGGCTCGCTCGTGCTGGTCACAGGAGCGGGAAGCGGCATCGGCCGGGCCACGGCTCTGTCGTTCGCCGCTGCCGGTGCGCGGATCGTGGCGGTCGACGTGGACGGCGAACGGGCCGCGCGGACGGCGGAGTCGGCGGAGCGGGCCGGAGCTCCGCAGGCCTGGGCGGAGACCGCCGACGTGAGCGACCAGCAGCAGATGGAGAAGCTCGCCGAGAGGGTCGCGGCCGACCACGGAGTCGTGGACGTCCTCGTCAACAACGCCGGCATAGGCGTCTCCGGTCCCTTCCTCGACACCAGCGTCGAGGACTGGAAGCGGACACTGGACGTCAATCTGTGGGGCGTCATCCACGGCTGCCGCCTCTTCGGCAAGCAGATGGCGGAGCGGGGCCAGGGCGGACACATCGTCAACGTCGCCTCGGACGCGGCCTATCAGCCCACGCGGCTGCTGCCCGCGTACGGCACGTCGAAGGCGGCGGTCCTGATGCTGAGCGAGTGCCTGCGGGCCGAGCTGGCAGGGCGGGGCATCGGTGTCACCGCGGTCTGCCCGGGGCCGGTCAACACCGACATCACCAGGACGGCTCGCTTCGTCGGCCTCGACGAGGCCGGACAGCGGCGCCGCCGGGAACGAGTGACCCGCCTGTACAAGCTGCGGAACTACCCGCCGGAGAAGGTCGCCAGGGTGATCATGCGGGCCGTCGTACGCAACCAGGCGGTCGTCCCGGTGACGCCGGAGGCCCGTGGTGTCCGCGTGCTCTCCCGGCTCTCACCGCGAGTACTGCGCGCGATCGCCCGGATAGAGCCGCCGCTGTGACGGCGGGCCAGGACGGCCTCGTCGAACGGGCCGGCGGTGACTACCGCATCGAGGACCTGGCGGGGCACAGCGGCGCCACGGTCCGGACGATCCGCGCCTACCAGGACCGCGGCCTGCTCCCCCGGCCGGGCAGACGCGGACGGGCCAACGTCTACGACGACACCCATCTCACGCGGCTGAGGCAGATAGCCGCGCTGCTGGAGCGTGGATACACGCTCGTATCCATCAAGGACCTGCTGGAGGCATGGGACGAAGGCCGCGGTCTGAGCGGTGTGCTGGGGCTCGTCTCGGAGGTCGAAGGACCGTGGACGGACGAGGAGCCGGAGCGCGTCACCCGCGCCGAGCTGGACGAACTCTTCGGCGAGAGCTCCGGTGACAGCGACGACGCCGTGGCCGAGGCGGTCGAGCTGGGCGTGCTGGTGCCGCTGCCGGACAGGCCGGGGGAATATCTCCTCCCCAGCCCGCAGGAGCTGGCCGTGGCCGCCGAACTGCACCGGGCGGGCGTGCCGTTGCTCGCGCTCACCGAGCACCTCCGCGAGCTGCGCACCCAGGTGGAGGGCATAGCGGCCCGCTTCATGGAACTCACCGGCGAGCACATCTTCCGCCGGTGCCTGCACACCCGTCCCTCGGACGAGGACGCCTCGGAAGCGGCCGGTCTCGTACGCCGGCTGCGCCCGCTGGCGAAGCAGACGGTCGACGCCGAACTGGCCCGCGCCATGCGGACGTTCGCCTCCCGCAGCCTGCGCGAGCACCTGCGGCGGGCGGCGGGGTCGCAGGAAGCGGCGACGGTCGGAACGGAAGGACCGCGAAGGGAAGGACCGGGCATCGCAGCGCCGGGCACGGAAGCACCGGGGCAAGCTGCGGCACGGGCGCCGGTTGCCGCTTCGGCTCCCAGTCCCGCATCCGGACCCGCACCCGCACCCGCACCCGCACCCGCAGTTTCCGTAACGACGCCCCCGTCGGCGGCGCCGCCGGCGTCTCAGTCGGCGGCCACCGAACCCGTACGGCTGCCCGCGGCGACCCTCGCCGCCGTACGGGAACTGGTCGGTGAGGAGCATGCCGGCGCCTTCATCACGGCGGCCACGGAGCGCGAGGTGCACTCCCGCGCCATGGATCTCCTCGCTGCTGCCCGGCCCGCGGCCTCCGGAAGACCGCCCAGCTCTCCCTAGTACCGGCCGAAGTACTGACCGACGTCTGACCGAATCACCCGCCCACCCGGCGCGCCACTGGCCCGCGTGCGGGCCACCACGGGCCACCGTGGACCGATGAGGACGCTGCCCGGCCGTACCGACCACGTGGTCGTGGTCGGTGCGGGCCTCTCCGGTCTTTCGACCGCCCTGCACCTGGCGGGAGCGGGGCGAAGCGTCACGGTCGTCGAGCGCGCCCCGGGCCCCGGCGGACGGGCCGGGCGCATCGAGCACCGTGGCTATCTCCTCGACACCGGCCCCACGGTGCTGACCATGCCTCACCTCATCGAGGAGGCGATGGGGGCCGTCGGCGAAGTGATGTCCGACCACATCGAGCTGCTCGCGCTGCATCCCGCGTACCGCGCCCAGTTCACCGACGGTACGCACATCGACGTGCACACCGAGCCCGAGGCCATGGAGGCGGAGATCCACCGCGCGGCGGGCGCAGCCGAGGCGGCGGGATACCGGCGACTGCGACGCTGGCTGGAGCAGATCTACCGCGTGCAGATGCGCTCCTTCATCGACGCCAACTTCGACTCCCCGCTCGGACTGCTCACCCCCGACCTCGCCCGGCTGGCCGCGCTGGGCGGCTTCGCCACCTGGCACGGCCGCATTTCCCGTTTCGTCCGGGACGAGAGGCTGCGGCGGATCTTCTCCTTCCAGGCCCTCTACGCGGGTGTGCCGCCCACCCGCGCGCTCGCCGCGTACGCGGTCATCGCCTACATGGACACCGTGGCCGGTGTGTACTTCCCGCGCGGCGGCATGTACGCCGTGCCCCGCGGCATGGCGGCCTCCGCGCAGCGGGCCGGCGTCACCTTCCGATACAGCACCGCCGTGACCAGCGTCGAGCGCTCCCCCGCGGGCCGGGCCGCAGCCGTACACACCGCCGAGGGGGAGCGGATCCCCTGCGACGCGCTGGTCCTGACCTGCGATCTGCCCGTCACCCACCGGCTGCTGGGCGGCGCCCCGCGACGCGCGCTGCCGCTGCGCTACGCGCCGTCCGCGGTCGTGCTGCACGCGGGAGGGCGCCGCACCTGGCCCCAACTGGCCCACCACACCATCTCTTTCGGCAACACCTGGCACGACACGTTCCGCCAGCTGACCCGCACCGGTGAGCTGATGAGCGATCCCTCACTGCTGATCACCAGCCCGACCGTCACGGACCCCTCCCTCGCGCCACCGGGCCGGCACCTGCACTACGTACTGGCCCCCTGCCCCAACCTGGTGACGGGCTCGCACGACTGGCATGCCATCGCGCCCCGCTACCGCGAGAGCCTTCAGGCCGTGCTGCACGGCCGCGGTCTGGAGGGCTTCGGCCAGGACCTGGAGACGGAACGGCTGGTGACCCCGGCCGACTGGGCCGCGCAGCACCACGCGGCGGGGACGCCGTTCTCCGCGGCCCACACGCTCGCGCAGACAGGCCCGTTCCGGACCAAGAACCTGCCTTCCGGCTGGGAGAACGTCGTACTCGCCGGCTGCGGCACCACGCCCGGTGTCGGCGTGCCGACCGTGATCGTCTCCGGGAAGCTCGCCGCCGCCCGCATCACCGGTACGCACACCCGCACACCTGCACCGCCCGCACCCGCGCGCGCAAGCACCAGCACCGGCCCCGGCCCCGGCTCACGCACGGCCACCCGCGCCCGCATCCGTACGCGTACAGGCGCCGGCACAGGCACCCGCATCACACCGGTACCGCCCGGCCCGCCCTCTTCCGGGCCCGCTGTCACCACCCCGAAAGGCGAGGCCGATGCTCAGAGGTGAGCTGAACGCGGCGGGCCTCCTCGATCCCGCGCTGCGCGCCGCGTACGCACGCTGCCGGGAGCTCAACGCCCGTGACGGCAAGACGTACTTCCTCGCCACCCGCCTCCTGACGCCCCGCCAGCGCCCCGCGGTGCACGCCCTGTACGGCTTCGCCCGGTGGGCCGACGACATCGTCGACGCCCCGGACCCGGCGATCTCCCTCGAAGAGCGCGGCGCCCGCCTGCTGCGGCTCGACGCCGACCTGCGTGCCGCGCTGCGCTCCGGCCTCAGCACACACCCCGTCATCGCGGCCCTCGCCGACACCGCCGTCCGCTACGCCATCGACCCGCAGCACTTCAGCGACTTCATGCGCTCGATGCGCATGGACCTGACCGTCGCCGAGTACGGCACGTACGAGGACCTGCGCGACTACATGCACGGCTCGGCTGCCGTCATCGGGCTCCAGGTGCTTCCGGTGCTCGGCACCGTCGCGCCCCCTGATGAGGCCGGACCGCATGCCGCATCGCTCGGAATCGCCTTCCAGTTGACGAACTTCCTGCGCGACGTCGGAGAAGACCTCGACCGCCACCGCATCTACCTCCCGCAGGACCTGCTGGCGGCGCACGGCGTGGACCGGGAGCTGCTGCGCTGGTGCCGTCTCCACCGGCGCAACGACGGGCGTGTGCGGGCGGCGGTGCGCGAACTCGCCGACACGACACGGGAGATCTACCAGCACGCCGCCCGTGGCGTCCCCATGCTGCATCCGGTCTCCCGCCCGTGCGTGGAGACGGCTCTGCTCCTCTACCGGGGCATCCTCGACGAGATCGAGGCCGCCGACTGCGCCGTCATGCACCGGCGCACGGTCGTCCCCCGCGGCCGCAAGGCGCGAGCCCTGCTCCCCGCCCTCGCCAGAACCGCCGCGCTGCGCGCACGCCGCACACCCCTCCCCGAACGGCGTGGCGCGCTGCCCGGGACGGTGCTCCCTTGACGCGGCCCGGCCGGCGCAGCCCGCGGCGGCTCCTCCCCGCCTCTGCATGGGAGCAGCAGCCGCCGACGTGGCAGGCGGCCCGCCCCTCCCTCATCGCGGACGCGCTGAAGCGGGCCGTCAACCGCCCTTCCGGCAACTGGTACGTGCTCGCCTCCTCTCGGGACGTCCCCGACGACCGTCCGATCGGCCGCACGGTCGCGGGGGTCGAGCTCGTGGTCTGGCGGAACTCCGCGGGCGCCCTGCGGGCGGCACCCGGCGCATGCCCTCATCTCGGTGCTCCGCTGCGCGAGGCCGCGCTGTGCGGTGGCCGCCTCGTCTGCCGGTGGCACGGCCTGGCCCTGGACGAAGGCGGCATGGGCGACTGGCATCTCTTCCCCTCATACGACGACGGGGTCCTGGCCTGGGTGCGGCTCGACAAGGTGGGAGGCGAGGAGCCCACGCCGCTGCCGGTGCTGCCGGACCGCCCGACCGCCGCGAAGACCCTCGACGCGGTGGTCACACAGGTCGGCGGCTGCGAGCCGGAGGACGTCGTCGCCAACCGGCTCGATCCCTGGCACGGCTCGTGGTTCCACCCGTACGCCTTCGCCCGGCTGACGGTGGTGGAGGAGCCCGAAGCGCACAACGGCGACCGCTTCCTCGTCGATGTCGCCTACCGGCTGCCGGCCCGTACCGGCATCCCGGTGCGCGCCGCCTTCGCCGCCCCGGAACCGCGCACCGTCGTGATGCACATCCTCGAAGGCGAGGGAGCCACGTCCGCCGTGGAGACGCACGCCACCCCGCTGACTCCTCCCGGGCATCCGCGGCCGCGCACCGCGGTGATCGAGGCCGTGCTCGCCACGTCCGAGCGCAGGGGTTTCGCCGCTGCCCGGCTTGCCGCGCCGCTGCTGCGCCCCCTCATGCGCCGGGCCGCGGCACGACTCTGGCGCGACGACCTCGCATACGCCGAGCGCAGGCGGCAGTTGATCAGTGCGGGACGGTTCCCGGGTTGACTGCGGAAAGGACGTGCCGATGACTGACACCGACTCGGACACCGACGCGGACGCCGACGTCGTCGTGGTCGGGGCCGGGGCATCCGGCCTGTCCCTCGCGTGGCGCCTGGTGAGCGGCGCGGCCGGCGCCGGGCGGGCGGCCCCCCGCGTCCTGCTCGTCGAGCCGCCCCCGGGGCCGCTCCGCAGCCCGGAGCGGACCTGGTGTTTCTGGGAAGAGGGGCCGGGCGAATTCGACGATCTCCTGACCGCCGCGTGGACGCGGCTGTCCGTCACGGACGGGGACGGGCGTACGACCACGGGCGCCTGCGGGACGACGTACAAGATGCTCCGCTCCACGGCCTACACGCGTGAACTGGGGGCGCGGCTGGCCTCGTCGGCCGGGGTGCGACGCCTGACCGGTACGGTCACCGGAATCCGCGACGTGCCGGGGGGCGGCGAGACGACCGGGGTGGACGCGGACGGACGGCCGTTCCGGCTCCTCAGCCGCTGGGTGTTCGACTCGCGCCCGCCACGGCGGCTGCCCCCGGCCCGCACCACGCTGTTGCAGCACTTCCGCGGGTGGTTCGTGCAGACCAGGCGGGCCTGCTTCGACCCGTCCGTGGCCCAGCTGATGGATTTCCGTACGCCACAACCGCCGCCCGGGGGCCTCGCGTTCGTCTACCTCCTGCCCCTCTCGGAGGACGAGGCCCTGGTCGAGTACACGGTCTTCTCCACCTCGGTGGCGAGCACCCGTGCGTACGAGACCGCGCTGCGCCGCTACCTCGAGGACACCCGGCGGCTCGGCGACTACACCGTCACCGCGACCGAGCACGGCGTCATCCCCATGACCGACGGCGTCTTCCGGCGCCGAGCCGGCAGGTCGGTCTTCCGCATCGGTGCCGCGGGAGGCGCCGTGCGGCCGTCGACCGGCTACGCGTTCGCCGCGCTCCAGCGCCAGGCCACGGCCGTCGCCGCCGCGTACGGGGCCGGCCGTACGCCGCTGCCGCCGGAAGCGCACTCGTGGCGCCACCGCACCATGGACGCCGTCCTGCTGCGGGCTCTGGCGACCGGCCGCATCGACGGCGCGGCCTTCTTCACCGACCTCTTCCGGCGCAACCCCCTGGACCGGGTGCTGCACTTCCTCGAAGGGCGCTCGACTCCCGCGCAGGAGTGGGCGATCGGCCTACGCGCCCCGGTCCTCCCGATGGTCCGCACGCTGGGCGAACTCCCCTTCGTACCGCGCCGGGCAGCACAGGCGGAGCGGCCTTCTTCGGGCGTCCGGTCCGCGGCCGTCGAGCACGGGGGAGTGCAGGCGTGAGGCACGGCCACCGGCCACGGCCGCCGCTGCACATCCGGGACCGGCGGGCAGTCCTCTGGCCGGCGGCGGCCGGGGCCCCGCACGTCCGCGAGCCCGCGCCCCGCGCCGCCGTCGTGGGCGGCGGCATCGCCGGGCTCGCCGCCGCCACCGCCCTGGCCGAACGCGGCGTACGCGTCGACCTCCTGGAGGAGCGGGCGACGCTGGGCGGGCGGCTGCGCGGGTGGCACACGCGGCTGGCCGACGGCAGCACCGCGACGATGAGCCGCGGCTTCCACGCCTTCTTCCGCCAGTACTACAACCTGCGGGGTCTGCTGCGGCGTACGGACGACGACTCCGGCACCGGCTGTGGCGCCGGCACGCTCGTGCCCCTGCCCGACTACCCGCTGCGGCGCGCCGGCGGCCCGTCCGACAGCTTCCGGCGGGTACCGCGCACCCCGCCGTGGAGCGTGCTGGGATTCGTGGCGCGCAGCCCCACCTTCACGCTCTCCGGCATGGCGAGGATGAACCCGAGGGCGGCGCTGCCCCTTCTCGACGTGCGGGTGCCGGAGGTCTACCGGCGGCTGGACGAGGTCAGCGCGGCGGAGTTCCTGGACAGGGTCCGCTTTCCCGACGAGGCCCGTGACCTGGCCTTCGAGGTGTTCTCCCGGAGCTTCTTCGCCGACCCGCGCGAACTGTCCGCCGCGGAGCTCGTGTTGATGTTCCACATCTACTTCCTGGGGTCGGCGGAAGGCCTGCTCTTCGACGTCCCCGCAGAGCCCTTCCCCTTCGCCCTGTGGGATCCGCTCGCGCGCCGCCTCGGCAAGCTCGGCGTCACGGTCCGTACCGGCGTCGGGGTGCGCTCGCTCGTGCCCGAAGGCGACGGCTTCGCGCTGTCCCTCTCCGCTCGCCCGGACGACGCGGACCCGGAGGTGCACCGCTACGACGCCTGCGTCCTGGCCCTCGACAGCAGGGGGTTGCAGACCCTCGTCGCTGGCTCCCCCCGCCTCGGGGACGAGCACTGGCGCGCGGGCGTCGCGCGCCTGCGCCAGGCCCCGCCCTTCCTCGTCTCGCGCTACTGGCTGGACCGGCCCGTGGCTCCCGGCAGGCCGGGCTTCCTCGGTACGAGCGGCTACGGGCCCCTCGACAACGTCAGCGTCCTCGACCGGTGGGAGGGCGAGGCCGCCCGCTGGGCCCGGCGAAGCGGCGGCTCGGTGGTGGAGCTGCACGCGTACGCCGTACCCGTCGGCCGCGACCGCACCGCGGTCGAAGCCCGCACGCGGCACGAACTATCCCGCGTCTACCCCGAGACGGCACGAGCCGGGACCGTCGACGTACGTCACGAATGGCAGCAGGACTGCCCCCATTTCCCCGTCGGCGGATACGCGGACAGGCCGGGCGTGCGCACCCGCCACCCGCGGCTCGTGGTCGCCGGGGACCTGGTGCGCACGCGGCTGCCGGTCGCACTGATGGAGCGGGCGGCGACCACCGGGTTCCAGGCCGCGAACGCGCTGCTGGCCACCTGGGGCGTTCGGGGGCACCCACTGTGGTCGGTGCCGGTGGCGGGCCGCTCCGCCGCGCTGCGCGCGCTGAGCCGGCTGGGCTGACGGCTGCGTCGTGGGCGCCGTCCTCCGGCCGCCCGCCCGCGTGTGCGGAGCACGCCACGCTGCCGCAGTGTGGATGGATGGCAGATCCAGAGCGCCGCTGGTGCTTCGCGGACCAGCTGGGCCCGCACTTCCTGGACGGGAAGGACCAGCCGGTGCTGCTGATCGAGTCGCGAGCGGTGCTGCGCCGCCGCCGCTTCCACCGGCAGAAGGCCCATCTGGTCCTCTCGGCCCTGCGGCACAGGGCCGCCGAGCTGGGCGAGCGGGCGCTGTTCGTGCAGGCCGACACCTACACCGAAGCGCTCGCCGGTGTGCGGGGCCCGTTGACGGTCTGCGGACCCACCTCGCGTGCGGCCGCGGAATTCGTGCAAGGGCTCGACGGGGTGACGGTCCTCCCGTCACGCGGATTCGCCACCGGGCGCGACCACTTCGAGGAGTGGGCCGCCCGGCGCGGCAACAAGCCGCTGATCATGGAGAGTTTCTACCGCAGCGCCCGCAGAGCGACCGGCCTCCTGATGGACGTCGACCAACCCGCCGGCGGGCAGTGGAACCTCGACAAGGAGAACAGGGAGCCGCCACCCGCGGCCGCCGAGTTGCCGCTGCCCACGCCCTACATCCCGGACGAGGACGACATCGACGCCGAGGTGCGGGCCGACCTGGACGCCGCCGAACGCATGGGCGAGGTCTCCTTCGTCGGACGTGACGGACCCCGGCAGTTCCCCGCGACCCGGGCCGAGGCACGACGTGCGCTGCAGCACTTCGTCGAGGAGCGGCTGCCCACCTTCGGCCCCTACGAGGACGCCATGCTGGCCGGCGACTCCAGCATGAGCCACAGCCGGCTGTCGGCGGCCCTGAACCTCGGCCTGCTGGACCCCCTGGAGTGCGTACGTGCGGCCGAGAGGGCATGGCGCGAGGGCAGGGTGCCCCTTCGCAGCGCGGAGGGATACGTCCGCCAGGTCATCGGGTGGCGCGACTACGTATGGCACACGTACTGGCACTTCGGACGTGGATACGCCCGGCGCAACGCGCTGCGGGCGAGGCGGCGCCTGCCGGACTGGTTCGCCGGGCTCGACGCCGACGACGTCCGGGCCCGCTGCCTGTCGACCGTGCTCGGGGACGTGCGCGACCGGGGTTGGGCGCACCACATCCCGCGTCTGATGGTGCTCGGCAACTACGGCCTGCAACGGGGCTGGAACCCCGCCGAACTCTCCGACTGGTTCCATCGCTGTTTCGTCGACGGCTACGAATGGGTCATGGCCGCCAACGTCATCGGCATGTCCCAGTACGCGGACGGTGGCACGATCACCACGAAGCCTTACGCGGCCGGCGGCGCCTACATCAACCGGATGAGCGACTTCTGCCATGGCTGCGTCTACCGGCCGTCCGCACGCACCGGTGACGACGCGTGTCCGTACACCGCCGGGTACTGGTGGTTCCTCTCCCGCAACGAGAAGCGCCTCGCCGGCAACTGGCGCCTCGCACCACAGCTGCGCAACCTCCACCGCATCACAGACCTGGACGAGGTGGTCGCGCGGGAACGCACCCGGCAGCGTCCCTGAAGCGCTGCGGCACGCCCGGCGCGGACGGCCGCAGGGGCTCATCGCGGACCGCCGCAGGGGGGACCTCAGAGTCCCGGCGCTCCCCAGACGGGGAACCACCGGCCGAGGTCCGGTTCGATGGGCAGGTCGTCCGTCAGCAGCCCGCGGATCTGGAGCTCCAGAGTGCTGTCCCGTTTCTCCTTGCGCCCGGGCTGCGGGGCGAACGGATAGAAGGTGCCGCGCTTGTAGAGGTAGACGAGGGCGAGGGAGCGGGCCGCCGCCCCTTCGCTCTCCGTCTCCTCCGCACCCCGGAAGCCGACCAGGGAGCACAGCAGCTGCGGACCGAACCCGTTCTCCTCGAGCAGGGTGTTCACCGCGTGCAGATCGTTGACGAGCTCGACCGTCTCCTCCGGCTCGTGCCGGGCCAACAGCCAGGTGTAGCCGTACTCGTCCTGGCTGAACTCCACCGGGATTCCGCCCCGTTGGGGTTCAGCTTCGTGCCGGGGACCCCGGGAGAGGTCGGCGTCCAGCAACCGCCGTACGTCCCGCTGGAGCTGCTTGAAGGCTCCACCCTCCACGCTCGCGAAGCACACCGATCCCAGTCCGGTCGGTACGAGGTCCGCGCCCGCCTGGAGTGTGACGGCGGCCGCGGGGAGGGCGAAGAGCTGGTCGAGGTCGGGGCGCACGGGTTTGCTGCGGCCCAGAAGTGCGTCGAGAAGGCCCACGGGGTTCACGTCCCTCGTACTGGTGCGACGGTGCTGCTCACTGCTGCCCGAGCTGCGTCGAGATGCGGCTCAACTGCTCCAGGCGCCGCTCCAGCGGCGGGTGGGAGGAGAACAGCGTCGCGATGGTCTCGCCGGAGAAGGCGGGTGCGAAGAAGAAGGCGTTGAAGGGCTCGGCCTTGCGCAGATCGCGGGTCGGGATTCGGGCCATCTGACCCGTGACCTTGGTCAGCGCGGAGGCAAGCGCGGACGGCCGACCGGTGAGGAGCGCACCCGCGCGGTCCGCGGACAGTTCGCGGTAGCGCGAGAGCAGCCGGGTCAGCAGGAAGCTGAGGATGTAGACGAGGATGCTCACCAGAGGGATCACCAGCAGGATGATGCCGAGGCCGCTCTGGTCGTTGCGCCCGGCTCCGCTGAGTCCGCTGAACAGCGCGACCCTGGTCAGCACGCCGGCCAAGACGCCCAGGAACGAGGCGATGGTCATGACGGCGACGTCGCGGTGCGCGACGTGCGACAGCTCGTGCGAGAGGACGCCTTCGACCTCCTCCGGTTCCAGGCGCCGCATCAGGCCCGTCGTCGCGCAGACCATCGAATTGCGCTGGCTTCGTCCCGTGGCGAAGGCGTTGGGCACATCGCTTTCGGCGATGGCCACCTTCGGCTTCGGCACGTCGGCGAGCGCGCAGAGCCTGTCCACGGCACCGTGCAATTCGGGTGCCTGCTCCGGGGTCACCTCACGGGCCCCCATGCTGAAGGCCGCGATGCGGTCGCTGAACCAGAACTGGGCGATGAAGAGGCCGCCCACCGCGATGACGATCAGTGGCCACGCGTTGCCCAGCGCCGCGATCAGCACGCCCACCAGCAGCACATAGAGCAGCCCGATGAGGAACATCGTGACCACCATGCGGCTGGTCAGTCCACGGTCGGCGACGTATCGCCCACGAGCTGCTGCCATGACGGACGCTCCTCCCTCACTCCTACGGAAGCGGGCCCACCGGACCGCCCTGCGTGCGCCGGGCTGCGGCGCTTCGCGGCGGCGCGGCTCCGCGCACCTCCATATGGCGTGCCGTACCGTCCTCCTCCGGAAGCGGGCCGTTCTCCCGCACCAGGGGTCGGGCGGTGTTCCAGTACGCCACTTATGTGCTAATTGTCCACTCTTTACGTTCGTTTTGGCGAATGACGGAGAGCAGCCGGGAGCTGACCCGGCGCGACACCCGGCGCGACCGGTCCCGAGCCGCCCGCCGTAGGCTCGGCGCCATGGCACCTCCCCCTCTTCCCCCGCGGACCGAGCGCGTCCCGAGACTGAGCACCGTGATCCTTCCCGTCCTGCGCTGGCACGAGGGCGGACGTGAGCGGTGGCAGCGCGCCGAAGAGCTGGGCTTCGACACCGCCTACACCTACGACCACCTCTCATGGCGGGCCAACTTCCGCGACGGACCGTGGTTCGGTGCCCTGCCCACCCTCACTGCGGCCGCGGCAGCCACGTCACGTCTGCGCCTGGGCACCCTCGTCACCTCGCCCAACTTCCGGCACCCCGTGACGCTGGCCAAGGAACTGATGTCCTTGGACGACATCAGCGGCGGCCGCGTCACCCTCGGCATCGGCGCGGGCGGCAACGGCTTCGACGCGACGGCGCTCGGCCAGGAGCCGTGGACGCCGCGTGAGCGCGCGGACCGGTTCGCCGAGTTCGTGCCGCTGCTGGACAGACTGCTCCGCGAACCTGTCGTCTCCTACGAGGGCACCTTCTACTCGGCGGACGAGGTGCGCGGCATCCCCGGCTGCGTGCAGCGCCCCCGCCTGCCCTTCGCCGTGGCCGCCACCGGCCCGCGCGGCATGCTGCTCACCGGGCGCTACGGGCAGTCCTGGGTGACCACGGGTGATCCGCGCATCGCCGCGACGGGCACCCCCGCCGAGGGGCTCCAGGCCGTACGCGACCAGATCGTCCGGCTCGGCACGGCCTGCGACCAGACGGGGCGGGACGCGTCGGATCTGGAGAAGGTCCTGCTCACGGGATTCGTGCCGGGGACGCCCCTGGAGTCCGTCGACGCCTTCGTCGATTTCGCGGGGAAGTACGCGGAGGCGGGCATCACCGAGATCGTCCTCCACTGGCCGATTGCCGACTCGCAGTTCGCCGCCGACGAGACGGTCTTCGAGCGCATCGCCACCGAGGGGATCGCACAGCTCAGGGGTACGGCACCACAGCAGTAGAGGGGCGGTCGGGAGGGCACATGCCCCGTTCGCCGCTCATCAGGGGCACCCTCCGCACTGGTGTGCGTGCATATGCGGGAAGATGGTCGCTGTGACTGAGCCGCCCGCATTCCGCGCACCCAGCGCGCCTCCCGCCGATCCGGCAGTCGATTCCCTTCAGGCCCGGCACGCCGCCGCCCCGGCGGTCGTGTCTCCGGCCGCCACCGACCGGGCCGTGCGCCCCCGCCTGATCGCCACGGACCTCGACGGCACGCTGCTGCGTGACGACAAGACGGTCTCCGAACGTACGGTCGCCGCCCTCGCCGCCGCAGAGGCAGCGGGGCTCGACGTCTTCTTCGTGACCGGCCGACCCGCCCGCTGGATGGACGTCGTCAGAGAGCATGTGCACGGCCACGGCCTCGCCATCTGCGCGAACGGCGCCGCTGTGGTCGACCTGCACCGCGGGGGCGAGGTCGTCGACGTCCGGGCGCTGGGCCGTTACGACGCACTCGCCGTTGTCGGCGCGCTGCGCGAGGCGGCCCCCGGTGTGTGCTTCGCCGTCGAACGCAGCGGCGGGCTCCACCTCGACCCGGAGTACCCGGCACTGCACCGCGACCTGTTCGGGACAGTCGCGCCCGTGGAGAAGCTGCTGGGCCCGGAGCACGAGGAACCCGTGCTGAAGCTGCTGGCCCACCACCCGGAGCTGGAACCGGACGAGTTCCTCGCCGTGGGACGCAGGGCGGCCGGCGCGCACGCGCAGTTCACCCGCTCCAGCAAGTCCGCACTGCTCGAGATCAGCGGTTCGGGCGTGAGCAAGGCCAGCACGCTGGCGCGGTGCTGCGCGCAGCGGGGCGTCAGCCCCGAGGAGGTCGTCGCGTTCGGTGACATGCAGAACGACCTGGACATGCTGAGCTGGGCCGGCACCTCGTACGCGATGGCGAACGCACATCCCGACGTACTCGCCGCGACCGCGAACCACACGTCGTCCAACGAGGCCGACGGTGTCGCCGAGATCATCGAGAGGCTGCTGCTCCGGTACGGGCGGCGGCGGCAGGACGCCGGTCCGACTGGGGCGCGGGGCGGTCCGGACGGGCACGGTGCGCCGGTGCGCCGCTCGCCGCTTCACGGGCAAGCATCCGGCTGAACGGCCCGCCGGCTGCGGCCAGTTCGGCGTACGTGCCGCGTTCGACGGTGCGGCCCGCGTCGAGCACGACCACCTCGTCCACCGCCTCAAGACCCTTCAGCCGGTGCGTGATGAGGACGGAGGTGCGGCCCTCGGTGACGACGAGCAGGTCCGCCGTGAGCGCGTCCGCCGTGGGCAGATCGAGGTGTTCGGCGGGCTCGTCCAGTACCAGCACGGGGAAGTCCGCGAGCAACGCACGGGCCAGCGCCAGCCGTTGACGTTCCCCGCCGGAGAGGCGGGCGCCGTGCTCCCCGACGAGTGTGTCCAGGCCCTCGGGGAGCATGGCCGTCCAGGAGTCCAGACGGGCCCTCGCGAGAGCACTGCGCAGCTCGTCGTCCGTGGCGTCCTTGCGCGCGAGGAGCAAGTTCTCGCGCAGCGAGCTGTCGAAGACATGGGCGTCCTGTGCGCACAGGCCCACGAAGCGCCGCACGGTGTCCGAGTGCAGCGCGTTCGCCGGTACGCCGCCTTCGGCGGGTGCGCCGCCGAGCGTGTACGAACCGCTCTCCGCGTCGAGGAAGCGCAGCAGCGTACGGGCCAGCGTGGTCTTGCCGGAGCCGGACGCGCCGACGACGGCGACGCGGTGGCCGGGTGTGAGCCGCAGGTCGAAGTCCGCGAGGGGCGGGGCCAGTTGCCGCCTCCCGGCGTCCGAGCGCTGGGTGCTCTGCTGCTCCGGGTGCCGGTGCCCCCGGTGCTCCGGGTCTTCCGTGTCCGGGTAGTGCGCCGTGACCGAGCGCAGCACGAGCGGGAACGGTGACGCGGGCGCGGGCAGGGGGTGTTCGGGTTCCCGCACGGGTTCCGGAGCGTCCACGACGTCCCGCACGCGCCGGGCCGAGCGCGCGGCGCGCTGCCGGTGACTGACGGCGAGCGGCATGCCGTTGACCGCCTCGAACGCCGCCAGCGGCGTGAGCACGACGGCGGCGAGCCACACCCCGTCGAGCCGCCCCGCGTGGACCGCCGCTGCACCGGCCCATGCGGCGGCGGTGACGGTGAGGCCGCACGCGAGGGTCGCCAGACCGGACCCGAGCGCCGTCGCCGCGGAGGAGCGGGCGGCGATCCGGGTGAGGCGCCGATCCGCCGCGCGGGCCGCGGCCTTGCGCGCGGGCAGTGCGCCCGCGACGGTCAACTCCCCGGTGCCGGTGAGGAGATCGACCACCTGGGTCGTCAACGCGGCCCGCGACGGGGCGAGTCTGCGCTCCGCGCGACGCGAGAGCGCGCCGGTGAGAGCCGGGACGGCGACCCCGGCCACCAGCAGTCCGGCGGCGAGCGCCGCACCCGCGGCGGGCAGTAGCGCGCCGGTGAACGCGACGGCCGCCAGTCCTGTGACCGCCGCGACGACGGCGGGCAGCAGCCAGCGCAGGAAACGGTCCTGCAGGGCGTCGACGTCGCTCACGAGGCGGGTGAGCAGGTCTCCTCGGTGCATGAACCGGAGGCCGGCCGGGGCGAGGGGTTCGAGCCTGCGGTAGATGCGGACCCGTACGTCGGCGAGCACGCGGAGCACCGCGTCGTGCGAGACGAGCCGCTCGGCGTAGCGGAACACGGCGCGGCCGATGCCGAAGGTGCGTGTGGCGGTGACGGCGACCATCAGATACAGCACCGGCGGCTGCTGCGAGGCGCGCGAGATCAGCCAGCCCGAGGTCGCCATGAGGCCGACGGCGCAGAGCAGGGCGAGCGAACCGAGGACGGCCGCGACCGCCAGGCGGGGCCCGGGACCGCGCTCGCGGCCGGGACGGTGCGCGCCGGGATCGTCGCCCGTCCCCGGACCGGGGGTCTCACGGGTCGCCTCCGCCGGCCCGTCCCCCTGTGCGTCCGCCGAACCGTCCTCCACGTCAACGGACCGCGTACGCAGGTGAGTTGTGGCCGCGGACGTCGCATTCGGCAGCGGGCCGGTCAGGGATGCGGCGGGCACCGGCGGTGCGAGGGTGACCACGCGGTCCGCCGTGCCCAGCAGGGCCGGGCGGTGCGTGACGAGCAGGACCGTGCGGTCCTCCGAGACGCGGCGCAGCGTCTCGGCGACCGACGATTCCGTCTCTCCGTCGAGGGCCGCCGTGGGCTCGTCGAGCAGCAGGAGCGGCCGGTCGGTGAGGAACGCCCGTGCCAGGGCGACGCGTTGGCGCTGACCAGCGGAGATTCCGGCACCGGCCTCACCGAGGGGCGTGTCCGGATCGAGGCTCGCTCCCGCGGCGGTCAGCGCGGCGGCGACCTGCGCGTCGGTGGCGGCGGGCTCTGCCAGGCGGACGTTGTCCGCGACCGTGCCCGCGAAGAGGTGCGGGTGCTGGGGCACCCATGCGATCTGGGCGTGCCAGCCGCCGAGTTCGAGGTCGCGGACGTCTGTGCCGTCGACGCGCACGGCGCCCGAGGCGGGCCGTGCGAAGCCCAGCACCGCCTGCAGCAGCGTCGACTTGCCCGCGCCGGAAGGTCCCGTCAGGGCGACCGTCTCACCGGGCCGCAGGGTGAGGTCCGTCGGGGGCAGCGAGTCGTGGGCGCGGCCCTCGTGGCGCACGCGGAGCCCGTCGACGGTGAGGGTGGCCGTCCGCAGGTCGGGGGCAGGGGCGCCGGAACCGTGCGGGAGCGGTTCGTCGAGGACTGCGAAGACCTCCTCCGCGGCGGACAGCCCCTCGGCGGCAGCGTGGTAGTGGGTGCCGACCTGGCGCAGCGGCAGATAGGCCTCCGGCGCGAGGACGAGGACGAGCAGGCCCGTGTAGAGGTCGAGTTCGCCGTGCACCAGCCGCATCCCGATGCCGACCGCCACCAGCGCCACCGAGATCGTGGCGAGGAGTTCCAGGACCAGGGAGGAGAGGAAGGCGATACGCAGGGTGCGCAGGGTGGCGCGCCGGTAGTCGTCGGTGATGACGCGGATGTTGCGGGCCTGCGCCTTCGCGCGGCCGAAGATCTTGAGGGTGGGCAGTCCCGCCACGACGTCCAGGAAGTGGCCGGACAGCCGGGAGAGCAGGCGCCACTGGCGGTCCGTGTGAGCTTGCGTGGCCCAGCCGACGAGGGCCATGAACAGCGGGATGAGGGGGAGGGTGACGAGGATGACCGCCGCCGAGATCCAGTCGGCGGTGACGACGCGGACCAGTACGGCGACGGGTACGACCACGGCCAGGGCGAGTTGGGGAAGGTAGCGGGAGAAGTAGCCGTCGAGGGCGTCGATCCCGCGGGTGGCGAGGTTGGCCAGCTCGCCGGTGCGGCGGCCCGGGAGCCGGGCGGGCCCGAGGGCCAGGGCATGGTCCAGGAGGCGTGTGCGCAGCTCGGACTTCACCGCCGCGCTCGAGCGGTGCGCCGCGAGCTCGGTGAGCCATGAGACCAGGGCACGGCCCGCGGTCACCGCGAGAAGCAGCAGGAGCTGGGTGTGTACGCCGGCGTCGTGCCGGAACGCGCGGACGACGATGTCCGCGATCAGCACGGCCTGCCCGATGACGAGCAGCGCCGAGACGAGCCCCAGCACCACGGACGTGGCGAGGAAGACACGGGTGGTGCGGGCGTGGGCGAGCAGCCGCGGATCGACGGGCCTCATCGGTGACTCCCCATCAGTGGTTCCCGGCGATGTGCCGGGTCCCGATGCGCTTGCGGAAGACCCAGTACGTCCAGCCCTGGTACAGCATCACGACGGGTGTGGCGAGCGCCGCGCACCACGTCATGATCTTCAGGGTGTACGGGCTGGAGGCGGCGTTCTCGGCGGTCAGGCTCCAGCGCGGGTCGAGCGACGAGGGCATGACGTCCGGGAAGAGCGCGATGAAGAGCGCGGCCGTCACGGCGACGACGGTCACCCCCGACAGGCCGAAGGCCCAGCCCTCCCGGCCGGCGGCGTTGGCCACGACGGCGGCGAGGAGAGCGCCCACGGCGGCCGCGGAGGCGACGAAGCTCACGCTGCCGCCGGAGTTCAGCTGCGTCCAGGTGAGGAAGGCCGCGGTGAGCACGGCGCACACCGGGCCGAGCATGGTGGCCAGACGCCGGGCGCGCGGACGGATGTCGCCGGTCGTCTTGAGCGCGGTGAACACCGCGCCGTGGAAGGTGAAGAGGGTGAGCGTCACGAGCCCGCCGAGCAGCGCGTACGGGCCGAGAAGGTCGGCGAGGTCCCCGGCGAAGTTCTTGTCCGCGTCGATGGGTACGCCCCGCACGAGGTTGCCGAAGGCGAGACCCCACAGGAACGCCGGCAGCAGCGACGTGACGAACAGCGCCCACTCCCAGCGGTCCTGCCACGTCGTCCCGGAGCGCTTGGCGCGGTACTCGAACGCGACGCCTCGGACGATGAGGCAGACCAGGATGACCAGGAGCGGCAGGTAGAAGCCGGAGAAGAGCGTCGCGTACCAGTCGGGGAAGGCGGCGAAGGTGGCGCCGGCGGCCGAGATCAGCCACACCTCGTTGCCGTCCCAGACGGGCCCGATGGTGTTGATCAGTACGCGCCGCTCCCCGCGGTCTCGGGCGAGGAGGCGGGTGAGGACTCCGACGCCGAAGTCGAAGCCTTCGAGGAAGAAGTAGCCGGTCCACAGCACGGCGATCACCGCGAACCAGAGGTCGTGAAGCTGCATCGCGTGCTCCTCAGTACGAGAAGGCCATGGGCCGGTCGGGGTCGTCGGTGTCGTGTCCGCCGATCCGGGTGGGCGGGTTGAGGTCGGCTTCGGTCAGCTCCGGCGGACCGGCCTTGACGTACTTCGCCAGCAGCTTGATCTCGATGACGGCCAGCAGCGCGTACAGCGCGATGAAGACGCTCATGGAGGTGATGACCTCGCCCTGGCTGACGCTGGGCGAGACACCCGCGGCCGTGGGCAGCACGCCGAAGACGACCCAGGGCTGACGGCCGGTCTCGGTGAAGATCCAGCCCCAGGAGTTGGCGATCAGCGGGAAGAGCATGGTCAGCAGCGCGAGCCGCCAGTACCAGCGGGTGAGTGCCGTACCCAGTTCACGGTCGCGGGTGAGGGCGAGACGCGGGACCTCGTCGTCGGCGGTGCGCAGACCCGGTGAGAGCCAGAGCCTTCGCCGGGTGAGATACAGCCCGGCGGCGCCGAGCGCGAAGGAGGACATCCCGAAGCCGATCATCCACCGGAACGACCAGTAGGCGAGCGGGATGTTGGGCCGGAAGTCGTCGATGCCGAGCTTGTCGCCGTGCTTCTCGCGCAGTGCCGCGTCGGTGTCGTTGATGCCGGGCACTTCCTCGGAGAAGTTGTCGTGCGCGAGGAAGGACAGCAGTCCGGGGATCTCGATCGCGACCTCGTTGTGGCCCTCGTCGACGTCCCCGACGGCGAAGAGCGAGAACGGCGCGGGCCCCTGGGTCTCCCAGAGCGCTTCGGCGGAGGCCATCTTCATCGGCTGCTGGTCGTACATGATCTTCCCCAGCCGGTCGCCGGTGACCGCTGTGAGCACTCCGGCCACCACCATCACGACCAGGCCGAGCCGCAGCGAGGAGCGCATCACGGACACATGCCGCCCCCGCATCAGGTGGTACGCGGCGATGCCCACCATGAACGCCCCGCCGGTGAGGAAGGCGGCGACGAGGGTGTGCCCGAACTGCGCCAGCGCCGTGTTCTGTGTCAGCACCCGGACGAAGTCGGTGAGTTCGGCACGACCGTTCTCCGGGTTCATGCGGTAGCCGACGGGATGCTGCATCCAGGAGTTGGCGGCGAGGATGAAGTACGCGGACAGGACGCTGCCGAGGGCCACCATCCACATGCAGCCCGCATGGAGGCCCTTGGGCAGCTTGTCCC
This sequence comes from Streptomyces sp. TAA486, assembly GCF_000426165.1. Lineage (NCBI taxonomy): Bacteria > Bacillati > Actinomycetota > Actinomycetes > Kitasatosporales > Streptomycetaceae > Streptomyces > Streptomyces sp. TAA486. Next base: position 381,731 of record NZ_KE384503.1, on the reverse strand, counting down.
AGCCGAAGATCCACAGGCCGATGAAGGTGGACTCGAAGAAGAAGGCCACCAGCGCCTCGAAGGCGAGGGGGGCCCCGAAGACGTCCCCGACGAAGCGGGAGTAGTCCGACCAGTTCATGCCGAACTGGAACTCCTGCAGGATGCCGGTCACCACACCCATGGCGATGTTGATCAGGAATAGCTTGCCCCAGAACTTGGTGGCCCTGAGGTACTTCTCCCTGCCGGTGCGCACCCACGCCGTCTCCAGTCCGGCGACGAACACGGAGAGGGAGATCGTCAGGGGCACGAACAGGAAGTGGTAGACGGTCGTGACGCCGAACTGCCAGCGCGCCAGGGTCTCCGGCGCCAGTGCTGCCAACTCCACCGGCTCTCTCCTTTGCCTCGCGGCTGTGGCCGGTGTCCGGCGTGATGTTCGTCCGCGTTCGGACAGCTTTGACCGGTCCACAAGTGGTACTCGTGAATGCGTTCACATTCACAAGAGATATTACGACCGGGCTTTTCGGACACGGCAAGGGGGTCCCCCGAAACGCGGAACGGCCGTCGCTCCTGGTGCGGCGGCCGTTCGCGGGGCTCGGGTTCGCGTGGCTGGGGTTCGCGTGATTCGCGTGACTGTTGGTTCGCGTGATGGGGGCGGTGCGCTCAGAACTCGCTCTTGCGGAAGGAGGCCGCTGTCTGCAGGAAGAGGTCGTTCGCCTCGTTCTCCCCCACCGTGACGCGTACGCCCTCACCCGGGAACGGCCGGATCATCACGCCCGCCTTCTCGCAGGCCTCGGCGAAAGCGGTCGTACGGTCACCGAGCCGCAGCCAGACGAAGTTGGCCTGCGACTCCGGAACCGTCCAGCCCTGCGCGACCAGTTCACGCGAGACGCGTGCACGCTCGGCGACGAGCCCCTCGACGCGTTCGAGCAGCTCGTTCTCGCTGCGCAGCGAGGCGACCGCGGCGTCCTGGGCGACCTGACTGACGCCGAACGGCACGGCGGTCTTGCGCAGCGCCGCGGCGACCGGTTCGTGGGCGACCGCGAAGCCGACCCGGAGACCGGCGAGTCCGTATGCCTTGGAGAAGGTGCGCAGCACGCACACGTTGGGGCGGTCACGGTAGAGGTCCAGGCCGTCGACGACGGCCTCGTCACGCACGAACTCGCGGTAGGCCTCGTCCAGCACGACCAGGACATCGTCCGGGACGCGGTCGAGGAACCGCTCCAGGGAGTCTCCCGGGATGGCAACGCCCGTCGGGTTGTTGGGGTTGCAGACGAAGATCAGCCGGGTGCGGTCGGTGACGGCGCCGGCCATGGCGTCCAGGTCGTGTTCCTCGGCGTCCGTGAGGGGCACCTGTACCGACGAGGCGCCGGAGATCTGGGTGATGATCGGATACGCCTCGAAGGAACGCCAGGCGTAGATCACTTCGTCGCCCGGGCCCGCGGTGCTCTGTAGCAGCTGCTGGGCGACGCCGACGGAGCCGGTGCCGGTGGCCACGTGCTCGACGGGAACGCCGAAGCGGCTTCCGATCGCCTCCATCAGGCCGGTGCAGGCCATGTCCGGGTAGCGGTTGGCGGTGCCGGCCGCGGCGGTCATCGTCTCCAGCACGCCGGGGAGCGGCGGGTACGGGTTCTCGTTCGAGGACAGCTTGAACGCCGCGGGCCCCGAGGCGGCCGGCCGGCCCGGCTTGTACGTGGGAATGCCTTCGAGCGCGCCGCGCAGCCTGGGCTTGTTCTCACTCACCGCTGACTCCTCCTCGTCCCTGCCACCAACATCAATACTGCTAACCCTAAGAGGAATCCGACAGGGGGCGTACGGGCTTGCATCATGAGCCCCCTCACGCACTTCCGCGCTGGTGGCTCGAGCCGTGGCGCGCATCACTCATGAAGGTGAGTTGAGACCTCCTCGCAACATGGCCGTGTCCGTCGGCGCAATCGCCCCCGGAGGAGGCCAAAGTTCATGATGGGTCGTCAACTTTCATGTATTCCAAGGCTGTTGGCTTGGTCAGCACATGCAGAATCGTGCCTTCTGGGGTTCCCCCGAAGTGTCCCGCACCCCCTCCGCCACGGGCCTACGATCGGGGCGCCATGACAGCAGCAGAGAAGCATCAGGTAAGCCGGGCATCGGCCTCGCGCCGGGCACGCGGGGGGAGCCGGCTGAGCGGGCGCGCGGGCATCCGCGATGTCGCCGCCGCGGCCGGTGTCTCGATCACGACTGTCTCCGACGCGCTCAACGGCAAGGGCCGCCTCCCCGACGCCACCCGCAGCCACGTGCGCGAGGTCGCCCAGCGCCTCGGCTACCGCCCCTCGGCCGCCGCCCGCACGCTCCGCACCGGCAAGTCCGGCCTGATCGGGCTCACGGTCACCACGTACGGCGAAGAACCGTTCACTTTCACCGAGTTCGCCTACTTCGCAGAGATGGCCAGGGCCGCGACCTCGGCCGCGCTCGCCCGCGGATACGCCCTGGTGATCCTGCCCGCCACCTCGCGGCACGACTTGTGGTCGAACGTGGCACTCGACGGCACCGTCGTCATCGACCCCTCCGACGAGGACCCGGTCGTCATGGAACTCGTCCGCTCAGGTCTGCCCGTCGTCTCCGACGGACGCCCCAGCGGCTCGCTGCCCGTCGCCGCATGGGTCGACAACGACCACGAGGAGGCCGTCCGCGGCCTCCTCGACCATCTCTCCGAGGCAGGCGCACGCCGCATCGGGCTGCTGACCGGCACCAGCACCGACACCTACACGCGGCTGTCGACCACCGCCTACTTCGACTGGTGCGCCCGCGTGGGCCAGGAACCCGTCTACGAGCACTACCCGGCGCACGACCACTGCGCGGGCGCCGTCGCCGCCGACCGGCTGCTCGCCAGGCCCGACCGCCCCGACGCGGTGTACGGGCTCTTCGACCCCAACGGCACGGACCTGCTGGCGGCGGCACGCCGGTACGGGCTGCGCGTGCCGGAGGACCTGCTGCTGGTGTGCTGCAGCGAGTCCAGCGTCTACAACACGACCGAGCCGCCCATCACCACGCTCTCGCTCAAGCCGGGCCGCATCGGCAACACCGTCATCCAGCTCCTGATCGACGCCATCGAGGGCATCGCCGGCGACGCGCCGGTGCATCAGGTGATGCCGACGGACCTCATCATCCGTACGTCCTCGCAGCGGCGCTCGCCCCGCACCACCGTCAGCGCGCCGCGCTCCCCCACGGAACGGCCCGGCCCGAATGATCCGGCAGACGCCTGACGGCCCCTCGGACCATGTGTCGGGCCGCGGACGAGAGGGGAATTTACGGAGGAATGCGCCAGCCACCCGCCCACGGACCGCAATTGCCGCCCCCAGGTGCGTCACAAGCCGCTACCGGCGTTCCTATGATGGGGCGCACGACACCGGGACCCGATCCCGACCTGTGCAAGTGTGGACCCCTGGGTCGGCGTGACAGGCGACGGGCGGGACTCCCCTCCGAAGCAGGCAGGGCGAGGTCCGGACAGGTGCACGGCGGCGCGCGATCGTGGAGGGGTCGATGACTCAGGGGGCAGGTCAAGGACCCGGGATGTGGCAGGGCGGCGACGCCGTCGCGCACGAGGCCGGGGCCCAGGGAGCACCCGGACACCCCGCCGCGCGGCCTCACGCGGCCACAGCCGTGGCTGACGCCGAGCACACGCGCACGGCCGCCCCATCACGGGAGGAGACGTCCGCTCCCGCACGCGACGACGGACACCCCGACGAGCCCGACGACGGATACACGCCCACCGAGCGCGATCTGCCGGTGGTCAACCCGGGTGGGACGGACGAGGGGCGCGAGCCGACGCTCGTGGACCTCGCCGCCGACCCCGTGACCGACGAGGGCGACGGCCCGCTGTACGTCGTCGGCGACGTGCACGGCTATCTCGACGAACTGCGTGACGCTCTGCGCGACGCGGGCATCACCGACCAGCACGACAACTGGGCGGCGGGCAACACACGCCTGTGGTTCCTCGGCGACTTCACCGACCGCGGTCCCGACGGCATCGGCGTCATCGACCTCGTCATGCACCTCTCCGCGCAGGCGGCCGCCGCGGGCGGCTACTGCAAGGCGCTGATGGGCAATCACGAACTGCTGCTCATCGGGGCCAAGAAGTTCGGTGACACACCGGTCAACTCCAGTGCGGGCACTGCCTCGTTCCAGGCGGCGTGGCTGCTCAACGGCGGCCAGCACTCCGACATGGAACGGCTCGAGGACCACCACATCCAGTGGATGTCACGTCTCGATGCGATGGCACTCGCCGACGGCCATCTCCTGCTCCACTCCGACGCCACGTGCTATCTCGATTACGGCAACACGATCGAGGGCGTCAACGACGCGATCACCGAGGCACTTCAGCGCAACGACGCGGACGAGACCTGGGACCTGTTCCGCAGGTTCACCAAGCGCTTCGCGTTCCGCGAGGAGACGGGTTCCCTGGCCGCGCGAGAACTGCTCACGGTATTCGGCGGGCGCCAGATCGTGCACGGTCACAGCCCCATCCCGTATCTGCTGGGCGAGCCGGCCGCCAACGGCGCCGCCGACACCGGGGACGGCGGGGAGGACGAGGACGCGCTCCCCGAGGTGACCGGCCCTCACCTTTACGCCGACGGTCTCGCGCTCGCCATGGACGGCGGCGTGACCATGGACGGGAAACTCCTCGTCACACAACTGCCCTTGGCCGATTAGCCGGTTGGTGGCACTCCCCCCTCGCAATGGCTGTGGGGGACCCCGACGCAGGGCCGGCGGGGCCAGGGGAGAACGGGCGCACGCGGGCTCGGGAAGGCGCGCAACGGCGCGCAACACATTGCCGGGGAGAGCCAATTACCGGAAACCCTCTCTCAGGAAGTACCCGACTCCCTCTAATATCGGTTCTGCCACAGTGAATTCGCCTATCCTTCGCCGTGGCTGCCCCACCCTCCCCCTGCGCCTGCCGGCCTGGGTGGAGGTGCCCCCAGCCGGGCGAGGGGAGTGCCCCCATCCGGCACCCGAAGGCCCTACGGAGCATCGGGGGATGCACATGAACACCGCTCCGCACCTGCTGCCCGAAGACCGGCCCGAGTTCGAACGGGCCGTGGACGAGGCTCTGCGTGATGCAGACCGCCGTCCTGCCCTGGCTGCGGTGGGCGAGCAGATCAGCGCACAGCAGTTGCGCGTCATGGCTCTCAGCTCCGCGACCGCGATCGCCGCGGACGCCGCGGAGGAGTACGAGCAGTACGTGGCTCTGCGAACCCGGCTGAGACAACCCGCAGTCGACGCCTCCCGTGCCTCTTCGTCCGGCTCGCCGTCCTCGGGGGTGCGGTCCGGCGGCGAGGCGGAAGCGGGGGACGGCGAACAGCGCGGCGCCGGAAGCGGGTTGAGCCTTGCCGGCGTGAACGGTGGCGTCAGCGAGACGGCGGGAGCCGGGCTGCTCGCCATGATCTCCGTGCTGGTCCCGCTGCTGGCGGGCTCGGCAGCCGTCATCTTCCTGCTGCTGGGCAATCTGCTGCGGGTGGTCTCGCCGGAGCCGTCCATCGCGGCGCCGATGCGCGGCGCGGGCTGGGTCTTCGCCGTACTGGCCGCCGCCGGGATCGTCGTCGCGATGACGGAGCTGTGGCTCACGGCCATGCGCAACGGGGCGGGTGCGCTCAGGAGCCGCGCCGATGAGGTGGTGGCGGAGTCGGCCGACGGTGATCAGGGCGAGTCCCGGCTGGCCAGAGAGGTCTCGGCGGCCCGCTCGGTCTGGCGCGAGGCGCTCCTGGAACGCGGGATAGTGCCCTTCCTCGCGGGCGTACTGGCAGCTCAGCCGGGCGCGGGTGCGGGGGCCGGGAGCGACGACCAAGGGCTCGACGCCCGCGACAACGCGTCCTCGCCGACGTCCGAGCCGGAGGCGGCGCGCAGCCACGAGCGGACTCCGCGGCTCGGCTACTCCGGCCCGGACTTCTCCAGCCGCAGCCCGTCGGACGGCAAGGAGAGCGTCCGCCCGCGCTATTCGAGCCCGGACTACTCCAGTCCCGACTACGGGGGTCCCGAGCACAAGCCGGAGTAGGCGCGGCGCGCCGACGAAGGCCAGGTCTCAGCACCGGTGCAGGGCCAGAATCCCACCGTGGCGGGCCGGCACCGAGCGTCGGTGGCGGCCGCCCCGCGGCAGCGGCGCTCCGGAGACCTCACCTCACGATCAGGACGCGACCGTCACGCCTACTCCGGGGCAGGCACAGATACCTGGTGGTCGAGGCGCGACCGATGAGCCTCAGAGCGGGGCGAGGCGGGCCTTGAGCAGGCAGAACTCATTGCCCTCGGGGTCGCTCAGGACATGCCACTGCTCCTGCCCCGTCTGGCCGATGTCGGCCGGGCGCGCACCGAGCTTCAGAAGACGTTCGAGCTCGGCGTCCTGATCGCGGTCGGTGGCGTTGACGTCGATGTGGAGCCGGGATTTGCCCTTCTCCGGTTCATCCCTGCGGCTGAGGATGATCGTCGGCTGCGGACCGCCGAAGCCCTCGCGGGGCCCGATCTCCAGCGTGCCGTCGTCCTCGCGATCGAGTACGACGAAGTCCAGGACCTCGCACCAGAACCGCGCCAGCACCTCGGGGTCGTGGCAACCGAGCACGAGCTCACTGATGCGACATGCCATAACGAAACCTGCTCTCAGCCTGGGAACCGTCGGGGAGGCCACACGGGAACCCACGGGCTCCCAGCAGTGAAGACAACCCCGCGACCGTACCGGCCGAGACGAGCTCGTGCGAGATGATTTCAGGGCGGGCCACGTCCGGTCGATGTCCACTGACATACCGCTGGGGCGCTGAGGGTCTGCAGCGAGCTGTGCCGACGATCGACAACGCAGCGTGGGGGCACCCCCGGCCGAAGGCTGGGGGTGCGTGCCAAGCACCGCGCCCCGGACGGGATCTGGCCGGACACGAGCTAGCCGACCGCGGCCACATCCAGGGCGCGAAGGAGGTCCGCGGCCAGATCGTCCGGGTCCTCCGCGCCGACCGACAGACGCACGAAGCCCTCCGGCACGGCGTCCCCGCCCCACCGTCCGCGCCGCTCCGCCGTGGAGCGGACGCCGCCGAAGCTGGTGGCCTCGTCCACGAGGCGCAGCGCGCCCAGGAATCGTTCCGCGTGCTCCTTGCCGGGCAGCGTGAAGGAGACGACGCAGCCGAAGCGCCGCATCTGCCGCACGGCGGTCCCGTGTGCGGGGTCGCCCGGCAGTCCGGGGTGGCGCACGCCCGTGACCTCGGGGCGCTCCAGCAGTGCCCCCGCGACCGCGAGAGCGCCCGCCGCCTGCCGTTGGGTGCGTACGTCGAGCGTCGCCAGCGAGCGGTGCGCGAGCCACGCCTCCATCGGTCCGGGAATCGCCCCGACCAGCTTGCGCCACTGCCGTACGGAGGCGGCGAGTTCGGCGTCACGGCAGCTGACGTACCCGAGCAGCACGTCGCCGTGACCGGTGAGCGCCTTGGTGCCGCTGGCCACGGAGAAGTCGGCACCGAGTTCGAGGGGACGCTGGCCGAGCGGCGTCGCGAGGGTGTTGTCGACGGCCACCAGTGCGCCGCGTTCGTGCGCTGCGTCGGCAAGCCGCCGGATGTCGCACACGTCCAGGCCGGGGTTGGACGGCGATTCGATCCACAGCAGCGACGCCCCGTCGAGCAGGCCGAGTTGGGCGTCGTCCGCGGTCGGCGCGGTGCGGACCTCGACGCCGAGTCCGCCCAGGCGCTCCCTCATCGGTACGAGGAGGTTGTAGCCGTCGTCGGGCAGTACGACGGCGCTGCCGGGGCGCGCCCGGGAGAGCAGCACGGCGGAGATGGCGCCCATGCCGGAGGCGAAGGAGACGGTGTGCACGCGCGAGCCGTCAGCGTGCGCCCCGTCCGCGGGCGACTCCAGCTCGCCGATGGCACGTTCGAGGGCGGTCCAGGTGGGGTTGGCGTCCCGTCCGTACGCGTAGGGCGCCGCTTCGACGTCTCCCGGCAGGTGGTAGTGGGCCGCGAAGACCGGGCCGGGCAGCGGTGGCTCGTACGGCTGCTCCTCCGGCAGGCCCGCCCGTACGACCCTGGTGGCGTCGCTGTCGCTGGTCATGGCTGTGCTCTCCCGTTATGGGCGGCTGCTGTGCCGGTGTCTGTGCGTGCCTGTCCCGTCAGCCCAACGCGGCGCGCGCGGCGTCCCCGCACTGTGCGCCGTAGCCCGGTCCGAAGAGGACCGCGTGCACCAGCAGATGATGGAGCTGGTGGAGGGGGACCCGCTCGGCGCGGCCCTCGATGGGACGTACCTCGTCGTACGCGGCGAGGATACGGGAGAGCTGCGGGCAGCCGAACAGCTGGAGGAACGCCAGGTCTGTCTCCGGGTGGCCGCCCTGCGCGGCCGGGTCGATGAGGCGCGCGCGAGGGCCGCTGCCCTGCGCGGGAAAGGAGCCCGGTGCGTCGACGGTCGTCCAGTGGACGTTGCCGGACCACAGGTCGCCGTGGATGAGCGCCGGCGGCTGCGGCGGGCCCGCGATCTCGCCGATCCGCTCGCACAGCCGCTCCACGTCACGGGCGTCTGCGGGTTCGATTCCGCCGCGGTCGACGGCCTGGCGCAGGAACGGCAGCAGCCGGTACTCGGCGTGGAAGGCGGGCCAGTGGGCGGGATCGGTGACCGCCGCGGAGGGGGAGGGCAGCGGCAGCGTTCCGATGTAGGCGTTGCGGCCGGGAGTTCCGTAGGAGAGCGCGCTGGTCCCGTGCAGTGCGGCCAGGTCGCGCCCGAGGCGGTGGGCCTGCTCGGGGGTGGGCTCCCCCGGCTCCAGCCATTCCAGTACGAGCAGGTCGTCCTCGACGGCGAGGACGTCCGGCACGGCGACGGTGCCGGTGACGGCGAGGAGGGTGAGCCCGGCGGCCTCCGCGGCGAAGAAGCCCGGAGGGCTGTCGGACAGGGTCTTGGCGAACACCTTGCGGTGCATGCCGTGCCGGCCGCCCCGGAGCATGATGCTCCAGGCGTCGCAGATGTCCCCGCCGTCGACGGGGAACACCCTGGTGGCCTCGTCGGCGCCGGTCAGCTGCGCCACGCGGTCGGCGAGCGCGGGCATCAGCCGGCTTCTTCCCGGTGACGGGCGCCGGCCGCCCCCGCGGGTCTCTGTTCCAGGGCCGCTGCGGCCTCGGCGAGGACACCGGGCACGGCCGCCTCGACGAGTCGCAGCACTTCGTCGAAGCCCTGTGCGCCGCCGTAGTACGGGTCCGGCACGTCGAAGCCGAAGCCGTCGCCCTCGGAGGCGCTCGGGTCGTAGCTGCGCAGGAGGCGTACCTTCGCGGCGTCGTCCGCGGAGGGGGCCATGGCGCGCAGTTCACGCTCGTGCCCCTCGTCCAGTGCGACGACCAGGTCGTGCTCCTCGAACCAGCTCGGGGAGAACTGCCGTGCGCAGTGGACCAGTTCGTATCCGGCGGCCTCCAGCGTCCCGGCGGTGCGCGGGTCGGCCGGGTCACCGACGTGCCAGCCGCCGGTGCCGGCGCTGCTCGCGGTGATCCGGTCCTCCAGGCCTGCCTCCGTCACATGGAAGCGGAAGACGGCCTCGGCCATGGGGGAACGGCAGATGTTGCCGGTGCAGACGAAACAGACGCGGAAGGGGTCCATGCGCTCTCCGTGTTCGTTCTGTGCCGGTATGTGGTCACCGGACTCTCGTTCTCGCTCTCCATGCTCGCGCGCCGGGCGCGCTCTCAGTCCCGGTCCGGGAGAACCATGTGCAGGGCCCACGCCACGATCGAGATGATCAGGCCGCCGAGGAACGCCGTTCCGAAGCCGTCCACGTGGAAGCTCACGTCGAGCTGGTCCGAGACCCACGAGGTGAGCATCAGCATCAGCGCGTTGATCACCAGCGTGAACAGGCCGAGGGTGAGTACCAGGAGCGGCAGCGAGATGAACTTCAGCAGCGGCTTGACCACGAAGTTCACGACGCCGAAGATCAACGCCACGACTATCAGCGTCAACGCCTTCGAAGCGGTGTCGGCGCCGGTGAGTTCGATGCCGGACAGCAGCCACGTCGCGATCGCGAGGGCACCCGCGTTCGCGACCGTCTTGATGAGGAAATTCGTCATAGTGTGATCGTGGCAGAGGCTGATCGCCGGAGCACACACGGCCCGTGAAGTCTCCGCGGGGCGACGGGCGGGACCGGCGGCGTGCGGGCGCGAGGACGATCGACAAGGGGTGGACGGGGAGATGAAGGAGTTCCGGCTCGAGGAGCTGGAGGCTCAGCGCGTCGTTCATGAGGGCGCGTACCTCCAGTTCCTGCGGGAGCGCCACATGTCCGTCGGGCTCTACGCCTTGGACCGGGGCACGAGCGATCCGCAGAAGCCGCACAAGCAGGACGAGGTGTACTTCGTCGTCAGCGGCCGCGGGGCGATCACCGTCGGGGACGAGACCACGGCGGTCGCGCGGGGCAGCATCGTCTATGTGCCGGCCGGAGTGCCGCACAAGTTCCATCACATCGCGGAGGACCTGCGGGTGATGGTGGTCTTCGCGCCGCCCGAGAGCTGACGCCCGCGGACGCCTCCCGCCCGCACGGCTCAGGGTCGCGGTGGGGGACGTTTCAGGGGAGGGCCGGGGTCGGCGGCCCTCCCGGCGCGGCTCCCGGCGCTCTAGCATCGGTGGTGCAGCAGCGGCGGACCGTGCCGCCGCACAGCAGCCCGTAACGCACCGGCCCGCCACGAGCGGTGCCGGACCGGCCGACAGGAGCCAGACATGGACGCCAAGGGGATCTTGAGAAGCCTGCCGTGGTGGGTGAAGTGGGTCGCGATCCCGGTCATCGCCGTCGTCGTCTTCGGCGGTCTGATCGCCAGCGTCGTCGGCTTCCTGATCGGTCTCCTCTTCAAGGTGCTGATCTTCGCCGCCCTCGTCGGCGGACTCATCTACCTGGTGCGGCACTTCACTTCGGCTTCCTCCTCTTCCCGCCACGACGAGTGATGACCTCCGGGCCCGTACGCACCCGCGGGTCCGTACTCCCGGGTGGGCCCGCGGCCATGGGCGCACCCGTCCTTGCGGCGGCGCCCGAGGGGACGCCCTCCGCCACCGCCCTCTTACGGTCCGAGGAGACGACGAGGGCGGCCAGCAGCGTCGTCACCGGCACCGAGGCCACCAGCCCGATCGAGCCGACGAGCGTGCGGACGATCTCCTCCGCGACGACCTCGCTCGTCGCCACCGTGGTCACGCCGCTGCGCGCGATGGAGAACAGCAGCATCAACGGCAGTGCGGCGCCCGCGTAGGCCAGCACAAGGGTGTTGACCACCGACGCGATGTGATCCCGCCCGATGCGCATCGCCGAGGTGTACAACTTCCGCCAGCCGGCGCCCGGATCGGCCTCCTTCAGCTCCCACACCGCCGAGGTCTGCGTGACCGTCACGTCGTCGAGCACGCCGAGCGAGCCGATCAGCACACCCGCCAGCAGCAGGCCCTGGATGCCGATGCCGGGGAAGAGGCCGTGCACCAGGCCCGTCTGGTCGTCGGTGTTGCCCGTCAGATGGGCCCAGCCGATGAAGAGGGAGCCGAGCACACCGATCAGCAGCAGTGAGATCAGGGTGCCCAGGACGGCCACGGACGTACGGGCGGACAGTCCGTGGCACAGATACAGCGTCGCCAGCATGATCGCGCTGCCCCCGATGACCGCCACCACCAGGGGATTCGAGCCCTGAAGTATCGCGGGCAGGATGAACAGGCTCAGCACCGCGAAACTCACGGCGAGACCGACGAGCGCGAGCACGCCGCGCAGCCGCCCCACCAGCACGACGAACAGCGCGAAGATGCCCGCGAGCAGCACCATCGGCAGCTTCCGGTCGACGTCGATGACGCTGTAGCGCAGCTCCTTCGGCGCCTTCGCGGCGTAGGCGACGACGACGTCCTGCCCGGCGGAGTAGGTGCGGGTGGCGTCGGGGGTGATGACCTCCGTGAACGTGCTGCCCTTGTCCTTTCCGCCGGTGACCTCGACGGTCGCCTTGCGGCACGTTCCGCCGGCCTGGCCTGCGCCGCCGTCACCGCCGGCGCCCGCGGACTGCCCGGGGGTCTGGCCCGGCTGCCCCGCGGGCGGCTGCGCGTTCACGTCCTTGCAGTCCACGACCCGCACCGCGGTGACGCGTGCCGGAAGGGTGGGCCGGTCGAATCCGACGCCGCTGGGCCCGCCCTTTTCGGGCACTCCGCCGGGCCACAGCACGACGAGCCCGGCGAGTACGGCGACGGCGAAGGGGATCAGGACCGCCGCGATGACCTTGCGCAGATGCCGGGAGACCGGGGCCGGGGGCCCGTGGCTGTGGGCGTGGGAGTGCCCGTGCCCGGGCGCGCTCTCGTGCCGGCGCTGGTGTGCGAGCGCGGCGCGGCGTTCTCCCTCACGGTCCTGTCCCGGAACCGGAACGGGTTCGGAGGAGCCTGGTGCGTGCCGGTCCGTGCCGGACCGCGGAGTAGGAGTCACGCCCCGATCATTGCAAAGCCCCCGCCGATGGGCGCTCTGTTCATCACCACCGTCATACGACTAGCGTGGGAGTGCTTTGCACATCGCGGGAGCTCCGAGCACGGGGCTGAGAGGGCGCTGACCTCCGTTCGCACCGGATCAACGGGCAACGGACAAGGCTGCGTCGACCGCCGAACCTGTTACCGGGTAATGCCGGCGTAGGGAGTTGGTCCCATGACCATGCAGGATGCACGTACGCCCTCGGCCGAGAACGCGCCTCGTGAACTCGGCTGGCACAAGGGGTATCTGAGCGGATCGCGCACGGACCTCCGGGTCCCTGTCCGCCGTGTGCACCTCACCAACGACCAGGATGTGACGCTCTACGACACGTCCGGGCCGTACACCGATCCCAACATCGAGACCGACGTGCGCCGCGGGCTGTCACCGCTGCGCCAGAACTGGATCATCGAACGCGACGACACGGAGGAGTACGCGGGCCGTGAACTGCGGCCCGAGGACGACGGAATCAAGCACACCACGCCTCGCGGCGGCACCCTCGGCCGGAACGGGAGGAACGGCGCCGGCGGCAACGGCTCCCCGGGGCTCGACGGCCTCGACGCCGTCTTCCCGGGCCGGCCCCGCAGGCCCCGCCGGGGCCGCGAGGGCCCGGACGGGCGGGCGTCCGTCTCCCAACTCGCCCACGCCAAGCGCGGGCTGGTGACTCCGGAGATGGAGTACGTGGCGATCCGCGAGAGCTGCTCTCCCGAGTTCGTGCGGGACGAGATCGCGGCGGGCCGTGCCGTGCTGCCCGCCAACGTCAACCACCCCGAGACCGAGCCGATGATCATCGGGAAGAACTTCCTGGTGAAGGTCAACGCCAACATCGGCAACTCGGCCGTCACCTCCTCCATCGAGGAGGAGGTGGAGAAGATGACGTGGGCGACCCGCTGGGGCGCCGACACCGTGATGGACCTCTCCACCGGCCGCAACATCCACACCACCCGCGAGTGGGTACTGCGCAACTCCCCCGTCCCCATCGGCACGGTGCCCCTCTACCAGGCGCTGGAGAAGGTCGACGGCAAGGCGGAGGAGCTGAGCTGGGAGGTCTACAAGGACACCGTCATCGAGCAGTGCGAGCAGGGCGTCGACTACATGACGGTGCACGCGGGAGTGCTGCTCCGGTACGTGCCGCTGACCGCCCGCCGCAAGACCGGCATCGTCTCGCGCGGCGGCTCGATCATGGCGGCCTGGTGCCTCGCGCACCACGAAGAGAGCTTCCTCTACACGCACTTCTCGGAGCTCTGCGACATCCTGCGCAGCTACGACGTCACCTTCTCCCTCGGGGACGGGCTGCGGCCCGGCTCCGTCGCGGACGCCAACGACGATGCGCAGATGGCCGAGCTGGACACCCTGGGCGAACTCAACCGCATCGCCAGGGAGCACGACGTCCAGACGATGATCGAGGGCCCGGGCCATGTCCCGATGCACAAGATCAAGGAGAACGTCGACCGTCAGCAGCGGGTCTGCGACGAGGCGCCGTTCTACACCCTCGGCCCGCTCACCACCGACATCGCACCCGGCTACGACCACATCACCAGTGGCATCGGCGCCGCGATGATCGGCTGGTGGGGCACGGCGATGCTCTGCTACGTCACCCCGAAGGAACATCTGGGGCTGCCGGACCGTGACGACGTCAAGACCGGCGTGATCACGTACAAGATCGCGGCTCATGCCGCGGACCTGGCCAAGGGTCACCCGGCGGCGCAGGAGTGGGACGACGCGCTGTCCGACGCCCGGTTCGAGTTCCGCTGGGAGGACCAGTTCAACCTGGCCCTCGATCCGGACACGGCGCGCGCCTTCCATGACGCGACGCTGCCGGCGGAGCCGGCGAAGACGGCTCACTTCTGCTCGATGTGCGGGCCGAAGTTCTGCTCGATGAAGATCAGCAGGAGCATCAACGAGCGGTTCGGCTCCGACGAGAACGGAACGCTGGACGAGGTCGAGGTCCGGGAGGGCATGCTCGCCAAGTCCCGGGAGTTCGCCGAGGCGGGTAACAGGGTCTATCTGCCGATCGCCGAGTAGTCGATGGAGCGTTGCTGAGGAGCCGGCACCGGGCCTGTAAGTCGTCCGGTGCCGGCTTCGGCTCTCGACAGCCACCACGTACGGAGATCCGCACGCTTGGCCGCTGCCGCATGGTGCTCGATCAGAGTCGGCTCCTGAACGGAGAACTCGAAGCGCAGGCGTGACCGGTGCAGCCGGCAAGGCGATGGGCAGGTAATCGCCAGGTGCCTGTTCTGACTGCTGCTCATTCCGACGAGGGGGCCTGACCTGCTGGTTCGTCGGGAGTCACCTCCGAGGGGCCAGCAGACGCCGGGCCCCGTCGCTCAAGGTGCTTGTCGATACGCGCCATCAGCGCCTCTGCTCGCCTGTTCAGTTCGTCGGCGTACGGCAGGTCATCGTCGTACCTCATGCATGCCGGGCCGTCCGCTGGATTGCCTGCCATACCGCATGCCCCTTGCCTGTCAACAGTCTTGCCTGTCTTGACTCTGAGTACATCAAGAGTCGCTCTCGGCGCGTATGGTCAGAAGACCCAACGGCTTTACGGCGCCAGCCGTAAAGAGGGATGTGAACTCATGGCCAACGACCTTGACCCTGCGTCATCGATGGCAGCACTGTTCGGAGCGCGCCTGCGCCGTCTGCGTCTGGGTGCGGGACTGACGCAGGCCGAACTGGGACGGAGCGTTCACGTCGTGGGCGCGCGCATCGCACAGGTAGAGCGCGCCACTGGGCACAAGCCCACCGTCGACTTGGCACGTCTGCTGGACAAGGAACTCGGCGCCGACCATTTGTTCGCGGATCTTTGGCCGCATGTGTACCGCGAGGCGTTTCCGGACTGGTCGCGGCGCTTCATGGAATTGTCCGCGCGAGCGACTGTGATGCATCAGTACGCGGCGCATGTGGTTCCCGGCATGCTGCAGACCACGGGTTATGCGCGAGCCCTGCTGGAGGTCGGCCGAACGCTGCGGAGTGCGGAGCAACTTGAGGAGCGGCTGGCAGCACGGATGAATCGTCACGACCAGCTGGCCGGCCCCGACGGACTGGATCTGTGGGTGGTGCTGGATGAGTCGGTCCTGCGGCGCAGCATCGGCAGTGGGGCCGCCATGGGCGCCCAACTCGCGCGACTTCTCGAAACGGTGGAAGGGCAGCGAGTAACCGTGCAGGTGTTACCGTTCAGCAGCGGAGAGCACGCGACTCTCGGAGGATCGCTCACGATGCTCACCCTCCCGGACAGGTCGACGGTGGCGTACACCGAGGGCGCGGAGTCCGGGCAGCTGATCGAAGAGCCAGAGGACGTCGAAACCTACGCCGTGACGTACGAGCGCCTCAGGGCACTGGCATTTCCCCCGAGGATGTCCGCGGAGCTGATCAGAACTGCGATGGAGGAAATCGACCATGACCCTCGCATGCCGTCCCGAGCTCAGCGCCGCCGTCTGGCGCAAGTCCAGCTACAGCAACCAAGAGGGGGGCGACTGCGTGGAGGTGGCGGACGGGTTTCCGAACGTCGTTCCTGTGCGTGACAGCAAGCGCCCGGACGATCCCGCCCTCCTGATGCCGATGCAGTCATTCAGCACCTTCATTTCCGCCGTCGGTCAGGGCCTGTTGACTGACTGACGTGCCGCGCGACGCCCCGTTGCCCAACTGGAAGAGCAACGTAGCGCCCTCAAGTGGCAGAAAGCCGCCCCCGGTTCGGGCCTCTCGCGGACCCGGCCGGGGGCAGCGCCCTTTTCAAGCTCCCTCGACCGGTCCTTTTCCATCTCCATGGACGGCTGACGGTCATGACGCTCCGGCCCGGCCCGGCCACGAGGTGAGTGTGCGGTGTGCTGACGTTCACGCTGGCCGTGTGGCTGAGCGACCAGGTGCTGCCCTGGGGCCAGGAGTCCCGCGTCGGCGACTGGCTCGCCACCGGCAGCTGCGACCGGACGGTGAGGCTCTGGAACAGCACGATGCCTCCGGCCCTCGGCCCGAATCCGGCTGATACCGGGCCGGCCCAACTCCCCGCTCATCCCCGCCCGTTGTCTTCCGGTGACGCGCGACCGGGCGTCACCGCCGCATGGAAGCGGAAGACGCGCCGCTCGCGGTCGGTGACGGTGCGCATCACGCGCTCGCGCAGCGGGGTGCTGACCGCCCGGCGGTAGGCGCCGGTCTCGAACAGGCCGGTGCCGCTGATGTCGTGGAACGCGAGGAAGTCCGGGCCCGCGCCTTCCAGCCGGCGGAAGCGCCGGGTCCGCCACCAGCCGGGCAGAGTGTGCAGCAGGGGGATGTGCTCGCCCAGGTACCAGTCGTGGAAGGCCGCCTCGTCGCCGGTGCTCATGGCGACGCACAGCGCGACGGGCGCTGCGGCGGGTTCGGGCGGTCCGGCGGGCGCGGCAGGTCCGGCAGGCGTCGGTTCTTGCGAGGGTGCCGCGCATTCCGTGCCGCCCGCGGCTGCCGCGGGCATCGACCCGTGCGAGTCGAGCAGCTCGTAGACGCGGCGGTCCAGTACGGCCAGGTCATCGACGACCCGCTGCTCGCGCGGGCTCCTGGTGCGCAGGCGCGCGTAGTCGGGGCTCTCGAGCGCGTCGAGGCCGAGGTCGTAGCAGGCCATCCAGGTGGGGGTCAGTCCGTCCGCGGCCCGGTGGCGGAAGCCGTTGCGGATGCCGGGAACGGCGAGCCGTGCCGGGGCGTGCTCGTGGTCGTACCAGTCGTGGAACTCCTCGTCCGGCACCCGGCCCGGCTCCGACAGGACGTATAGCAGACCCTGGGTCATGGGGAGATCCTTTCGGGTGGCGGCGCTGAGGTAGCGTTTGCGACGCTTGACGGTGACCGGTCGGCGGCTGACACAAGGGGGAGGCGGAAGGGGTGTCACGTAGCGATCCCGACGTCATCGACTCGGTCGAGAAGGCCTTCCGTGTGCTGGAGTCGTTCTCCGCGGAGCGGCCGCAGATGTCGGTGACGGAGGCGGCCGAGGCGGCGGGACTCTCGCGGGCGACCGCGCGCCGCATACTGCTGACGTTCCAGCGGCTGGGCTTCGCCGAGACCGACGGGCGGCGCTTCGCCCTCACTCCGCGCGTGCTCCGCTTCGGCTTCGGCTACCTCTCCGCCCTGCCGTACTGGGAGACGGCACAGTCCCGGATGCGGGCGCTCGCCGACGAGCTGCGCGAGTCCTGCTCCATGGCGACCCTCGACGGTGCAGAGATCGTGTACGTGGCGCGGGTTCCTGCGGCGCGAAGCATGTCGATCACGTTGAGCATCGGTTCGCGTCTGCCTGCCTACGCGACATCCATGGGCCGTGTGCTGCTGGCAGCGCTCTCCCCCCGGGAGCTGGACGCACTGCTCGCGGACGCACGGCTGGAGCCGCTGACCAGGAACACGATCACGGACCCCGATGAGCTCCGGCAGGAGCTGGACCGCGTCCGGGAGCAGGGCTTCGCCGTCGTGGACGGGGAGCGCGAGGAGGGTGTGCGTTCCGCCGCGGCGCCGGTGCGAGGACGGGGCGGCCACGTGCTGGCAGCGGTCAATGTGTCCGCGAACGCGGCGCGCGTTCCCCTGGAGGAGCTGCGGCAGGTGTGCGTGCCGCGGGTGGTGGAGACCGCGGACGCGATCACGGCCGACATCGGTTACACGGGTCTGCACTGATCCTGCTCCCGGCACTCGGCTGCTTCTGTTTCTGTCCCGCTCTGACCGGCCCCGGCCTGTCCGGGTCAGTTCGCCGGCTCCGCCTCGTCGAAGTCGAAGCAGCGGGTGGGATTGTCCACGAGGATCCGCCGCAGGTCCGCGGGCCTGGACGCGATCTGGGACAGCAGATCGGTCAGGTCGCCGTCGTCCGGCATGAATCCGTGGGTGTTGGGGTGCGGGAAGTCCGTGCCCCACACGACGCGTTCCGGCGCGTCCGTCAAGAGGAGGCAGGCCAGCTCCGCCGAGTCGTCCATCCTCGGCGGCGCGGTGGCGAGCCGGTCGGCGCCGCTGATCTTCACCCAGACCCGGCCGGTCTGCAGCAGCCCCCGCAGCGCGCTCACCGCGCGGCTCTTCGGACCGTCCCGCAGATCGACGCGGGCCATGTGGTCGATCACGACCGGCAGGGGAATCGAGCGGACCAGCTCCTCGTGGTCGGCGATCCCGTCGCCCTGCACATGGAGCGCGATGTGCCAGCCGTAGGGACGGACGAGACCGACGACGGAACGGATCTCCTCCTCCGAGGGCGCCGATCCCAGGTGCGGGGTGAAGTGCAGGCGTGCGCCCCGCACTCCGGCCTCGTGCAGGCGGCGTACCTCTTCGGGGGGCGTCGCCGAGTCGATGATCGCGACCCCGCGGCAGCGGCCCCCCGCCGCGTCGAGCGCGTCGAGGAGTGCGGAGTGGTCGGTGCCGTGGCAGGCCGACTGCACGATCACGGCGCGCTCCAGGCCGAGCAGGCGGTGCAGTTCCCGCAACCGCTCCTTGGGCGCCTCGGGCGGGGTGAAGGTCCGCCCGGGTGCATAGGGAAAGGTGTGCGTGGGGCCGAAGATGTGGCAGTGGGAGTCGCAGGCTCCCGAGGGCAGTTGCGTACGGGGCCGGCGGGGCCGGGCGACCGGCGGCGGGCACGTGGGCGTCCCGCTGGCAGGTTCTGAGGGATCGGTCACGGCTGGAACTCCATGTCGTGCGGGGGGTGTTCAGTCGCAGCGGGCGGTCATGCCGCCGTCGACGACGATCTCGGTGCCGGTGATGAAGCGGGCCTCGTCCGAGGCGAGGAAGAGCGCGGCGTTCGCGGTGTCCCGTCCGTCGCCCATGAAGCCGAGCGGGATGCGCGCCTCGCGCTGGGCGAGCAGGGCCGCCGCGTCGCCGCCCGTGCGCTGCCCGGCGAGCCGCGCCTCGACCATGGGCGTGTGCAGTTGGCCGGGGACGACGGCGTTGACGCGTATGCCGTCCGGGGCGTGCTGAACCGCGGCCACACGGGAGAACTGGATGACGGCGGCCTTCGCCGACGCGTAGCCGATCTGCGGCGACCCCGTCCAACGCAGCCCCGACGTCGAAGCGGTGTTGACGATCGCGCCACCGCCGCGCCCGCGCATCAGCGGAATCGTATGGCGGCACGTGAGGTAGACGCTGGTGAGGTTGTAGTCGAGCTGGGCCTGCCAGCCGTCCTCGTCGAGTTCGGCGGGGCCGCCCGGCCGAGAGCCGCCGACGTTGTTGACGAGGACGTCCGGGCCGCCCGGTTCACGACTGCACCGCCGCACCAGGTCGGCGACCGCGGCCGGATCGGTGACGTCGCACAGATGCGGGTGCACCCGGGTGCCGGCCCCGCCGCCGTACTCGTCCGCCATGGCGACGGTCCCCTCCAGCGCCTCCGCGTCCACGTCGACGGCGAGAACGGTGGCACCTTCGCGGGCGAACAGCACTGCTGCGGCACGGCCGTTGCCCCAGCCCGCACCGACGCATCCCGCGCCGGTGACGACGGCGACCTTCCCCGCGAGCCTGCCCGTGCCGCTCGTGCCGCCGGTGGCTCCCGGGGCCGGTGCGGCCGGCCATGGGTCCGGGGGGTGCGCGCGGTGCGTGGGTCGTTGGGCGGCGCTCATGCGCTCCGCTCCTGCCAGTGACGGCCGCCGTCGTCCTCAGTGGCGGCCTCCCCACCGCCCTCCGCTCCGACCTCGAGTGCGACGAGGAAGCGCGAGACCAGGTTGTAGGTGCCGACGGTGGCGGTGAGTTCGACGATCTGCCGGTCGTCGAAGTGTGTGCGCAGGCCGTCGAAGACCGGGTCGGGGACGGTCACTTGGCGCGTCATGGCGTCGGCGTAATCCAGGGTCGCCCGCTGCGCGGCGGTCAGCACGGTCGTGTCCCCACCCTCGTGCAGGGCGGCGAGGTGCGCGTCGGTGAGTCCGGCGGCGCGTCCGACGGGCTCGTGGGCCTGCCATTCGTAGGGCGCGCCGTTGAGCGCAGCGACTCGCAGGACCGCCAACTCCCGTATGTCGGCGGGAAGAGAGGTGCTGTTGCGTATGGCGCCCAGCAGGTTGTTCCAGCCGTCCGCGACGGGCGGGCTGTGCAGCAGCATTCCGTCGAGCGGGGTCAGCTTCCCGCCCCTTCGCAGACGGATGCGATTCGCGACCTCGCTGTCGTTGCGGACGTAGTCGAGCCGGGCCATCGAGTTCCTCTCGGGTGCGGGTTCCGGGGTGTGTACCGGTGGTCGGGACGTACGGAGATCCGGGACGCCGACGGGGGGGCCGCGCGGTGCGCATGCGCGACGGGCCGCCCGTCACAGCTGCTTCGCGGTACTGCTGTCCGCGGAGGCGGCGGGGTCGGTCTCGTCGGGTGCGTCGGCTTCGGCCGAGGCGGAACCCCCGGAGTGCGCGCCGGCCACGGCCGGTTCGCGCCCGTACAGCACGGCCCGGGCCCGCTCCCGGTCGAAGACGCCTTCCCAGCGGCTGACGACGATGCTGCCGAGTATCTGCCCGGTGAGGCTGACAAGTCCGCGCAGCGTGGACATGAAGCGGTCGATGCCCAGGATCAGCATGATGCCCGCGACGGGAACGGCCGCCGTGGTGGACAGCGTGGCCGCGAGGATGACGAAGCCCGCTCCCGCCACCCCGGCGCTCCCCTTCGACGTGATCATGAAGACGGCGAGCATGCCGAGCTGTTCCCAGAAGGACATGTGGATGTCGAAGGCCTGGGCTATGTAGAGCGCGGCGAAGCCGAGGTAGAGGCAGACGCCGTCCCCGTTGAACGCGTACCCGGACGGCACCGTCAGACCGACGATCCGCTTCGGGCAGCCGAGCCCGACCAGCTTGGTCATCAACTGCGGCATGACCGCTTCATAGTTGGCGGTGCCGAGCGTGATGAGCAGTTCAGCCTTGAAGTGACGGTAGAGACGCAGGACGCGCAGTCCGCACAGCCGGGCCACGGCACCGAGCACGACGACGGAGAAGAAGACGCTCGCGCCGAGGAAGAGCAGCACCACTCCGAGCAGCGAGACAAGGGTGTCGGTGCCGAACTTCCCCACGGTGAAGGCCATCGCGCCGAACGCGCCGAGCGGGGCGAGGTACATGATGAGCCGCACGATGCCGAAGACGGCCTCGCCGACGCGCTCGATCCCGCGCACCAGCGGTTCGCCGCGCTCTCCGAGCATCTTCACCGCGACGGCGAACAGCACGGATATCAGGAGCACTTGGAGCACGTTGCCCTCGGTGAAGGCGCCCACCATGCTGTCGGGGATGATCTGGACGATGAAGTCGTACCAGTGCTGCGCCTCTCCCTGCTCCATGTAGCTGCGGGCGCTGCCGGTCACTTCGACCTTCGCGGGATCGGCGTGAACTCCGGCCCCGGGCGCGGCCACGTCCATCACGACCAGGCCGATGATCAGGGCGATCGTCGTGAGGACCTCGAAGTAGACCAGCGCCTTCACGCCGATCCGACCGACGCTGGTGAGTTCGCCGGCCGAGGCGACGCCCGTGACGATGGTGCAGAAGATCACCGGCGCGATCAGCATCTGGATCAGCGAGATGAACCCGGTGCCCACCGGCTCCATGGCCGCCCCCACGCCGGGGGCCGCGAGGCCGAGCGCCGCACCGAGGGCGATGGCGACCAGGACCGTGACGTAGAGCTTGCTGGTGAAGGCGCTCTTCAGGATGGCTCCCGGCGACATCATGACTCCGCTCGTTCGACTGACGCACAACTGCACGTACCGCGAACGCAGTATTGAAGGTGCTTCCTCCGGAGGTCAAGAAGCGAGCAGCGACGAAAGGTGCCGCGGCAAGGCGATGGCGAGCCGCACGGACCCCGACCCCGCCCGGCGGAAGCCGCCAAGCGACAGGCGCGGGGCGTGAGTTTCGGCTACGGGAAGACGGAGCGCGACGCGAGCGGGGACGGGCCGGAAACGTCACAGGGCTCGACGGCCCCAACCCCCTTGCAGGCCGAAGCGGTTCGAGGCTCCCCCCTCATGCCTCGAACCGCCCGGTGGCGGCTCAACGCGCGAAGAACCGCCGATTCCAGATTAGTTGACTCTGCGTCAATGTCCAGTGACAGAGACGACATTATCGATATACCTCTGTGGAGATATTCACCACGCCTGTGTGCGTTCCCGGGAGCACGGTCCCGCGGCGGATCACCAGGTCCGGATGTCCGTACGTCTGCGACAGGAGGGTTTGACCCGGTGCACCACGGGCCAGACCTCACCCATGGCCCATGAGCGTCCAGTGGTCAAGCGCACCGCCCGCGCCATCCTCCTCGACGGAGACAGCACGGGCACCCTCCGACTCGTCCTGATCAAGCGCACCAAGCCGGGCCGCGACCCGTACTGGATCACCCCTGGCGGCGGGGTCGAGCCGGGCGTGGACGGAACCGTGATCGACGCGCTGCACCGCGAGGTCGACGAGGAGCTCGGCGCGAAGGTCACCGACGTGGTCTCCGCCTTCGTCGACACCGTCCCGCACACCACGGACGAGGGTGCGGAGGGCGTGAAGGTGCAGCACTTCTTCGTCTGCCGCCTCGCCTCCATGGACCTTTCACGAAGGCACGGACCGGAGGTGGACGAGCCGTGCGGACTCTATGAGTTCGTGCGGGTGCCCTTCACGCGCGAGGGCATCGCGTCCGTGGACGTCGTGCCTCCCGCGCTGAGCGCGTACCTCGACAAGAACATCGAGGGCGTACTGGCGCTCCTCGCCCCCGACATGGGATGAGCTGCCGGGGGCGGTCCGCCCGGGAAGACCGCGTTGCTTCCGGCCCCGTCAGCCGAACCAGCTTTGGAACGAGCCGGACCCGCTCACGGCACCGCGCCGCTGCGCCTCGGCCAGCGCACGCTCGGCCTCCTGACGCCACGCGTGGGGATCGGAACCGGTCATGCGGAAGCCCGCGGACGGCGCCCCGCGGGCAGCGAGCGCACCGGAGGCCCCGTCCATCGCTGTCGAGCCGGTCTGTTCACGGGAGTTGGCGGATGCCGAGGCGGAGGCCGAGACCGACGGTGATGCCGGCGGAGCGACCTCGGGCGACTCCAGGTCCGGGGAGCGCCGCTGCTCCGGAACACCGCGGGACCTGAAGGAGAAGCGCTGCTCGGCCACTTTGGATTCACGCGGGTCCGCGTCGACCGCCAGCACGTTCCCGGCCTCGCGCGAAGGGGAGGCGGACGCCGCGTCGGCATGGGCCTCCTCCCGCGCGAATCCCGGCAGTTCGTCGTACGGGGACGAGGAGGAGGCCGAAGACGACGCGGACGACGAGGGCGAGTAGGAAGAGGAAGAAGGAGAGGGGACGGAGAGCGAGGAAGCGGCCCCGGACCCCTCCACGGGCTCCTGCTCTCCCGGCGCGGAAGGCTCCTCGCGGCGGGCGTGCTCGCGGGCGCCACCCTCGTCCAGGGCGACGCGCTCACGTGCGTCGCGCGCCGTGCCGAAGAAGTCGCCGCCCTTGCGCTTGTAGTCGTCGGTGCCCCAGTCGCGGGCGGTGCGCCGCTGCGCCTTCTGCATCTGCGGTATGTGCTTCGCGCAGTGGATGTAGGCCTCTTCGACCTCCACGTGCACCCACAGCTGTGCCCGCCGGCCGGGCACGGGGTCGTCGGCCAAGTGCGGGTAGGAGGCGCGCAGTTCCTCGTCCTCGACGATGCTGGCGCGGCCGTTGATGTGCAGACCGATGCGCGCCCGGGTGAAGTCGATCAGCATGATGCCCAGGTGGGGATTCTCCTGGATGTTGCCGAGGCTGGCGTTCACGCCGTTGCCGCGGTACTCCGGGTAGGCCAGGGTGCGTTCACCCAGCACCTGGAGGAAACCGGTGGGACCTGCGCGGAAGCTGCTGTCGCACTCGCCGGACGCGTCCGCGGTGGCCAGGAAGAACATCTCCTGACGCTGCACGAACTCCCGCATCCTTTCGTTGAGATGGTCGAGCACCTGCTCGTCGTAGAAGCGCTCCGCGCGGTCGGACGTGCCGAGCCGGCGCTGCAGCAGCCGCTCCCCGTCACTGCCCGGACGGTGCCGCGTCCTCTCGGCTGCCGCCCTGTCGTGTTCGGGCTCGCGCCCGTGCTCGTGCCGCGTCCGTGAGTCCTGCCCGACCCACGGACGTGGCTCCTCCGCCTCAGCCACGGCGCTGACCCCTCCCCTTCCACTTTCCTGCACTCGCTCGCGTTCTCGTTCTAGTGCGCTGGGCCTCGCCGTTCGCGTTACGCCCGCGCGCGGAGCGCGTGACGGTGAGGCGCCGATCGGCGGTCTCCGTCCCGCGCGTGGTTCTCCGGATGCCAGGTCCGCGTCGCGAACTCATCCGGGTGTCCGTTCACCGCTGAGGATCAGCTCCGCCAGCGAGTCGTGCCGTATGCGTTCGGCGGGAACACCCGAGGCCACCAGCGCGTCGACACCGCTGCGGATCATGCCGGCCGGGCCCGAGAGATAGCCGTCGTACGCGGACCACGGACCGTACTGCCGTACGGCGTCCGGGAGTTGCCCCGCCAGGGCGTTCGCGAACGCCGACCCCGGAGGGCTGGCGACAACGGGACGCACGGAGAGCCAGCGGTGCTCGCGCTCCAGCCGCATCATGGTGTCCAGGTCGTAGAGATCGTGGTCGCTGCGCGCACCGTAGAAGACCTCGACCGGTCGTGAACGGCCGTGCTCCACGACATCCTCCACCAGCGCCCTGATGGGAGCTATCCCCGTGCCGCCCCCGACGCAGAGCATCCCGCTGTCGGTGGCGTGGTCCACGGTCATGCTTCCTGCGGGCGGACCCAGCCGCAGCACGTCGCCCGGGCGGGCCCGGTTCACGAGCGCGCTGGAGACCCATCCCGTGGGGACGGCCTTCACATGGAAGGTGAGCAACCCGTCGGAGCGCGGCGAGGACGCGAAGGAGTAGTGCCTCCAGACCCGTGGCCACCACGGCGTCTCGACGCTCGTGTACTGGCCCGCAAGGAAGGAGTACGGCTGGTCCGGACGAACCGTGATCACAGCGATCTCCGACGTGCGCAGCTCGTGCGAGACGACCTCGGCGTTCCACCAGGCCGGGGCACGCTCCGCGTCCTCGGCGGCGGCATCGATCATGACCTGCGAGATCGTCGTGTACGCGCGGACCCAGGCCTGCTCGGTCTCCGGGCTCCAGGTCTTGGGCGCGTACTGGGCGAGCGCGCCCAGCAGGCACTCGCCGACGGCCGGGTAGTGGTCGGGCAGCGTTCCGTACTTGCGGTGGCCACGGCCCAGACCCGACAAGTACTCGGAGAGCGCGTCCGCTTCGTCGGACAGCCGCACGGCGGTGAGCAGCGCCTTGAAGAGGCGGTCGCGCTGGGAGTCCATGGACGCGGGGAAGAGCTCGCGCAGTTGGGGCTGCTGGACGAAGAGCAGCGCGTAGAAGTACGCGGTGGCCGCGTCGGCCCTGGGCTCGACCTCGTCGAGCGTCCGGCGGATCAGCTCGCCGTCGTCGGGCCCGGCCGTCTGCGCGGGCGGCTGCGCCGGCGGCGCAGCCGCGGCCGGCTCGTCCCCGTAAGGGGCACTTCGGGGCTGCGGCTGTCTCTCGGCCTGCGGCGGGGACACGGACGGCGGCCGGTCGGGCATCGGTGGCGGAGCCTGGGGGGCGGGCCGTGCCTGGGGCGGGGTCGGAGCCTGGGACGCGGGCCGGGACTGTGTCCGGGGCTCGGCCTGAGGCGCGGCCGCCTGGGGCGCGGCACCGTTGCCGCCGTACTGGGCGGGTGCCGGGTGTTCACGCGGTGCTTCCGGGCCGCCGCCGTACCACGCGCCGGGTGCCGGTGCTCCGCGCTCTGACTGGCCGGAGCCGTCCGGGGTGCCGCCGGCATACGGGTCCGGCGGTGCCGGCACCGGCATCGCGGCCTCTTCCGGCGTCTCGGCCCAGCGCGCGCGTCCGGCGCCGGCGCCGTCGACGACGGGGCTCAGTGGCCGGGCGGGCCAATCCGCTCCGTCGTCCGCCGGGCGGTGGGCGTCCCTGCTCTGCTCGTTCTGCCGGTCCGGCTGCCTCTGCCCGTTCTCTTGCTGCTGGTTCTGCTGGTTCTGCTGCTCGTCCTCACTGGACGTTGTCGTTCCGGTCGCACGCCGTGAGCGGGTGAACCATCCCCAGCCGCTGTCGTTGTCTCTTCTGCCGTCCCCCGCGGACGGACCGTTTCCGGCCGATTTGGTCGTCATGGTCTGCCTCGCCTCGAACTCGTACGAAGAATCTGCGCAGCACGCATTCGGAACGCGTTCTGGTGGTACCGCCCCCTGACACCGACCGCGGAATGGCGTCGCACCGCGCGATGCGGACTCGACCATACCGTTATCACTTCGCCACACAAGTCCCCTCCGTGCGGGGGGCGAATTACGTGACGTGGACCACTCGCGGGGAATTACGGACTCTTGCGGACAAGTCCGTAGGCTTCGCGAAGATCTTTCCCTTCGTAATCAGCCGTGGCGAGACCCCTGACGTGGCCGTCGGCATTCACGGCCACCGAAACCGGCACTGCGGCGAACAGAGCCGCGTCCGACCTCGAATCGCCGTACGCGACGCATTCGTTTCTCGATACACCGAATTGCGCGCAGAGTTCGTCCGCTATCCGTACCTTCGCCTCCGCTGAGAGAATCCCCGTCGGATCCGGTTGTTGACGGAAGGGGACGGTGGGCCAGCGGGAGCCGTACGTGGCGTCAGCGCCCCCGCCGGTATCGCCTCCGGCGTCCTCCGTAGCGGAGCCCGTCCCAGTGGTGCGGACGGTGCCGGACGGACCGCGCCCCGGTGTGGGCAAAGGCGGGGAAGGACGCGCAGGCGGAGCCTGGAGAAGCAGCCGGCTGACGAAGAAATCCGGCGACAGTGATATCACCGCGGAGCGCTCGCCACGCTCGCGGATCTCCGCCCACACTTCACGAATTCCCGAAAGCCACGGGGCGCCCATGAAGGCCGCGGATATGTGATCCTCCGTCAGTTCCGACCACAGTGCGCACGCCCGGGTCGCGAAATCCGGCGGAGTCATTCCCCCTGCCGCGAAGGCCAGTTCCAGCTCACGGATCTCCGCGTCCAGGCCGAGCTGATGCGAAATCTCCACCGCCGCCGAAGAACCGTGGATCAACGTCCCGTCGAGATCGAAGAGATGAAGCCTGGGCGGACGCCCCGACGAACGGGAGAGCGAAGAGGCCATGCACCCGATCGTAGTGCGGACCCCGGCGCCCGCCGGCCCCGGTTCGACCCGCCCCCTCCGACGACCGGCCGGCCCGGTGCCGGGCCGGAGGTCTGCGTACTCGGGACCGAGTAGGGCGAAGTACTCCCGCCGTCAGACGCGGCGACCCGCGCCCGCCCGTCACCGTGTGAGCATGCCTCAGCTACCGCGCCTGCCGCGCCCCGCACGCAGAGCCTTCCTCGTCGCGCACGTCACCGTCTCGGTCGGCTGGCTCGGCGTCTCGCTGTGCCTGCTGGCCCTCGCGATCGCCGGAGTCCGCGATCGGGATGCCGTCGCCGGACCCTCGTCCATCGCCATGAAGCTCTTCGCCGACTGGCTGCTCGTGCCCGTCGCGCTGATCTCCCTGGGCACCGGACTCGTGCTCTCGCTGGGGACGTCGTGGGGGCTCGCCAGGCACCGCTGGGTCTGGGTGAAGTTCTGGCTGACGCTGGCCGCGACCGGCCTGACCGTCTTCGCCTTCGAGCCCGGCGCGGACGAGGCGGCGGCGGGAAAACCTGTCGCCGGGCGGAGGTCCCGTCAGCCAGCCTGAGTACGTGACGACGACTCCTGGGCCATCGCTGCCCCGCTCCCTCGGAAACAGGCTCCGGGATCTTCCCGTCCGCCGCCTCGGTAGCGCCGACCTCGCAGCCTGTTCCGACCTCGCGCAGAGCCGGGGATGGGGGCGCGAGGAACACAAGTGGCGGCTGCTGCTCACATCGGGCCGGGGGTACGGCGTCGAGGCGCCCGACCGCCCCGGAACCTTGATCGGCGCCTGCGTCCTCACCTCGTACGGCGCCCTGGCCACGACAGGTCCGGGTCCGGACCTCGACCCCGGTGCGGGCGCGGCGTGCGTCGGCATGATGCTCGTCGCGGAACGCTGCGAACGGCAGGGCCTGGGCCGCCGGCTGATGGAACACGCCGTCGCCGAAGCGGGCGACGCCCTTCTCTTCCTGTACGCGACCGACAACGGCAGGCCCCTCTATGAGCGGCTCGGCTTCCGTGCGGCAGGCACCGTCACCTCGCTCAGGGGCAGATTGCTCCCCGCCGACGGACAGTCCGACGCGGCCGACGGCCCCGCCCCGTACGTACGTCCCGCGACAGCATCGGACCTGTCCGCCGTACGCGCGCTCGACGCTGACGCCTTCGGGGCCGACCGCGGCCATCTCCTGGACCGGCTCCCCGGGTTCGCGGACCGCCTCGTCGTGGCGGACGGGGGCGACGGATCGGTCCGCGGTTTCGCGGCCGCCTGGCCGAACGGCCCCGGCGGCACCGTCGTCGGACCCGTCGTCGCCCGGGACACGGCGACCGCCCAGGCCCTCGTCCGCGACCTGGGCGAACACACCGCGGGGGACATCCGCCTCGACATCGACGCCCGGCACGAGGGCCTGGAGACGTGGGCGCGCCGCCGGGGCCTCGAGGGCGGCTGCCTCTGCACCCTCATGACCCTCGGCTCGCGCTCCGGCCTCCTGGGGGACGCCTCCCGCCGCTTCGCGCCCTACTCCGTCGCGCTCGGCTGAACGACACGGGCCCGGTGCCGTGCGCCACCCGTCGCAACGACTCGCGGTGAAGGGGAAGTTGAAGGAGCCGGAACGGCGGCAGCGCGGCGTTCGAGCAGCGCCGACAGCACTGCCAGCGCGAGAGCCGACGCGGCGAGCAGCGCACCCACCCAGTTCGGCGAGGTGACTCCGGCTCCCGCGTCCAGGACGAGACCGCCGAGCCAGGCCGCGAGCGCGTTGCCCAGATTGAAGGCGCCGATGTTGACGGCGGAGGCCAAGGTGGGGGCGTCCGCGGTCTGGTCGAGCACCCTCTTCTGCAGCGGCGGAACGGTCGCGAAGCCGAACGCGCCGACCAGCGGGAGCGTCACCGCCGCGGCCACCTTGTCGTGGGCCGTGAAGACGAAGAGCGCCAGGACGACGGCGAGCGCCGACAGCGCAGTGAAGAGCAGCGGCATCAGCGCGCGGTCCGCGAGCCGTCCGCCGACGAGGTTGCCCGCCACCATGCCGAGTCCGAAGAGCACGAGAAGCCATGTGACGGACGCACTCCCGTAGCCGGCGGCATCCGTCATCATCGGCGCGATGTAGGTGATGGCGGCGAAGACCCCGCCGAAGCCGAGGACCGTCATCCCCATGGCGAGCAGCACCTGCACGTTGCGGAAGGCCGCCAGCTCGCCGCGTACGCGGGAGCCGCCCGCGGGGTGAGTCGCACCGTCCGGGCCTCCTGCCCGCCCGGCGGGTACGAGGGCAGCGATGCCCAGCAGCCCGAGCACTCCCAGCCCGGCGACCGCGGCGAACGTGACGCGCCAGCCCAGCTCCTGGCCCAGCATCGTGCCCGCCGGAACGCCCACCACGTTGGCGACCGTCAGCCCCGTGAACATCATCGAGATCGCGGCGGCCTTGCGCTGCGGTGCCACCAGGCCCGCCGCGACGATCGACCCGATCCCGAAG
Organism: Streptomyces sp. TAA486; assembly: GCF_000426165.1. Lineage (NCBI taxonomy): Bacteria > Bacillati > Actinomycetota > Actinomycetes > Kitasatosporales > Streptomycetaceae > Streptomyces > Streptomyces sp. TAA486. Next base: position 351,841 of record NZ_KE384503.1, on the reverse strand, counting down.
AAGGTGCCGTGGGCGAGCGACGCGATGACGCGGCCGGTGAGCATCACGCCGAAGACGGGGGCCGCGGCCGAGACCACGTTGCCGACGATGAAGAGGCCCATCAGCAGCATCAGCATCCGCTTGCGCGGGACGCGGGCACCGAGCACCGCGAGCAGCGGAGCGCCGACGACGACGCCGAGGGCGTAGCCAGTGGTGAGGTAACCGGCCGTGGGGACGGAGACCCCGAAGTCGTCCGCGACCTCGGGAAGCAACCCCATGATCACGAACTCGGTGGTCCCGATTCCGAAGGCGCCGAGGGCCAGCGCCAGTAGAGCGAGCGGCATGGTGAGCCCTTCACAGTTGCATGCGTACGTCGTTAACCGGCGTAGACAATAATTGCAGACGCTGACTATTTGCAAGCGCGGGCTATTTTGCGAGTGGACTATCCTGGGCCACCGGAGGCGGCCCATGGAACGGGACGCCGCCCCGAGGCGACCGCCCTCCCGCCCCGCACGCCCGTCCCGCAGAGGAAGCAGAGGAGCCATGTCACGACCGGACCCCGGCCTGGCCCAGGGCTGGTGCGCACTGTCCGCACTGCATGGCCGCATCGAGGCCCGCATCGAGCGCGCGCTTCAGGCCGAACACGCGCTGAGCGTCCGGGAGTTCTCCGTCCTCGACGTGCTCAGCGAGCAACACGGAGGCGAGGGCGGCCACTTCCGCATGAACCAGCTCGCGGACGCCGTCGTCCTCAGTCAGAGCGCCACGACCCGGCTCGTCAACAGGCTCGAGGAGCGCGGCCTGCTCACCCGGTACCTCTGTCCCGACGACCGCCGCGGCATCTACACCGACGTCACAGAGGCGGGCCACGCCCTGCTCAAGTCGGCGCGGCCCACGAACGACGCCGCCCTGCGCGAAGCCCTCGACGCGGCGGAGGAACGCAGCGAACTGGCGCCCCTCGTACGGGCCGTACGGGCACTTCGGCCGGCGACGTGACGAGCGGCCCGCCGGGGACGGACGCCGGTGAGCACGGAGAGCCCGGCACGCAAGAGGCCCGGGCCGGGAAGAAGCACACGGCCGGTAAGTAGCGTGCGGTGAGGGCGAGTTCGCCGCGAAAACCGGCGTCATCACCCCAGACCCCGCACACGTACGCGGTTGCGCACTTTCCCACCGAGTCCAACCTCTGGCCAATACCGGGGCGTAAGCTGCGATCATGAGCACCGGGACCCCCTCCACGCCGTCGTCACCGGCACCGGCACCGGAGCCGGTCACCATGCGGCGAGCGACAGCCGACGACGTACCGGCCCTCGTGTCCATGCTCGCCGACGACCCCCTCGGCGCCCAGCGCGAGAGTCCCGACGAGACGGCCGTCTACCGCGAGGCGTTCGACCGCATCGACGCGGACCCGCACCAGCACCTCGTCGTCGCGGAGCGCGACGGGCACCCCGTCGGCACCCTCCAACTCACCCTCATTCCGGGCCTGTCCAGGCGGGGTACGACCCGCGCCCTCATCGAAGGGGTCCGCGTACACGCGGACGCGCGCGGCGACGGCCTCGGCTCCAGGCTGATCCAGTGGGCCATCGAGGAGGCCCGCCGCCAGGGCTGCGCCCTCGTCCAGCTCACCTCCGACGCCACCCGCATCGAGGCCCACCGCTTCTACGAACGGCTCGGCTTCGAGGCGTCCCACCTGGGCTTCAAGATGCAGCTCTGACCGTCGCGACGGCCAGGCGTGCTCCGCTCATGTTCGGTTCGAATCGCAAGAACGATCGCAATTCGAGCGTGTCTTCACATTGCGGGCCTCGTTGACCCCGGTAGGGGTGGGGATCAGCAGGGATGCCCATCCATGTCCGGGTCCGCCCGGAAGGGAGGGGTCACATGGTGCACGAGGGCGCACTGCTGGAATCGCGGACGCTGCGCGCGTCCGTCGCGGAACGAACCGAAGTACTCGACAAGGTCAGGGTTCTCTCGCTTCTGCCGGACGGTCTGCATGTGACAACGCGGATGGTGGCCGACTACTTCGACGTCGGCGAACGCACCGTCAACAGGCTGATGCAGCGGCACCGCGACGAACTGACCGACAACGGCATGCGTACGCTGCGAGGCCCTGAGCTGGAGCTTTTCAAGAGAGACACCTTGTCTCTCTTTCCTGAGAGTTATCCACAGCCCCGCTCCAGCCTCGCTCTCTTCACCCGCCGAGCCGTTCTCAACATCGCGATGCTGCTCCGCGACAGCGAGGTCGCGCGGCGGATCCGTACCTATCTGCTCGACGCCGAACACGCCCACCGCGCCGCGTCGACGGCACTGCCCGGGCCTTCGCACGTGGACGATTCCGTTGTCCACAGCCTCATCGCCTGGCTCGACCGGCGCATCGCACAGACCGTAGCCGAGCAGCCGCTGCAGGGGCCCGCGGTCGACGAGACGCGGGTGAGGCAGCTGGCGGAGGAGACCGTGCGCGGCGTCCTCGGCCGGACCATCGTGCCCCTCCTGAACCAGGCGATCGAGTCCCAGCGTGAGCTGCGCCTGCAACTCGCGGAGAACGAAGCGGAGATGGTGCAGCTGCGGCGAGTCCTGCGCGAGCACGAGGCGGCGGGTTCCATGGCGGCGCTGGACGCCATGGACGGCCGGGAGTTCAAGCGGCACATCGCCTGGCTGTGCCGGCGGGACGGCTGCGAACAGGTCACCGTCACCGGCGGGCACGGGGGCGCCGGTGCCGACGTGCTCGGCCGCACGGCCGACGGGCGCCGCCTCGTCGTCCAGTGCAAGGCGCGCACACCCTCGTCGAACATCGGGTGCGCCGATGTCCGGGGGTTCATCGGCATGGCCAGGGCCGAGTACGAGGCCGACGTCGCTCTGCTCGTCGCCACGGCACCCTTCACCCGGGACGCCCTGCTGATGGCCGCGCGCGACGAGGTGACCGCCGTCCACCGCGGTCTGCTGGAAGCGTGGAACAACGGCGCGAAGCTGCGCGTGCTGGAGTGAGCGGGCCGGAGACCCGCGCCCCCGAGTCACGCCGCCGTTCGGGACTCAGGCACAGGCCCGGCTCAAGTCCCCTCTGCCGTACCGGTGTCCGGCAGAGCGACGTCCCCCGAGCCGGTCCTCTCCCCGCAGGACGTGCACACGATCCCGGCGTCCAACTGCCCGCCGCAGCTGTGGGTGAAGACCGTCGGGCCCACCGGGGCGCCGGGCACCCACCGCATGCCCCAGCGCATGAGGCCGAGCATGGCCGGGGCGAGCTCCCGGCCGGCCTCGGTGAGGTGGTATTCGTCGCGCGGCGGACGCTCCGAGTACCGGACTTTCCGCAGCACCCCGCCGTCGACGAGCGTGCGCAGCCGAGTGGCGAGCACGTCGCGGGGAGCACCGGTGTTGCGGACGATGCCGTCGAAGCGGTGCACGCCGTAGAACACCTCGCGCAGAGCCAGCAGCGACCACTTCTCGCCGACGACGTTCAGCGCCGAAGCCAGCGAGCACTCCCGCGGATTCACCTCTCTCCTCACCATGCGGCAATCCAACCAGGCACATGGTTGGTAAATCAAACCTCCGTGCTAGGGTCCACCCGACCAGTTGGTTGCCAATTCCAACTCACCTGTTTCCCGGAGGACTTCGTGCACACCGCCGCGCTCGCGCTCACCGCCCTTGTCGCCCTTCTCCACCTGGGCTTTCTAATACTGGAGATGTTCCTGTGGCGCACACCGCGCGGCCGGGCCGTCTTCGGGACCACGCCGGAGTTCGCCGAGCAGTCGGCGTCGCTGGCGGCCAACCAGGGCCTCTATAACGGCTTCCTTGCCGCGGGGCTGATCTGGGGCCTCGTCGCGCAGGAGCCGACCGGCCCCCAGGCGCGAATCTTCTTCCTGTGCTGCGTCATCGCCGCGGGCCTCTACGGCGCGCTGAGCGTCAGCCGACGCATCCTCTACGTGCAGGCCCTCCCCGCCGCCGCGGCCCTCGCCCTCGCACTCGCCTCCTGAAGGCGGCGGCGGTCCCATCTCCCCTTCTCCGGTGCGCAGTTCGCGGGCCAGCACGGGGCCGACAGCAAGCCGCCGGCCCCGCCGGGTCACCTCTCTTGGAGTTCCGAATTCGTCATCCTGAAGCGGGACTTGTTCTCCTCGGTGATCCATCTGCGGATGCCGGCCTTCTCCGGCACACGGACGGAGGCCGGGTTCGACAGCTCCACGTCGGCGAACACGGTGTGGACGCCGGGCGCCGCAAGGGCGAACCCGGCGAGGGCCGGCTCGGCTTCAGGTGCATGGCCTCGGCCGCGACGGGAGGCCACGATGCCGTACCCGGTCTCGAGGATTCCCGCGCTGGGCGGCCGGAACAGGCGTCGGCGGCCTCGCACAGGAGCACCCCACGAGGCGGGCACCGCCTACGGCCTCGCTCAACAGCTCACGCCAGACCGGCGCTTCACGCGCGGCGCGGCCGGACGACCGGTCACGTCGGCTCGAGCACGAAGACCGGGATCTGCCTGTCGGTCGTCTGCTGGTACTCGGCGTACGACGGGAAGGCCGCGACGGCTCGCTGCCACCACTCGGCCCGCTCGGCCCCCGCCGCCTCGTGTGCGACGTAGTCCTTCGTCACGGTCCCGTCCTGCAGCGGGAACTCGGGATGCTCCTTGATGTTGTAGTACCAGCCGGGGTGTTCAGGAGCGCCGCCCTTGGACGCCACGACCGCGTACTTGCCGTCGTGCTCCACCCGCATCACGGGGGTGTAGCGCAGCTTGCCGCTCTTCGCGCCGCGAAGGGTCAGCAGCACGATCGGCGCACCGCGGATCTCGATGCCCTCGGTGGTACCGGCCTCAAGGATCTTCCGCGTCTGGTCCCGCACCCAGTCGACGGGGAGGAACTCCACGGTCTCATCAGACATGGCTGTGGCAACGCGCCTCGAGCCGCTCTCATTCCCGCCGGGCCGGAGGCTGTCGCCAGGACTTGCCGAGATCCACGGGAGCCGAGTGGTGTGTGTTGTTCAGGGGTATGGCGGAAGGGAGCGGTGGCAGGAAGAACGTTCTTCCGGGCACGCGAGGGACCGCGTGGGCGTTCCAGGCGGCCAGGCGTGTCATGCACCGGACATGGACGCGTCCGTGGGATGCGTCGAGAAGAAAGGCGCCGAACGCCATGAACAGATCCGCCTCCCGCGGCTTACTCCGCACGAGCCTCGCCTTCCTGGGTGCCGCAGTGGCGTCCATTTCGCTGAGCACCACGGCGAGCGCGGCCGTACCCGCGGGGATGTCGCATGACGCTCCGGCCGGGGCGCGTGCGGACGCCGCGCACGGCTGCGCCGTCGTCTGGTTCGATCTCGGCGAGACCCTGGTGCACACGGCCGAGGACTCCAGCACCAGCTACATGCCCGGAGCGGCCGCCTATCTGCGCGAACTGCGGGAGCGGGACATCGAGGTCGGGCTGATCACCAACGTGCCGTCCTCCTGGGGCGAGACGGACGCCGAGCGTGCGGCGGCCCTGAAGAAGGAGGTCGACAAGACCTGGAAGGGGTCGACTCCCTTCGCCTGGAAGGACTTCGACGACCGGATCCTCACCCCGCGCACCGAGGCGGAGCGCAAGCCGGCGCCCGCCCTCTGGGAGCGTGCCAAGGCGGACGCGAACGGCTGCCGCCTCGTCTACGAGGCCGAGACCGCGGAGGAGACAGATGTCGCCGCCTCCCTCGGCTACGTGGCGTACCAGACCGGGCAGCCCTCCCGGCCCGCGTATCTCCCCGCCCGCGTGATCGAACACCTGGCGCACGGATCCTGACGCCCGCGGGCCTCGACCACGGCCGCAGCCTGCAAGCGCCGTCGTGCCTCCCACACGCCCGCTCCCTCTCCGAGGGGGCGGGCGTGTGCCCGTCCTACACGCCGGCCTTGGGGTGTGCGTCCTCTTTCGAGTGCTCCGCCCCGGCCGCGCCCGGACCGGCCCGGTCGGCCTTCTCCCGGCCGACGCCCGCCTCCTCGCTCCCGTCGGAAGCGCGCCGCAACACCCCGCTGCGCAGGACCAGTTGGAAGGCGCCGAGCAGCACGGCGGTCGCCAGGGCGCTGTGCCAGAGCAGGGCGTCCAGGTGTCCGGCGGACAGGTAGGCGCCGACGGCGACGGCCGCCAGTGCGCACACTGCGCGGTCCACGATCGACTCGACCGACAGGATCGTCGCCCTCGGGGCGTGGGCGGGCACGGCGTCGTTGACCAGCTTGCGCTGGATCGGGTAGGCGAAGCCGGTGGCGGCGGCGAACAGGCAGAGCAGGGCGACGACCGTCCAGGGACCGCCGAGGGTGATGCCCGCCAGGGTGCCCGCGAGGGCGAGGCTGAGAACGGAGACCCAGGCCACCGGTGTCAGGCGGCGGCCCAGCCACTGGGGGCGCGCCGAGCCGATGGCCTCCGCCACCGTCATCGCGGCGAGCACCCCGCCGTGCGAAGCCTCTCCGATGCCGTGGTCCAGCAGGATCGGCTGGAAGAGGTTGACCTGGCAGATCCGGGACAGCGTGAAGACGGCCACGCCCTGCACCATCACGAGTGCCAGCCACGGCGAGGAGGCGATGCTGCGCAGCGCGGCCTTCGCGTCGCCCAGCGAAGTGGCGCGCCCGCGGCCGCTGTTCGCGGCCCGGGATGCCTTCCTCGTCGCGCCGGACGAGGTCCTGCCGTCCGCCCCGGCGGGGGCCGCCAATCGGGGCAGAGCCACGACGCAGGCCAGGGATCCCGCCGCGCTCACGGCGCTCAGGACGTACGGCGCAGGATGGGCGACCGCCATCAGCGGCCCGACCAGTGGCCAGCACACAACCTTCGCGGCGAGTCCGAGCGCCCGGGCCGTGCCCTCCGCCTTCAGGTAGTGCTCATCGCACCGCTCGGCGCGCAGCCCGTCGTACAGGTAGGCGCTGGCAGCCCCCGAGGTGAGGGAGCGCCCCGCGGCGATGGCGAGGAAGTGGACGAGGAACCCGCTGTACGAGGCGCTGAACACCGGGGCGAGATTCGCCGCCGTCATCACGACGGCGCCTGCCCGCAGGCAGTTGCGGGCGCCGATGCGGTCGGCGATCAGACCCGTCGGGATTTCGAAGAGGCAGAAGGCCACGTAGTAGATGCTCTGGATGCCGAAGATCTGACCGTCGGAGAGCCCGGCGTCCTTCTGGTAGGCGTAGAAGACCGGCATCCACCACAGCAGGTTGAACAGCAGCTGGAAGCCGTAGTTGAGCCGGATGATGCGGCGGGCCGTGCGGGTCAGGGCCGTGGCCGGCGGCCGCGCGGCCGACCGCGGGAGGCGGGCCCTCACAGCGCGTACGGGCGGATCTGGACCAGGCGGAAGTCGCCCTGGTCGGTCAGCAGCCACTCGATGTCCAGGGGCTCGTCCACCTCGGGTGCGCTGAAGTGGGACTGCAACAGCCGCCCGGTCAGGGAAAGATCCGCGAGCCGGGCACGCATGCCGGCGGACAGCCCCTCGTTCCACGAGCCGAGTGCGACGGTGCGGCCGCCGCCCTCGACGGTGTTGTAGAGGTACTGCTGCGGCAGGACCGCTCCCTCGACGACCTGCTCGGGGGAACCCGGCGAGCAGTTGAGGTAGACGTTGCGGAAGTCCTCGCGCCGGGTCGGGTTGCAGGTCACCAGGACGCCGCCGAGCGCAGCGGGGACGTACACCTGGATGATCACGCCCATGTACGTGTCGTCCAGGGATATGCCCACCTGGTGGCGGAGCCGCACGCTGCGCGGTGAGAGCAGGGAGGCCCACACCTGCCGCACGGCGTCGGGGAGTTCGTCGATGCCGCGGACCGTGGTGACGGAGTCGTAGACGCCGGCCGCGGAGAAGCCCGGGAGGTCCTCGGCGTTGGAGGAGGAGCGCACCACGAGGCGGCCGCCCTCGGCGAGCCGGTCGGGGAAGGCCCGGGTGATCTCCCTGGCGACCGGCTCGGGTATCGGCGTGTGCCTGATCAGCTGCTGGATCTGCAGGCAGAGCGAGTCGAGGACGTCGGTCGCGTCGAGTTCGAGCGCCATCTTCAGCTTCCCGATGCCCTGTTGGAGCGCCGGGGAGGACGTGAGGAAGCGCTGCTGGAGGGAGAACGGCAGGGCCACGCCCTCGGGGGCCTCGACCGTGTCCGCCACGAAGGAGGTCGCAGCGGCGCGGAGTTCGGCGGCGGAGGGCGTGACGAGGCCGAGCCGTGACGCGAGGTGCCCGTACAGGTCATCCCGCGGCGGGCGAGGACGACCGTAGAAACTTGTGAGGTCGGCCGTCCGGCTGTCGAGGACGTGGTGCAGCTCGCCGAGGTTGGCCGCCTTGGTGCCGTAGCGGTCCCGGTCGGCGCTGCGCAGCCGGTGCAGGGAGAGTACGGGCGCGTCCTCAAGTCCCGGCGGTTCCAGCCGGATCCGCTGCTGGTGCCAGGCCGGGGCCCGCAGCTCGGGAGCCTGCGCCAGCCGCTCCAGGGTGATCTCGTCCTCGCGGACCCGGTAGCGGACCCATGCGCCGTCCAGGCCGTCCTTCTCGACGAGCTGTTCCAGGTCGCGGACGATCGCGTTCGGGATGCCCCATCCGGAGGCGAGGACGTTGGTGTGGGACAGCGGGGTGATGGGCGCGGTGTTGACGAATCCGGCCACGCGCTGGACGTCGTCCGGCAGGCAGGGCATGGCGACGATGTCCGACCAGCCGAGTTCGCCGGCCGCCGCCTCGTACTCCTCGACGGTGCGGAACCAGCGCAGCCGGCCCGTGGCTTCCCCCAGGTTGAGCGGTGACCGGTTCCTGGTGCCGAAGAGTTCGTGGCTGAGGATGCGCGGCACCAGCTGCTCGCTGATCGCGGCCAGCTCCTCCTCCTGCCCGTGGTTGGCGGGCTTGAGCAGGAGAGGCAGCCTGCCGTCGACGCGCTCCCGGACGAAGGCGTGGAAGTACTCCAGCAACTCCCCGTGCATGGTGTCCGCTTCGGTCGTCTCCAGCACGAGAAAGGTGCGCTCGCGGCCCTCCGCGTCCTCGTCGGTGTGCAGGGAGAGCACCCCGAGCAGGAAACGGCGTTCGGGGTCCATGTAGACGGAGGCGTTGAACTCATCGAGAGCGGCGTCGAGTTCGGCGAGGTCCATGCCGAGGACGCGGGTCGCGATGTAGTTGACGTGGAAGGGGTGCGCGGCGGTGTCGAGCAGGTGCCAGGTGGCCTCGGCGCGGTCGACGACGACCTTGAGGTACGAGTGGCCGGCCAGTACCCCGGACAGCGTGCGGAACAGGGGCAGCGAGAGGTTCTCGCCGACAACGGTGCGGTCGATGGCGGGTTCCGGGGCGCCTGTGGAGAGCGGGGCGGTGCTCACGCGGCGACCCCCTCGGGCTCCGTGGCCGGCCGGACCCGGGAGTGGGCGGCGGGCGCGGGCTTCGACCCGGCGGGAGGGGCGGGCACGGCGGGCGGCAGCACGGCGGGCAGGGCGTCCACCAGGGTCGTGAAGTCGCGGAGCACGGTGCGCGCGTCGGCGGCGGAGAGCAGGCACAGTGCCGCCATGGTGTTGGCTCCGCCGACGGGGTCGTAGACCGGCACGGTGCTGCCGTCGGGCAGCGAACTCTCCGGAACCACCGAGAGGTTGCTGCCCTCGCTCAGTGCGACGGCCTCCTTCGCCACGGGGAAGTCCCAGACCCTGCGGTCCCGCCAGGCCTCGCCCTGACCGTCCACCGCGAGGACGACGAGGGAACCCGCCGCTCCCCGCGCCTGCTCGGGGCCGAGGGCCCGCTCGGGCCAGTCGACCGGGCGGCCCAGGAGGTGGTCCACGAGCATGCCGACGAGGTCGAGCCGGAAGACCTCCTCGATCTGCGGGACGGTCATCGCGCCGCCGAACCGGGCCGCCGTCTCGATCAGCCACATGCGCCCGCCGGCGCCGAGCTTGATCTCGGTGTGCGTGCCGCAGTCGCGCAGGCCGAGAGCGTCCACGGCCTCCCGGGCAAGGGCGACGACGCGGTCCTGGAGGTCGGCCGGGAGCAACGCGGGGGTGATGCTGGCCCGTTCGGTGAACGGCTCCACCGTGGGCATCCGTCCGCTGACACAGACCGGGTGGAAGACGCCGTCGGCCACCACGCCCTCGACGCTGACGTAGTCGCCCCAGCCGGGCTCGTCGAACCACTGCTCAGTGGTCCCTGTGACGATCTGCTCGACCACGAAGTGCGCGTCCGCTTCGGCCACATGGAGTTCGGCGAATCCCAACTGAGCGGATTCGGTCATCACTTCACGCGATCGCTGCCAGGCGGCGTCGGCCTCCTGCGGGGATTCGATGATCTGGTGGGCGGTGGAGCCCGCGCTCCAGGCCGCCTTCAGCAGCATGGGGACGGGCAGGGTGGCGGCGGCCTCGTGGAGGTCCGCCTGCGTCGCGACCGGGCGGAACTCCGGCTGCGGCAGGCCGCGCCGATGCCAGGTGTGCCGCATCATCCGCTTGTCGCGGGCGAGCGCGGCGGCGTCTCCCGGCCCGGCGAGCCCGAGCGACTCGCATGCCTCGGCGACGGCCACGACGGCGTACTCGGAGAAGGTGAGCACCGCGTCCGCACCAACTGCCTCCGCCCGCAAGACGATCAGCGAGACCAGGTCGCCCAGCTCCGCTTCGCCGGGCGTCACGACCGATGCGCACAGCCCTTCGGCGGACGCCGCGATCGCGGACGGAAGCGCGCTGAGCGCCAGCAGATGCACTTCCGCTCTCGCGGCCGCCCGGGAGAGGACGTGACCGAGCGGCGGACCACCCTTGGCGTGCACCAACAGCACTGTGCTCACTGGAGTTCGTCTCCCATCGCTTGTCCTGTTCGAGGCCCAGAGCGATGGCTCGGCCCCGCTGACCGGCCGCCGACCCGGTCCCTCCCTGCCCTCGGACCGCGACCGGGGCACAGGATTGCTCAACGCGCGTAGATCACGGCAGGTAACCGGCGGCACACTCAAGGGAATCAGACTGTGGATCGCGGAAGTGCCGCGGAAGCCGGGCACCGGTCAGGCAAATGCCAAAGTCGCGGACATCGCAGAGCAATGGTGAACGCTGATGATCACATCCGGGCGCCTCCCCGGGGATGCGCCCACAATTCGCAGTCGGCCGGAAACCGGGCATGGGCGGTACCCGCAGGGGATAGGCATCGCGGTGCCACCTCCAGCCGGACGGTGGAAACGCGGACGGAAAGGCCTTCGTGGACGATTCCGGTATCAAGGCACTGCTGGAGCACCTCCCCGTCTCCTGGTGGGAGGCCGACGAGCAGTGGCACCTCCTGGAGAAGGGCGGCGGCGCCTTCGCCGACCAGCCCACCGCACAGCGCTTCCTCGACCGCATGCGCCAGGAGATGGCCTCGCCGGGACACTCCCTCCAAGACGGCCACTGTCTGGTCCACTTCGACGGCCGGAACTTCGACGTGCGATGGCCACCGGACGAGAGCGGGGTCCAGGGCTGCACCCGCGGACTCGCGGTGGAGGCCGACGCACAGCCCGCGGGCGGCCGCCGCTATGCCGCCTTCGCGGAATTCGCCGACTTCGCACCGGCCGCGGCCTTCATACGCGACCCCGACGGGTGCTACCTGTGGGCCAACCACTCCTACGCCCACCTCTACGGCACCACACCCGAGCGGGTCGTCGGCAGCCGCATCGAGGACTTCGACTCCCCCTCCGACGCCGCACAGTTCCGCGCCCTGGACCAGGAGATCCTCAACAGAGGCAAGCCGGTGCGCCACACCTTGAGCTATCACCGCTCGGACGGCATCACAGGCCAGGCCGTCGGCCACCGCTTCCCCGTCCAGGAGAACGGCCAGACCTGCGTGGCGGGGATCTACGTCGACATCACCGAGCACACCCGCGCCATGAACCAGCGCCGGGAGGCCGAGGAGAACCTGCGGGCCCTGCGCGACCACAGCGGTCTGCCCTGCGCGCTGCTCTCCGTCAACGGCCGCATCGAGCAGGCGAGCACGGCCACCGCCGAGCTGTTCCGCATACGCCTGTCCGACCTCCTCGGACGCCGCGCGCACACACTGCTCGCCGCCGCGACCGACCTGCGCCAACTCCGCCTCGCATGGGAGGGGTTGATAACCCGCCGCGTCAGACGCGTGGAAACCTCCGCCGTGCTCCTCGATGCCCAGGGCCGCCAGCGCCGCGCGCAGCTCCACCTGACCACGGTGGGCCGGTCCGCAGGCCGCGCCACCCACGTGTGGGCCGTCGTCATGCACCAGGGCCTCGCCCACGATGCCCACTCCCCGCTCACCGCCGCTCAGATCCGCATACTGTCCCTCCTCGCGGAGGGCAGCACCAACGGCGAGATCGCCACCTCGCTGAAGCTCTCCCGGCAGGCTGTCGACTACCACATCAGCCGGCTGCGCGACCTCCTGGGCGCCGCGACCAGACCTGCCCTCGTCGCCCGTGCGTACGTCCTCGGCATCCTCGCCCCCCATGCCTGGCCCCCGCGCCCGGCCCCGACAGCCCACCCCCTCAATTCCCCTTGAGGCGGGCGGTCGTTCAGCGGGTCGCAAGGCCGCTGCCGCATGAGCGCTGCTGATCTTCGGCCGGGGTGCGGCGGACGCTGAGACCTGTTCGGTGTGAGCCGGTTCGTGTAGACGCGTGACCCATCACCTGCTCTGGCGAAAGTGACAGTGACGCAGGGCCCCGCACTGCCAGGCAGTGTCCGGCGGATCAGGTGACTGTCGGGCGAGACGGTCAGGACAGACGCACGACGAGGCTCGTGCGGCCGTCGGAGGAGCCCGCCGTGGCGACGACCTCCTGCCCGCGAGCCGTGGCGACGATCCGGTACGGCACCGGCTTTCCATCGATGGTCGCGGAGCTGACCTTCGCCCCGCTCGGCAGCACATGCCCGACTGACAGGGCGGAATCCAGGCCGTGCCGGGTGACGGTGGTGGTGAGGGTCTTCCCGGAACGAGTGGCGCGGACGTCGACCGACCCCTTCGCGAGACGGATGTTGCTGCCGGCCACACGATCCTGACCCGCCGGCACCTGTGGGATCACCGAGAGCCTGTCCCGCCCCATGTCGGGGGCCACGCCGAGCTGATGGTGCACCACCGGCCAGAGGACGCCGTAGGCGCCCCACGCCTGCAGCACCATCGAGCGGTCCGTCAGGTGACGGTCGATGTTCGGGGTGAAGTCGGGACTCGGCGCGATCTCCGGCATGGCACCGGGCATCTCCCAGACCGATGGGTCCAGCTGGATCCGTGCGTTCGCCGTGGTGTACCGCTGCTGCTGGTCCTTGCCCAGCCGGCCGTAGTTGCCCTCGGCGACGGCCATGATCCCGGTGTTGAGCGAGTAGGAGGTCCGCTCGCTCTGCACGGCGGAGACCGCACTGTCGCACGACGGGCCCTTGTTGCCGCCCTCCGCCGACGTCGGTCCCGTTCCGGTGTGGAACAGCCCGAACTCGCCGGAGTAGCAGTCCTGCTGGCGCCTGTCCAATGCGGTTCCGCCGTGCTCGACCGGCGCCAGAGGCACGGTTGGCTCGCCGGGGCGGACCATCTCCGCGTCCATGGGGGTCACACCGATCCAGTGCCGCTGGAGGATCGGGCTGTTGGACGGATCCTCCAGCGAGTCGCCGTACTGGTCGGTGTCCCCACCGGCCCACCAGGTCTTGTCGAACTTCTTCTCCAGCTTCTCGGCGCGGCCGTTCGCCCAGGCGGCGGTCTCGGAGTCGTCCTTGCTGCGGGCCATGTCCGCGAGGTCCCGGAAGCCGCGCATCGTGTACACGGCGTTGTCCAGCTTCTCCGGTCCCATGCCCGGCCGCTCGACATTGCCGGTGCCCTCGGGCCATCCGTCCCCGTCGTCGTCGAGTGTGCGATCGATGTACTTCATGTTCCGCACGCTGAAGCCATACAGATCATCACGGAAGCCGTCGTCGCCGGTCCACCTCCACAGCAGGGCGACCGCACTCGGGAACTTCGCTGTCTCGTCGGTGTTCCCGGGGTCGTCGTTGGCGCCGTAGTAGACCGAGCCGTCCGGTGTCATCTCGTGGATGACCTTTCCGCTGCGGTCGTTGATGACCTCGCTGACGTCCCTCAGGGACCGCAGATGTCCCTTGATGTCGTCGAACTGTCCCATCGCGACGGAGGCGAAGGCCGTGTACTCGCCGTCGGTGCCGAACATCCAGGGATAGTCCGGCCAGCCCGCGCCGAGCCAGCGGGCGGAGGGCAGGGTGCCGCTCGGCTCCGGGTACTGCTTGCCCTCACGTGTGCTGCGCAGCTGCAGGTCCCGTGACTCCTGGGCGGAGTCGGCCAGATTCTGCTTCGACCATTCCACGCTGCGCTGCAGGCGCTTGTCGCCGGGGAGGTCGACGGATGTGTGGGCAGACATCGCGCGGCGTTTCTCGATCTTGTCCTTGAGCAAGCCGAGCGGATCGGCCAAGGCCTTGTCGTACTGGGCGCGCGCTTCGTCCGGGCCCTTGTCCGAGCCGGCTACGGCGAACCACAGAGTCGTGGGGGCGTCGCTGTCGAGCTTGACCCGGTAGGTCAGCTGCCCGCCCGTGCCCTTGCCGAACGAGCTGTCGTCGCATGTGGCGGGCTTGTCGCCTTCGGTCGGGCAGATGGCCGGGTCGCTCTGCGGGCCGCGGAAGTCCGGCCCGAGCTTGTGTGTGTTCGCGGTCATCTTGGCGCCGACGACGGCCGCGTAGTCGTGCGGCGTGGCGTTGGGGGTCGCGGGTGTTCCGGTCTCACGGAAGGAGAGTGCGTTTCCGTCGAAGCTGCCTTTGTCGGGGAGGTTGAAGTCCGACTGACCGGGCGTGGTCCAGCCCCAGGGGTAGGCGTTCATCAGTTCCGAGTGTGCGTCGAGGGAGAGGGTCACCTCGGCGTTCTGCCGCGCGCTGAGCGTGAGCCCGACAAGTCCGGCGCGCAGACCGTCCGGCGCGAAGTCGGTGCGGCTGGCGCTGATGCCGCCACTCGGGGCGTAGTCGACCCGGTTGTAGCCCCATCCGGAGGTGAACTTGGTCGCCTTGGCCTGCTTGCCCAGCCACGCGTCGTCCAGGCCGAACCACATGCCGTCGAGCAACTTGATCGGCTGGGTCCACATGCCGCCCATCTCGCCGGTGGTGTGCCACCCGGCGGCCGGATAGAGGCCGTCCTCGGTGCCCATCGAGTAGAAGCGGTCCCCGACCGTGAGCGAACGGCGGTCGGGCAGGCGCTCGGTCTCGGAGAGCTCCGACGAGCGAGGTAGCGCCGCGTCGTGCGTTGCGGAATCGGGCTGGGCGAACGCAGCAGGGGCGAGCCCACCCGTCAGGAGAATGCCGATGGCCGCCGTCATGAGTGCGATCCGTGGTCGCATGATCACCGCCAGATTCGGCATCTTTCCGTCGGTTCATCCGAAATCATCGCGACACTGACGGATTTGAATGTACGTACGGTTGGGCGACGACAGTCAACTCACACTCAGGTGCGGCGTCAATCGCGCGGAGCGGACATTCTGTGCGGAAACTGAGCGTGAGAGTCGAACGGCCCCTGTGCATACCCCGGCCCGACGTCCCTGCCACTGGTTGCACGGCTGCGGGGTCAGGTCGCGGTCCTGCGGGTGGAGACAGGCCAGGTCCGGCGGTGCGAGCGGCGGCGGCCGGCTCAAACTCCCCGTCGGAACTGCGGAATGCGTCAACCATGTGAACCAGGTGCAGGCGGGTCAGCCTCCGTAAAGCCAGTCGATGTGCCGGTAGTCGGCCGGGTCGCGGTCTTTGAAGAGCCGGTTGCGCAGTGTCCGCGCGAAGCCGTCGACGTGCCAGGTCTCGCCCCACACCCGGGCAGCGGACTGGACGCGGGCTGTCCGTTCCGTGCGGCTGCTCTCGAATGCGCTCAGGACGCGCGGCCAGTCCGGGCCGTCGCTCCCCGCGCCCTTCGCGGCCTCTGTTGCCAGGCACTGTGCGTCCTCCAGCGCCTGGCAGGCGCCCTGGGCCAGGTACTGGAGCATCGGGTGGGCCGCGTCACCGGTGAGAGCGAGCCTGCCGTCGACCCAGGTGCGTATCGGATTGCGGTCGTACATGGGCCAACAGCGCTCCCGCCAGAGAGACTTCAGCCCGCGCTGGACCTCTTCGCAGGCGCCGCTGAACGCTGCGTCGAGTTCCTCCGCTCCTCCCCACTCGCTCTCCCCGCGGTGGAACGCCGGCGACTCGAAGACCGCGACGGTGTTGAAGATCTCGCCGGAACGAAGCGGGTATTGCACCAGGTGGCAGCCGGGGCCGATGTGCACCACCACGTCCTGCAGGGCGTCCTGCCCGAGCTGGTCGGCCATCTCTGCGACGGGGAACGCGCCGCGGTAGGCGACGTAGCCGGATGCGATCGGCTCGTCGTCGCTGAGGCGGGCCCTCAGAGCCGAGCGCAAGCCGTCGGCGGCGAGGGCGAGTCGGGCACGGTGCCGGGTGCTGCCGGTGTGCACCACCGCGTGGCTGTCGTCGGTCTCCACATGGTCGACCTCGTGGTCCGGGACCAGTTCGACTCCGGCGCGTTCGCACGCCGAGACGAGGACCTTCAGCAGGTCGCTGCGATGGATCACGACGTACGGTGCGCCGTAGCGCTGCCGGAAGCCGTCGTCCAGTGCCAGGTGCGTGAGTTCCGTGCCGTCGAGGGCGTCCCTGAACACCAGCCGCCGTGGCAGCACTCCGAGTTCGATGACCTCGTCCAGCAGGCCCCAATCACGCAGTACGCGGGTCGCGTTGGGAGCCAGTTGGAGCCCGGCGCCGATCTCGGTGAAGTCGGGTGCTCGCTCGAGTACGCGGACGCGGTGTCCGGCCGAGGCGAGGGCGTATGCGTTGCCCAGCCCCGCGATCCCTCCGCCGGCGATGACGACGTCTGTCTCGTTGTCCGCTGCTGCGTTCACGATTCGTTGTCCTCTGCGGGAGCTTCTGTCAGAGCCAGGGGCCGAGCTGCGGTGCCTCGGCTGTGCGTCCGGTGAGCCAGGAGGCGAGCGCGGCCGCATCGCCGCTCGTGCAGCGCTTCTGGGCGACATCGGCCACCAGGGCGGTGTTGAGATCGTCGGGAAGGTCCGAGAAGCGTGTACCGGCGTCCAGGTCGACAGCGTGGATCGCTACTTCGCGGGTGCGCATCCACACGACCTCGCGGGCAGGGACGGTGCGGCCCTGGGCGGTGACCACCTCGTGGTTCCACGCCGCCTGGGGCAGCTGGTCCATGGCGGTCGCCAGCCGCTCGGTCGAGTCGTGCAGCAGCTGGCGAAGTTCCGGTGGCGGAAGCGCTGCACCGTGCTCGATCTCGGACGCCCGCTGCTCCGGCCCCTCGTACATCGGCGTCCGCTCACCGGTGCGGGCCCAGTGCAGCAGGCGCAGCAGCGCCTCGGCGTTGAAGTGCACGTGCGCGACGATGTGGGCGCGCGACCAGCCGGGCAGTGCCGTGGCCTCGGCGAACTGCTCGTCGGACAGCTTTCCGACGGCGGCCAGGAAGAGTTCGGTGCTGTGGTCCATCCAACCGCGTACGGTCATCGGGCAACCCTCCGCGCGACGTTGTCGAGCCGGCCGATTCCGCTGATCTCCGTGACGAGACGCGAGCCTTCGGTGAGATAGCGGACCGGCTTGCGCGCATGCCCGACGCCGCCCGGGGTGCCGGTGGCGATCACATCGCCGGGGCGGAGCGTGAGCACGGTGGAGATGTAGCGCACCAGGTCGACAGGCGGGAAAACGAGGTCGGAGGTGTCCGCCTTCTGCACGATCTCATCGTCGACGGAGCAGCTCATGGTCAGCTCGGGCGCCACCGTGCCGGGCAGTTCATCCGGGGTCACCAGTACCGGCCCGACAGGGGTGGAGTTTTCGAAGGTCTTGCCCTGCAGCCACTGCTTGGTGCGGTACTGCCAGTCGCGCATGGTGACGTCGTTGAGCACGGTGAACCCGGCGATCGCCTGCTCGGCCCGCGCCGCGTCGGCACGGCGCACCGGGGCGCCGATGACGACCGCCAACTCGGCTTCCCAGTCGACCTGTTCGGATTCGGGGGCCAGTTCCACGGCGTCCCGGGCGCCGATGAGGGCCTCGGCGTACTTGCCGAACAGCGTGGGGTGTTCAGGCAGCTCGCGGCCCATCTCCAGGATGTGGTTGCGGTAGTTCAGGCCGACGCACACGATCTTTCCTGGGCGTGGCACCACAGGCGCGAAGTCGGCTCCGTCGAGGGGGATTTCTTCGCCCCTTGCCGATGTTGCGAGGTCGTGCCAGCCGGCCTGTGCGAGGAGGGCGCCGACATCGGTGAAGTCCAAGTCGACGCAGCGGTCGGCTTCGACGCGGACGGCGAGGGTGCCTCGGGCGGTGCGGAGAGTGGCGAGTTTCAACGGTCGCTTCCTTCTATGTGGATACGGGACTGGTGGAGCCGGTCGAAGATCGGGGTGTCGCTGAACCGGAAGAGGTCCACGCCCTCGTCGGTGGCCAGGTTCAGCGGCTGCCAGGACGGAACGACGAAGAGGTCACCGTGCGCGGCCGTCCACTCGCTCTCACCTACGCGCACGGTGCCGCTTCCGTCGAAGACCTGGTAGACGGACGAGCCCACCTCGCGGCGGGTGGCGGTCTCGGTGCCCGGGCGCAGCCGGTGGAACTCGGCGCGGATCGTGGGCATCACATCTCCGCCGGTGGTGGGGTTGGTGAAGCGCACTGCGGCGTGACCGGGTTCCAGGACGCCCGTGTATCCCTCCTGTTCCAGGGCGAGTTGATCGCGCAGGGCGCGGTCGGTGTTCTCCCAGCGGTACGCGGCGACCGGGGAACTGGGGTGTTCGGTGCCCGCCGCGGAGACCGGTGTCAGGCCCGGGTGGGCCCACAGTCGTTCGGACCGGGACAGCTCAGGGGTGCCGCGGTCGTCGACCTCGTCGGGGCCGAACTCGAAGAACGTCGATCCGGTGTAGTGCGCGAAGGGGATGTCCAGGCCGTCCAGCCAGGCCATCGGTGCGTCGCTCTGGTTGTGGTGCCCGTGGAAGCGCCAGCCCGGGGTGAGCAGGAAATCGCCGCGGCGCATGGCGACCGGGTCGCCGTCGACGACGGTCCATACCCCTTCACCCTCGACCACGAACCGGAAGGCGTGCTGGGTGTGCCGGTGCACCGGTGCGTCCTCACGGGGACCCAGGTACTGGATCGCCGCCCACAACGTCGGGGTGACGAACGGGGCACCCTCCAGACCCGGGTTGGCCAACGCGATCGCCCGCCGCTCCCCGCCTCGGCCGACCGGCACCAGCTCCCCGGCGCGCTCGGCCAGCGGCAGCAGATTCTTCCAACGCCAGGTGTGCGCAACGGCCTTGGCCCGGGGATGCGGTGGCATGAGATCACCGATCTCCGTCCACAGCGGCACCAGCAGCTCCGATTCGAACCCGCCGTAGAGCGCTTCGAGCTCCGGGGTGCGCTCCGGCTGACCCGGTGCGTCCGTGGCGGTGATGTGCACCGGTGCAGTGGTCATCTCAGGACTCCTTCACTGTCGCTGGAGGACTTACGGGGACGGCGGCCGTCCGACAAGCGGGACGTACGCGGGAAGGCGAACAACAGGCCGCCCGCTGCCGCGGCGGCTACGGAGAAGACAAGGAAGTTGGAGTCGACGCCGAGACCCGCTGCCAGCAGCCATCCGCCCGTCTGTGGTGCGAGTACGGCGCCGATCCGGCCGAAAACCGAGCGAGAAGCCGAGGGCGGTGCCGCGCAGCCGCGCCGGGTAGTGGTCGGCGATGGCGGCGATGATCAGGCACTGGGTTCCGTGGGTGCCGACGCCCGCGAGGACGAGGGCGCCATAGGCCCCGTACGGGCCGGGGTGAAGCAGCAGTACAGCGAGGCCGAGGGCCGCAAGGGCTGCTGCGGTCACCGCGGTGGTGAGCGGGCCGACGCGAGTTCCGGCCCAGGCCGTCAGCAGGGAGCCCGCGACGGCGCCGAGATTGAGCGCGAGCAGGAAGGTCAGGGAGGAGCCGAGGTCGAAGCCGGTCTCCACCATCAGCTGCGGCAGCCAGGTCGCCGGCCCGTACCAGGCGAACAGCGTCGCGACGGTCGCGAGTGAGAAGAGCGCGGTGGCGCCCGTACTGGTCGGCGAACCTGCCGGCGAACACGGCGCCGATCAGCATTCCTGCGAAGGCGAGACTGCCGAGCAGTCCCGCCTCGGACTCGGTCAGGTCCCATCCCGGCTCTGTGAGCAAGCGGGGCAGGACAGTCCCGTAGACGATCAGATCGTAGCCGTCGAAGACGACGATCATCCAGCACAGGGCGGTCACCAGGGCCGCACCCCTGCGCGGGACCCCGGTGCGCTCCCGGTGTTCGTGAAGCGGCTCATGGACCGAGCTTGGACTCGATTCCGTCTTGCGGGATAGCCTTTTCTGTCATGAAGAACAAGCCGCCTTATGCCATCGGCTCCGTCGACCACGCGCTCCATTTGGCACAGCTGCTTCAGCAGGAGGGGCCGCTACGTGTGACCGATGCAGCCGACCGGCTTGAGGTGTCCCGCTCCACGGCTCACCGGCTGCTGGCCATGCTCGTCTACCGGGACTTCGCCGAGCAGATCGACGACCGGCGATACCGGGCGGGACCCGTACTGCGTCCCGCCGAGGCCTCCGAGGCACCGGTGGCTCTGCTGCGCAGGGTCGCTCAGCCACATCTGCAGACGCTGGTCGACCGCGTAGACGAGACCGCGAACCTGACGGTCCTCGCTGGCACAGAAGTACGGTTCCTCTCGACGGTCGAGTGCGGCGACCGCATCCTGCGGGTCGGTGACCGGGCGGGCCGTGCCCTCCCTGCTCATCTGGCGTCCGGAGGGAAGGTTCTGCTGGCCGCGCTGGAGGCCGAGGAGCTGGACCGGCTGTACGAGCCGGCGGACGCGACCATCGATCTCGCCCAGCTCCGCCGAGAGTTGACGCTCATACGCAAACGCGGCTTCGCCATCAACGACGGACTGACGGAGACCGGACTGACCGCCGTCGGCATGGCTGTGCGCGACGACAGCGGTCAGTCCGTCGCGGCCGTCTCGGTCGCCGCGCCCTCCGCACGTTTCGACCAGCAGGTGCTCCCGGTCTGGGTGGCAGCGATGGCTGTCACCGTCACCGGGATCGGACGCGATCTGGCTGCAGCCGACGGGTAGTTGACGTACTCGGCCGTCGGCGGCGGCGTGGGCGTCGTCAACATCTCTTCCGACGGAGGGCCGCCGGCGCTCGCCGACACTCTCGCGAGTGACCAGTTCACGGGCGAGCCAGCCGTGCTGTTCGTAGACGTCCCGGCGGATCACCAGCGTGTGCGGGCGTTCCGTGGAAGTCGGGGATTCAGAGGCGACGTTGTCTGCTGCACGGTCGAGCAACCGGCAATGAACGTCCCTACGTCTGCGCCATGTCCACGAAGCGCGAGTAGTGCCCCTGGAAGGCCACCGTGATCGTCGCCGTCGGACCGTTACGGTGCTTGGCCACGATCAGGTCCGCCTCCCCCGCGCGCGGCGACTCCTTCTCGTACGCATCCTCACGGTGCAACAGGACGACCATGTCGGCATCCTGCTCGATGCTTCCACTCTCGCGGAGGTCGGAGACCATCGGCTTCTTGTCCGTACGCTGCTCCGGACCACGGTTGAGCTGCGACAGCGCGATCACGGGGACCTCGAGCTCCTTGGCGAGCAGCTTCAGGTTCCGGGACATCTCCGAGACCTCCTGCTGACGGCTCTCGGGACGCCGCGAACTGCCCGTCTGCATCAGCTGGAGATAGTCGATCACGACCAGCTTCAGATCGTTCCGCTGCTTGAGCCGGCGGCACTTCGCCCTGATCTCCATCATCGACAGGTTCGGCGAGTCGTCGATGTACAACGGCGCCTCCGTCACCTGCGGCATCTGACGCGCCAGCCGTGTCCAGTCCTCGTCCGTCATCGACCCCGACCGCATGTGATGCAGCGCCACGCGCGCCTCCGCCGACAGCAGCCGCATCGCGATCTCGTTGCGGCCCATCTCCAGCGAGAAGATCACGCTCGGCATGTTGTGCCGCACGGAGCAGGCCCGGGCGAAGTCCAGTGCGAGCGTCGAATTGTGGGTGGGGACCATGGACCGTGTCGCGAGGTAGAGGTGGTCGGGGTTGCCGACCTCGACGCAGCGCACCGGAACGCTCTCGACCGGAGTCACGTCACGGATGAAGCGCTGCGTCAGCCTCGGCGTCGCGGGCCGCCGGCGCTCCTTGTGCAGGAGCCGCTTCCATTCCAGCCGGAAGACATCGTCGTCGGTGGTCAACGTGGTGACGTAGCAGGTGGACGATTCCTCGCCGCGGCCCTTGACCCGCTTGAGGGCCGCACCGCACCGGTAACCGAGGCTCACCACCAGTTCACGGAAGCCCTCGGCGAGTGCCCGGCCGGTCACGGCAAACTGCACCGATCCTGTGCCGGTCACGGTGCCGACCGTGTCGAGAAGCCCGGCGAGCAGCGCCCGCCGCTGGGCGACGGAAGCGCGAAGGTACGACTGCGGGATGTGCTTGTTCTCCAGTACGCCGGTCTCCCGGAGGAGCACGAGAAGGCTTCCGTGCCCGCATGAGCGGCCTTCAACGTCCTCCGTCTCGTCCACGGCCAGGCGCAGGGCATAGGTGAACTTCGAGGAACCCGCGGGACGAGTGGCGAATCCGTCGGATTCGATGTGCACAAGGAGTTCGGGGTCCGCGGTGGTGATCCTGGCAGCGCCGCTGTGGCCGTCGCCCAGCCATGCACCAAGGGTGTAGGGCGCGACAGGAAGTTCCTGCGCCGGCAGCTCCAAGGGTGCGGCATTGGCGACCGAGTGGTTCATCCGCCGGTCCGCACTGCGGCAGCGAACTGTCTCGGCGATCTCCCGCGTGGTCTTCACCGACGAGAAACTCCGCTGGTTGCGGTACCGGTGGTGTCCCGTCGCGGCCTGCTGCGCGGAACGGCGGGACGCCCGCGTGTCCGTGAGCCACAGGTGTTCGGCATCGGCGATCACCGTGGTGCCGTCATCGAACGTGATCTTGTAGCAGGGGCGGTCGTGCATCACGTTCGTCGCAGCGGTCACCCGGGTCGGATTTCCGGCGGCGTCGAGCAGGAGGTCCCCGACCTCGACCGCTCCCATCGTCGTCCAACCGGTGGGAGTGGGCAGAGGGGTATCGAGCGCGAGCGCCTTACCCATGGCGGGCCTCGCCGCGATGACGATCATCTGGCCCGGGTGCAGCCCGTTCGTCAGCGAGTCGAGGTCGGTGAAACCGGTGGGCACGCCCGTCATCTGACCGCTGCGCGATCCGATCGCCTCGATCTCGTCGAGGGCGCCCTCCATGATGTCGCCGAGGGGGAGGTAGTCCTCCGACGTGCGCTGCTCGGTGACCGAATAGATCTCCGCCTGGGCGGAGTTGACGATGTCGTCGACGTCGCCGTCGGCCGCGTATCCCATCTGCGTGATCCGGGTGCCCGCCTCGACGAGCCGCCGCAGCACCGCCCGCTCGTGGACGATCTCCGCGTAGTACTCGGCGTTGGCCGCCGTGGGCACCGTCTGCACGAGGGAGTGGACGTAGCCCGGCCCGCCCACGCGGCTGATCTCGCCCCGCCGGGTGAGTTCGGCGGTGACGGTGATCGGGTCGGCCGGCTCGCCCTTGGCGTAGAGGTCGAGGATCGCCTCGTAGACCGTCTCGTGCGCGGGGCGGTAGAAGTCGTGGCCCTTGAGGACCTCGACGACGTCGGCGATGGCGTCCTTGGAGAGCATCATGCCGCCGAGCACGGACTGTTCGGCCTCGAGGTCCTGCGGCGGCACGCGCTCGAAGGAGACGGACGCGGGTGCCGGGGAGTGTTCGTCGGTGCCCCGGTCGTGGCGCTCGCCGCGCCCGTTGCCGCCGGAGCCGTTGTGGCCGCCCTGCCCGTGCTGACGGCTGCGGGCGGCGGGGAAGCGGTCGCCGGGGGCGGGACGCGCGGCACTGCGGGATGCGGAATCCGACGCCCAAGGGTCCTCGACGTGTTCGGGCTGCTGAGTCACGCGTTCACCTCCTCCCCGTCCGGTGATCAAGCACGACCGGACCTGACCGCAGTGCCCCTCTTTCTTACGGCACGGCTCTGACAATGGCCGCCCGACTCTCCATCGGCGCGTCGGGACAACGGAGTTGACGAGGGGGCTGTGGGGCGGGCGACTGCCCACGTTATGGGGACGAGGAGGCGTCAGCCAATCTTGTTATCCACAGGGTGATGTGGACGGTGGACAACTTTCTGTGGAGAAGACCGCGAAAGCTGTGTACGGCACGGGGGACAGCCCTGTGGAGAAGTCGGGCCCCGACCTCGCCGACCACCCCTGACCTGTGAAGACGGCATCCACTGCCTGTGCGGGGAAAAAAGTCGGCCCCCGAACCGGGATCGTTACGCGGCTTGGCGCACTGTTACCGCACACGCACGCGAGCCCCACAAGCGTAATAGCCAGTACCCCCTTGCAACCATTACTTGTGGATGCTTGGATCGAATCCATGAACGACCCTGCTGGCACACGTTCGACCATGCGGCGCCACGACCGCGAAATCGTCGCGCTGGCGCTCCCCGCCTTCGGCGCGCTCGTCGCCGAACCACTCTTCGTCATGGTGGACAGCGCCATCGTCGGCCACTTGGGAACCCCCCAACTCGCGGGCCTCGGAGTGGCGGCGGCACTGCTGCAGACCGGCGTCAACATCTTCGTCTTTCTCGCCTACGCCACCACCGCCGCCGTGGCCCGCCGCGTCGGCGCCGGCGATCTCCCCGCGGCCATCCGCCAGGGCATGGACGGCATTTGGCTCGCACTGCTGCTCGGCCTGGCCGTGATCGTCGTGGTGCTGCCGGGTGCCCCGCTGCTCGTCGATCTCTTCGGTGCCTCGGCCACCGCAGCACCGCACGGCGAGACTTATCTGCGCATCAGTTCGCTCGGGATCCCCGCCATGCTCGTCGTGCTCGCCGCGACCGGTGTGCTGAGGGGCCTTCAGGACACAAAGACGCCGCTGTATGTGGCGGTGGGCGGCTTCTCCGCGAACGCCGCCCTGAACGTGCTGCTCGTCTACGGGTTCGGGCTCGGGATCGCGGGTTCCGCGTGGGGGACCGTGCTGGCGCAGTGGGCGATGGCGGCGGTGTATCTGTTCGTGGTCGTACGGGGTGCGCGGCGGCACGGGGCATCCCTGCGTCCGGACCTGGCAGGTGTCCGGGCGTGCGCGCAGGCGGGCGCGCCTCTGCTGATCCGCACACTCTCGCTGCGTGCGGTGCTGATGATCGCGACGGCGGTGGCGGCACGGCTCGGCGACGCGGACATCGCGGCGCATCAGATCGCGCTGACTCTCTGGTCGTTGCTGGCGTTCGCACTGGACGCGATCGCCATCGCGGGGCAGGCGATCATCGGCCGGTACCTGGGCGCGGGGGACGAAGCGGGTGCGCGGGCGGCGTGCCGGCGGATGGTGCAGTGGGGCGTGGTCACGGGTGTGGTGCTGGGGCTGCTGGTCGCGGCGGCGCGGCCGTTCTTCATGCCGCTGTTCACGTCCGACGCTGCGGTGATCGGCGAACTGACGCCCGCCTTGCTGGTCGTCGCGGTGACGCAGCCGATCGCCGGTGTGGTGTTCGTGCTGGACGGTGTGCTGATGGGTGCGGGCGACGGCCCGTATCTCGCGGGGGCGATGCTGGTCACCCTGGCGGTGTTCGCGCCGGTGGCGCTGCTCGTCCCGCTGGTGGGGGGCGGTCTGACGGCCCTGTGGTGGACGATCGCGGGCGTGATGATGGGCGTGCGCCTTGTGACGCTGTGGGTGCGGGCGCGCTCCGGCCGCTGGGTCGTGACCGGGGCCGTACGGGCCTGACCTCACACTGGGCCGCCGCCGCCACCCGCCCGCCCCGGGCCGATGCCGCCGCCCGCTGCCGCACCCCTGCCCACGTCCTGGGGAGGCGCCCGAACATGAACGGAGGGCCGTACCCCCTGACTTCAGGGGTACGGCCCTCCGATGTGGCCGTGGGCCGGCCGTGGCACGCAGCCGTTCCGCTCAGCCGTGGCGGCTGATCAGCCGGCGACGACCTCGATGTCGATCTTTGCGGCGACATCGGAGTGCAGACGCACCGAGACCTGGTGGGAGCCCAGGGTCTTGATGGGCGCACCCACCTCGATGCGGCGCTTGTCGATCTCCGGCCCACCGGCGTCCTTGACGGCGCCGGCGATGTCGGCCGGGGTCACGGAGCCGAAGAGCCGGCCCTGGTCGCCGGCCCGGACCTTCAGACGCACGTTGGCGCCCTCGATCCGGGTCCTGATCTCGTTGGCCTGCTCGATCGTGGCGATCTCGTGGATCTTGCGGGCGCGGCGGATCTGCTCGACGTCCTTCTCCCCGCCCTTGGTCCACCGGATGGCGACGCGGCGTGGGATCAGGTAGTTGCGTGCGTAGCCGTCGCGGACCTCCACGACGTCGCCCGCGGCACCGAGGCCGGACACCTCGTTGGTCAGGATGATCTTCATCTGTCGGTCACCCTTCCCTTATCGAGCGGTCGAGGTGTAGGGCAGCAGCGCCATCTCACGGCTGTTCTTGACGGCCGTGGCGACGTCGCGCTGGTGCTGGGTGCAGTTGCCGGTGACTCGGCGGGCACGGATCTTGCCGCGGTCGGAAATGAACTTCCGCAGCAGGTTCGTGTCCTTGTAGTCGACGTAGTTGATCTTCTCCTTGCAGAACACGCAAACCTTCTTCTTGGGCTTGCGAGCAGGCGGCTTCGCCATGTCTCTCTCCGTTGAAATTCAAGAAGTGTGCAGCTGTCTGGCCCTGCCCTGACCGGCCGCGGGTGCTCCGCGGCGGTCTTTCCGGCCGGTACGCGCGGGTGCGCCCTGTCAGAAGGGGGGCTCGTCCGAGTAGCCGCCGCCGGAGCCGCCGCCCCAGCCGCCTCCGCCGCCTCCGCCACCCTGGCCGCCGCCGGCCGGTGCGCCGGTCGCCCACGGATCGCCCGCGGGTGCGCCGCCGCCCTGCTGGCCGCCGCCACCCTGGCCTCCGCCCCAGCCGCCGCCACCCTGGCCGCCGCCGAAGCCGCCGCCCTGGCCACCTCGGCCGCTGGTCTTGGTGATCTTGGCGGTGGCGTTGCGGAGACTGGCGCCGACCTCGTCGACGTCCAGCTCGTAGACCGTGCGCTTGATGCCCTCGCGGTCGTCGTACGAACGCTGCTTGAGGCGGCCCTGTACGACGACGCGCGTCCCCTTGGTGAGGGACTCGGCGACGTTCTCCGCCGCCTGCCGCCAGACCGAGCAGGTCAGGAAGAGGCTCTCGCCGTCCTTCCACTCGTTGGTCTGGCGGTCGAAGGTGCGGGGGGTGGACGCGACACGGAACTTCGCGACCGCCGCACCGGAGGGGGTGAAGCGCAGCTCGGGGTCGTCGACAAGATTGCCGACGACCGTGATGACGGTCTCGCCTGCCATGGGGAACCTCTCGGCGGGGTGCTGCTGGCTGCTTGTGGCTTCTGTGGCTCGTGCTGTGGCTTGGCTGCTACTCGGTGTCCGGTGCTGTGCCCGTCCGTGGTGCCCTGTGTGCCGTGCGGCTCAGTGGGCGGCGGGGCGCAGAACCTTGGTCCGCAGAACCGACTCGTTCAGATTCATCTGGCGGTCGAGTTCCTTGACGGCCGCAGGCTCGGCCTGCACGTCGATGACCGAGTAGATGCCCTCGGGCTTCTTGTTGATCTCGTAGGAAAGCCGGCGACGGCCCCAGGTGTCGACCTTCTCGACCTTGCCCTTCGCGTCGCGGACGACGGACAGGAAGTTCTCGATCAGCGGCGAGATCGCGCGCTCCTCGAGATCGGGGTCGAGGATCACCATCACCTCGTAGTGACGCATGTGGAACCCACCTCCTTCGGACTCGCGGCCACGGTCGTTCCGTGGCAGGAGGTTCGTGATGCGTTCCGCACCGGCGCCGCCTCAGCTCGGCGGCGGGTGGGTGCAGACCGTTCAGACTACCCGGCTTGAGCCTTCCGGTTGAAATCCGGGGGCAAGTCGCCGCAACCTGGACGCAACGGTGTGAGCGGCGTCACTGGGGCGCCGCCATTGTCGGCCTCTGTCAGGAGGTGCCGCATGGCACAGGCAGTACGGCACAACCCGGTTTCCATGGTCCTCGACGACAGCAGGGCTCACCCGCTGGAGAGCTCACTCGCGGCGGTGACGGTCGTTGTGGGCGTGGTCGCGTTCCTGACGGCACTGCTGTGGCCGGGGCTGCACGTGCTCAGCGCCTGGACGGGCCTGGTCGGCATCGTCACGGGGGCGTGGGGGCAGTTCATCTCCGCCACGACGGGTGAGCGCTTCGCGCTGATCATCGGGCTGGGCGGGGCCGCCTTCGGCTTCTATCTAGGCATGGCTCACGGCGGACTGCTCGCCTGAGCCCCGCCGCGACGCTGCCCCGAACCAGGCCTCCCAGCACACGGCCGGTGCGACCCGGGCTCGCTGTTCCTCCGAGGCGGGCCGGGCGTCGTACCGGCCGCCGGGCTGTCCGCCCCACTTCCGAAATGCCGGGAATGCCAGCTCTGCTTACTCTGACGGATGTACGGCTGCGGGGCAGTCGGCGTCCGGTCATCAACCGATCGTGTGACGGCTCGGCCGATGGCTGCCGGCTCGAGGCGCATGCGCGCCTCACCGCGCAGGCCCGCGCCTCCCGCGCCCGTACGTGCGCCTTCGTCGCGCCGGCGTCGCAATGACGCGGCCGCCGCGGCCGAGGGAGAAGTCCGAGGGGACGGACGGGGGCGAGCGAGAGGAGTCTGCACATGTCACAGCAGGACGGAATCCCTGGCATCGATCCTTCCGCGGCGCCGAGCGGCACCGGGTGCGTCGAGTGTTCGGCGGGCGACGGCCCCGGGTGGTGGTTCCATCTGCGGCGCTGCGCGGAGTGCGGGCACATCGGGTGCTGCGACTCCTCTCCGGGACAGCACGCCACGATGCACGCACACCAGGCCGGGCATCCCTTCCTGGCCAGCTTCGAGCCGGGCGAGGACTGGTTCTGGAACGCGGACACCGAGCAGATCTACGAGGGCCCGCGTCTCGCCCCGCCCACCTCCCATCCGCAGTCGCAGCCGACCCCGGGCCCGGCGGGCAAGGTCCCCTCGGACTGGCAGCGGCAGCTGCACTGAGCCAGTTCCGGATGCCTGCCCGGAGCCGGGTCTGTGCGCGGCGCGGAATCTGCGCGCCCCGCACGGCCCGGGGCCGGCGCGCGTCGGGGCCCCGCCAGCCGGAGCCCGCTCGGAGCCGGTCAGCGGTGGTGCCCGACCAACTGCTGATCCGTGACGCCGTGCGGGCTCGTGAAGGCCTCCATGTCCCATTCGGCGCGCGAGGCCGCCGCCCGGTAGGCGCTCTCGTAGAAGTCGAGGACCACGGACCGAGGATCGGCGAAGGCGCGCGCGTCGTCGTAGCGCAGCATCGCGAGATGACCGCCGTTCTGCGGCACCCAGCGCGCTTGCTCCGGACGGATCGGTTCCGTCTCCAGGCCCGCGGGCTCGGGAGCGGCGTAGGCGTAGAAGGCGGGTTCCGGGAAGGAGTCGTCGCCGAACCAGAAGCCGACGCTGATCACCTCGCGTGAGTACGCCTCGCGGGTCACCGGGTCCGTCTGCGGCGGCTGTTCCACGTGCCGGCCGGAGAAGCGCGTATGGGCGATGTCGAAGGTGTGCCAGAAGTGGTGCACGGGGCTGCTCTTGCCGGAGAAGCGTGCGGCGAACTCCTCGAGCACCAGCGCCACCTGGCTGAGGATCTGCCAATAGCGGTTGGCGTGTTCCGGGTTGTACGTGGCGTGCTCGGTGTCCCGCGAGAACGGCCTTGAGGAGTCGGGCAGATCGAAGGGCTCGGGGTGGGGGATCTCGGCGTGGATGCCCAGGTCCGTGAGCGCCTCCAGGGTCAGCCGGCGGAAGGAGGCCACGGACTGGCCGAGCAAGGGGAAGGAGATCTCGGTGCCGTCGAGCGCCGCGACGACGAGCTGGTGATCGACGAAGTCGAAGTCGATCGTGAAGACGGGGTTGCCGTCGGCCTGGCCCATCGGGCGCGTGGTGATGCCGCGGCCGGTGATGTGGAACGGCACATTCCACCAGTGGTTCCGGCGGCTGCTCGAGGTGAGCCGGATCTTGCCGACGAGCTGCTCGAAGCGGTGCAGGGTCTCCTTGGTGTCCCGCCACTCGGTGAGAGGCAGGGACGGGAAGAGCTCCATGGCGTCCTCCCCCTTCCTGCTGTGGTGCTTCCTGCCCTCCTGCTCCGGCACGGCTCGCGCCGGGCCGACGGGCCTGGCACTTCCCATGATGACGAGATCGCAGGTGTCCGGCATGTGCGACGCCGGGCCGCGCCGTACGTGCGCGATCAGGCGGCCAACGTTAGGGCCTGACATGTGGGAATGCGGCGGTGCTGATCCCGGGTAAGGGCAGCAGGATGGATGCCATGACATCTGCGCGCGCGGGAGAGGTGACCATGTCCGGCGCCACCGGGCGCTGGGTGCTGTTCGCCACCGTCCTGGGCTCCAGCATGGTGCTGCTGGACGGCACCGCGGTGAACGTGGCCCTGCCGCGCATCGGCGAAGACCTGGGGGCGAGCCTCGCGGGGCTGCAGTGGGCCGTGAACGCGTACCTGCTGACGCTCTCCGGGCTGATCCTGCTGGGCGGCTCCCTCGGTGACCGGTACGGACGGTGCAGGATCTTCGTCGTCGGCGTGCTGTGGTTCGCGGTGTCCTCGGCCATGTGCGGGCTCGCACCGAGCGCGCCGCTGCTGATCGGCGCGCGTGGCCTTCAAGGGGTGGGAGGCGCACTGCTGACACCGGGCTCGCTCGCGATCATCCAGGCGGTCTTCCGCCCCCAGGACCGTGCCGCCGCCGTGGGGATGTGGGCCGGTCTGGGCGGGGTGGCCGGGGCGGTGGGGCCGCTGCTGGGCGGCTGGCTGGCCGGCGGACCGGGCTGGCGCTGGGTGTTCCTGATCAACCTTCCGTTCGCCGTCCTGACCGCGGCCGTCGCCCTGCGCCACGTACCGGAGACGCGGGACGAGGCGGCGAGCGGCCGCTTCGACATTCCCGGTGCCGTGCTCGCCGCGCTGTCGCTGGGCTCCCTCACCTACGCCCTGACGATCGCCTCCACGCACCCCTTCGCCGCGATCGTGACGGGTGCGTCGGCCGTGCTGCTCGGTGCGGCGTTCATCGTGGCGGAACGCCGCTCGCCGCGTCCGATGGTGCCGCTCGGGCTGTTCTCCGTGCGGCTGTTCACGTACACGAATGTGGTGACGGTGCTGATCTACGGGGCGCTCGCCGCGGTCTCCTTCTTCCTTGTTCTTCAGCTCCAGACCACCGCGGGCTTCCCGCCGCTGCTGGCCGGGCTCGCGCTGCTGCCGCTGACGCTGCTGATGCTGGCCTTCTCCAGCCGGGCCGCGCGGCTCGGCAAGCGCATCGGGCCGCACATCCCGCTGACGGCGGGGCCGGTACTGGCCTGCATCGGCGTGCTGCTGATGCTCCGGATCGGGCCGGACGCCTCCTATTTCGCCGACGTGCTACCCGCGGGCATCGGTCTCGGTGCCGGCATGACGTTGCTGGTGGCTCCCCTCACGGCGACGGTGCTGGACTCCGTCGACGTGGACAGGTCGGGAACCGCGAGCGGCATCAACAACGCCGCCGCACGCACCGGCGGCCTGATCTCGGTGGCGGCCATTCCCGCGATCGTGAGCCTGTCCGGCGACGAGTACCGCTCGCCCGCCGATGTCGACGCCGCCTTCCAGGGCGCGATGCTGATCTGCGCCGGACTGCTCGCGGCCGCGGGCGCCACGGCCTGGCTGTTCGTCAGGCCCGCGGTGCCGACGCAGGAGACGGTGGACGCGGTGTGCAGGTCGTGCTCCCTGTCCGCGCCGCCTCCCGCAGCGGAGCGTGCCGAGCCCGGCGGCGGGACGTGATGCGGACCCGACGCACAGTAGGCTTCCCGGCGAGTCACCCACCTGCGCCGGAGGAGCGTCCCGCATGAGTCTGACCCTGAGGGCCATCAGCCGTGAGCAGCATCTGGCCTATGTCCGCGGCCTTCCTTCGGCCAGCCACTGCCAGGTGCCGGCCTGGGCCGACGTAAAGGGCGAGTGGCGGTCGGAGAACCTGGGCTGGTTCGACGGCAACGGAGAGCTCGTCGGCGCGGGCCTCGTCCTCTACCGGCAGCTCCCAAAGGTCAAGCGGTATCTGGCGTACCTCCCGGAGGGCCCGGTCATCGACTGGTTCTCGCCCCAACTGGAGGACTGGCTGCGGCCGATGCTCGCCCATCTCAAGCAACAGGGTGCGTTCTCGGTGAAGATGGGCCCCCCGGTGGTGATCCGGCGTTGGGACGCACCCGCGATCAAGAGCGGCATCCAGGACCCCGACGTGAAGCGGCTGAGGGACGTGCAGGCGACGCACATCGAGCCGCACGCCTTCGAAGTCGCCGACAGGCTGCGCCGGATGGGCTGGCAGCAGGGCGAGGACGGCGGCGCCGGGTTCGGTGACGTACAGCCTCGTTACGTCTTCCAAGTGCCCCTCGAGGGACGGTCGTTGGAAGAGGTGCACAAGGGCTTCAACCAGCTGTGGCGGCGCAACATCAAGAAGGCCGACAAGGCGGGCGTCGAGGTCGTGCAGGGCGGCCTGCAGGACCTGGACGACTGGCAGCGGCTGTACGAGATCACCGCGGAGCGCGACAAGTTCCGTCCGCGGCCCAAGGCTTACTTCGAGCGCATGTGGAAAGTGCTCAACGCCGAGGACCCGAACCGCATGCGGCTGTACTTCGCCGAGCACGAGGGCGAACGGATCGCTGCCGCCACGATGCTGATCGTGGGTGGCCATGTGTGGTACTCGTACGGTGCATCGGCCAATCACAAGCGTGAGGTGCGACCGTCGAACGCGATGCAGTGGCGGATGCTCCAGGATGCCTACGCGTTGGGCGCGAGCGTCTACGACCTTCGCGGCATCAGTGATTCGCTGGACGAGTCCGACCACCTCTTCGGGCTGATCCAGTTCAAGGTGGGCACAGGGGGAGAGGCCGCCGAGTATCTCGGCGAGTGGGACTTCCCGCTCAATAAGCTGCTGCACAAGGCGCTCGACATCTACATGTCGCGACGCTGACGGCGCGAGGGGGACGCGCTGTAGGAGAGGTCGCAATCAGATGACCGAGACGACTGACGGAAGAAAGGTTCCCAACCGGCCATGGCGCTCACCCTCTACGTCGATACCGATCGCTGGCGGGCGCACCAGCAGTCGGTGATCCAGCAGTACCCGGGCCTCGTTCCGGTCTGCAAGGGCAATGGCTACGGCTTCGGTCACGAGCGACTGGCCGACGAAGCCACGCGTTTCGGCAGCGACATCCTGGCTGTCGGCACGACCTACGAGGCCGCCCGCATGAAGGACTTCTTCGGCGGTGATCTGCTGGTCCTCACCCCGTTCCGCAAGGACGAGGAGCCGGTGCCGCTGCCCGACCGCGCGATCCGCTCGGTGTCCTCGGTGGAGGGCGTCGGCCTGATGCGCGGTGCACGGGTCGTCATCGAGGTCATGAGCAGCATGAAGCGGCACGGCGTGACCGAGCAGGATCTGCCGAAGCTGCACGCCGCGATCGACGAGGTGCGGCTGGAGGGCTTCGCGGTCCATCTCCCGCTGGACCGTACGGACGGTTCGGACGCCGTGGAGGAAGTCATCGGATGGATGGACCGGTTGCGTGCGGCGCGGCTGCCGCTGGAGACGATGTTCGTCTCGCACCTGGGCCCCGATGAGTTCGCCCGGCTCCAACAGCAGTTCCCGCGAACGAAGTTCAGGGCGCGCATCGGTACGCGGCTGTGGCTGGGGGATCACACGGCCACGGAGTACAGGGGCTCGATCCTGGACGTGACGCCCGTCGTCAAGGGCGACCGGTTCGGCTACCGGCAGCAGAAGGCTCCGGGCGACGGATGGCTCGTGGTCGTCGCCGGCGGCACGTCGCACGGCGTGGGCCTGGAGTCGCCGAAGGCGCTGCAGGGGATGACGTCGCGGGCGAAGGGCGTGGCCCGTGCGGGGCTCGCGACGGTGAACCGGAATCTCTCGCCGTTCCTCTGGGGCGGCAAGCAAAGGTGGTTCGCGGAGCCGCCGCACATGCAGATGTCGATCCTGTTCGTACCGGGGGACGCAGAGGAGCCCAAGGTCGGCGAGGAGCTGACGGCCCAGCTGCGGCACACGACCACGATGGTGGACCGCACGGTCGACCGCTGAGGCGGCGCGCACCCGGGAGGGGCCGCCAGTCGCCGGAGGTCTCCGCCGTGCGGGCGGTGACCTCCGGGTAGCGGTGACCTCGAGGAAACGTCCGGCGGAACAAGGCCCGCCCGCCCCCGAAGGGGAGGGGGCCCGGTCCGCCGGACACGGCGGCGGCCGGCCGCCGGGCAGCGCCTAGCGCTCCGTCTTACCGTCGATGAACGCCTGCACCAACTCCCGTGCCTCGTCGTCGTAGTACTGCACGGGCGGCGACTTCATGAAGTACGAGGAGGCCGAGAGGATCGGCCCGCCGATGCCCCGGTCCATCGCGATCTTCGCGGCGCGCAGGGCGTCGATGATCACGCCGGCGGAGTTGGGTGAGTCCCAGACCTCCAGCTTGTACTCCAGGTTGAGCGGTACGTCGCCGAAGGCGCGGCCCTCCAGTCGTACGTAGGCCCACTTGCGGTCGTCCAGCCACGCCACGTAGTCGGACGGGCCGATGTGCACGTTGTCGGCGCCCAGTTCGCGGTCGCGGATCTGGGACGTCACGGCCTGGGTCTTGGAGATCTTCTTCGACTCCAGCCGGTCGCGCTCCAGCATGTTCTTGAAGTCCATGTTGCCGCCGACGTTCAGCTGCATGGTGCGGTCGAGGATGACACCGCGGTCCTCGAAGAGCCTGGCCAGCACGCGGTGCGTGATCGTCGCGCCCACCTGCGACTTGATGTCGTCGCCGACGATCGGCACACCGGCCTTGGTGAACTTCTCCGCCCACTCCTTCGTGCCCGCGATGAAGACGGGCAGCGCGTTGACGAAGGCGACGCCCGCGTCGACGGCGCACTGGGCGTAGAACTCGACCGCCGACTGGGAGCCCACCGGCAGGTAGCAGACCAGGACGTCGGCCTCGGAGTCCCGCAGGGCGCGCACGACGTCGACCGGCGCCGCGTCGGACTCCTCGATCGTCTCGCGGTAGTACTTGCCGAGCCCGTCGAGCGTGTGACCGCGCTGCACCGTCACGCCGGAGGGCGGTACGTCGCAGAGCTTGATGGTGTTGTTCTCACTCGCGCCGATCGCGTCGGAGAGGTCGAGGCCGACCTTCTTGCCGTCGACGTCGAAGGCGGCGACGAACTCCACGTCACGCACGTGGTATTCGCCGAACTGGACGTGCATCAGACCCGGCACCTTGGTGGCCGGGTCGGCGCCCTTGTAGTACTCGACGCCCTGCACCAGCGAGGCGGCGCAGTTGCCCACGCCTGCGATGGCTACACGAACCGAACCCATTCCGGTTGCTCCCTGTGTCTGGTCGGTGAGACCCGCGTTCGTACGGGGCCTCATGCGGTGTCCTCGGACGGATCCGGCGGGGTGCCATCCCCGTGCCGGGGCCGGCCTCCCGCGTCTCCTTGCCGGCGCGGTGGAGGCCCGGGTTCGATGCCCGCCTCCAGGTCGCGCCCGGTCCGCTCACTCTCGATGAGCTCGGTGAGCCAGCGGACTTCGCGCTCCACGGATTCCATTCCGTGGCGCTGCAGTTCGAGGGTGTAGGTGTCGAGCCGTTCGCGTGTGCGGGCCAGCGAGGCGCGCATCTTCGCGAGGCGTTCCTCCAGGCGGCTGCGGCGCCCCTCCAGGACGCGCATCCGCACGTCCCGCGAGGTCTGCCCGAAAAAGGCGAAACGGACACCGAAGTGTTCGTCTTCCCACGCGTCCGGTCCGGTCTGTGAAAGAAGCTCCTCGAAGTGTTCTTTTCCGGCCGCGGTCAATCTGTAGACGATTTTTGCCCGGCGGCCGGCCAGTGAAGCCGAGAGGGCCTCCCGTTCGGTGCGTTCGCTCTCCGCCGGCGGACGGGACGGTTCGTGCTCCTCGCTCAACCATCCGCGCTGCAACAGGGTCTTGAGGCATGGGTAGAGCGACCCGTAGCTGAAGGCGCGGAAGACACCCAGCGAGGTGTTGAGCCGTTTTCGCAGCTCATAGCCGTGCATGGGTGATTCACGAAGCAGGCCGAGTACGGCGAACTCAAGGATTCCCGAGCGCCGGCTCATGCCGCACCGCCCCCCTCAACCCCGCGCGCCAATCGTGGACTTGTGTCGTGCTGATGTATCGGCTCGATACATCAGCACGATAGAACGCAGACTCACGGGCGACAAGTGGGCCCTGGGTGAAGGGACTCACATCTCTGATTAGTTGAAGGCAACTTGCCTCGATTGAGATGAATGCTTGCTAACGGGCGTTTTGGATCTGCGTAGTCTGTGCGCGTGCAGACCACCACCGGGAACCAGAAGACGCTCGAGTGCGTCATCGTCCTGGGTGCAGTGCGACCGGCAGACCATGTGTCCGCGGGTCGCGCTCGGGGGGACCAGACGACGTCAACTGCCACCTTCAGGCGCGAGCGCCTGCCCGAGGAGTAGCTGTTCCATGAGCGAGCACCGTCGAAAGCCGCCACGCGGCCGGCGCGCAGCGCAGCCGCCATCCGGCACCGGCCGCCGTTCCGCGCCGCCGCCCAGGGCCGGCGGCAGCCCTTACGGGGGTCGCGCCGAGGCACGGAGAGATGCACAGCGCGCAGGAGGCGGCGGTGGCCGCCGGCGTGCGGCCGGAGCAGGCGCCGCAGCCGGCGCCGGCCTGGCAGCGGGCGGCCTCGGCGGAGGGGGCCGCGCGCGCGCGGCCGCCGGCGCGTACGGCAGGGCCCGCGGGCGCTTCCAGCCGCCGCCCAAGAAGCGGTTCGTCGACTACCCGCGCTGGAACAAGACCGGCATGCGCCGCTGGGTGCCCTCCTGGAAGCTGGTGCTGGGCTCCATGGCCGGCTTCCTCGGGCTGATCATCGGCCTCTCCGGCATCGCACTGGCGATGGTGGGCACGCCGAGCGTCAACGAGGCGACGAAGCAGCAGAAGAACGTCTACTACTGGGCCAGCGGCAAGCAGATGGTCGTGGCAGGTGGCGGCGATCAGAACCGGCAGATCGTGCCGCTCGCCCAGATCCCCAAGTCCATGCAGAGCGCGGTGATCGCGGCCGAGAACGAGTCCTTCTACAAGGACCCGGGTGTCGACCCGATCGGCATCGCCCGCGCCGTCGGACGGATGGCGCTCGGCGGCGAGACGCAGTCCGGTTCGACGATCACGCAGCAGTACGTGAAGAACGCCTACCTCGACCAGTCGCAGACGCTGACGCGTAAGGCCAAGGAGCTGTTCATCTCCATCAAGGTCGGCGCGACGGTGGAGAAGCAGAAGATCCTCGAGGGCTACCTCAACACCGGTTACTACGGGCGCGGCGCGTACGGCATCCAGGCCGCGGCCCAGGCGTACTACCGCAAGGACGCCAAGGACCTCACCGCGAGCGAGTGCGCGTTCCTCTCCGCGACACTCAACGGCCCCAACCTCTACGACCCGGCCGGCGGCATCGGTTCCGCCGCCACGCAGGACAAGAACCTGGAGCGGGCCAAGGACCGCTGGTCGTGGACCCTGGACCGGATGGTCAAGACCAACAGGCTGGAGGGGGCAACGCGGGCGAAGTACACGAAGTTCCCGATGCCCCGGCAGCCGAAGAAGTCGACCGAACTCAAGGGCCAGAAGGGCTACATGGTCGAGACGGTCAACAACTACATCACGGCCAACAGCAACATCTCCGACCGCAGGCTCAAGAAGGGCGGCCTGCGCATCCACACCACCTTCGACAAGAGGAAGATGGAGGAGATGGAGGCCGCGGTCGAGCGGGTGCGCAAGGCGAACATCAAGCCCAAGGAGCGCAACGTCGACAAGTACGTGCAGTTCGGCGGCGCTTCGGTGAAGCCCAACGACGGCGCGATCGTCGCCATGTACGGCGGCGAGGACGCCACCTCGCACTTCACCAACAACGCCGACTACACCGGCGTCCAGGTCGGCTCCACGTTCAAGCCGTTCGTCCTCGCGGCCGCGATGCGCGACGGTGTCCGTGACCCCGAGGGCCCGGACGTGCAGACCGCGGACACCCGCACGCCTGTCTCGCCCAAGAGCGTCTACAACGGCGACAACAAGCTGAAGCTGCGCAACTACGACCGCAGCATCTGGCGCAACGAGGAAGGCAAGGAGTGGCGCCAGCGCAACGACGGCAATGAGGACCGCGGCCGGGTCTCGCTGCGCGAGGCCATGCAGTTCTCGGTGAACACGCCCTACATCCAGCTGGGCATGGACGTCGGCGTCGACAGGGTGCGGGCAGCGGCGCTCGACGCGGGCCTCAACGAGGACAGCCTGGCGCGCAGCACTCCGACCCTCTCGCTGGGCACCTCGGCGCCGAGCGCGATCCGCATGGCGAACGCCTACGGGACCTTCGCCAGCAGCGGCAACAAGTCCGAGCCGTACTCCGTCACACGTGTGGAGGAGGACGGCGTGAACATCTACACGCACCAGAAGAACGTGAAGAGCAAGTTCGAGGCCCGGGTGGCCGACAACGTCACGAACGTCCTCGAGACGGTCGTCAAGAGCGGCACCGGCAAGGCGGCGAGCGCCCTGGGCCGTCCGGCGGCCGGCAAGACCGGTACGACGGACGACAACAAGTCGGCCTGGTTCACCGGTTACACGCCGCAGCT
The DNA here is from genome assembly GCF_000426165.1 of Streptomyces sp. TAA486. Classification (NCBI taxonomy): domain Bacteria; kingdom Bacillati; phylum Actinomycetota; class Actinomycetes; order Kitasatosporales; family Streptomycetaceae; genus Streptomyces; species Streptomyces sp. TAA486. Next base: position 313,383 of record NZ_KE384503.1, on the reverse strand, counting down.
GTCGACGTCGATCGGCATGTGGCGGGTCAACGACAAGGCGAAGACACAGCGCTTCCAGAAGATGTACGGCGTGGGCGGCCAGGAGTCGATCCACGGTGCGTCCTTCCCCGCCGAGATCTGGACGAAGTACATGACGGGCGCTCTGAGGGGCACGTACGCCAAGCCCTTCCCGACGCCCGAGCCGATCGGCGACAGGGTCTTCGGAGCCGGGGCGAGCCCGTCACCGACGCCGACGCCGAGCGACACACCGTCGCAGCCGCCCTCGCAGTCGCCCTCGCAGTCGCCGTCGCCGACGGACAGCTGCAACGGCATCCTGTGCAACAACCAAGGCCAGGACGGCGGCAACGACCAGGGTCAGGACGCCGGTACCGATCAGGGCCAGGACGGCGGTACCGACCAGGGCCAGGACGGCGGCAATACCGGCGGAGACACCGGCGGCGATACCGGCGGGGGTGACAACGGCGGACTCTTCGGCGGACCGTCGGGAGGCCGCGAAAGGGACTAGGGGCCGATAGGCCCCAGCCCCCGGCACCTCCCGCCGCAAGCCACACAGCGGGACCTCGCAGCCCCGTCACGGGTCATACCGTGACGGGGCTGCTGGCGTCCGCGGCCGTACGGCAGGATGTGCCCATGACGCGCGCCTACCTCTCGGACCGCCCCGACCGGAACGCCGCCCCCGTCCGTCCGACGGAGCAGGACGAGGTCGCCGCAGCCGGCAGCGAGCTGATCGGAGGCCCCGTCGGCCGCCGGGTCGCCCCGGGTGCGGGCGGCTGGTGGACGCCGGTGCGGGTGGTGGCGCTGCTGGGGCTGGGCATGTTCGTGCTGGGCATGGTGCAGAAGGCGCCCTGTTTCAACGGCGCCTGGTTCAGCGGCCAGACAAGCCAATACGTACACGCGTGCTATTCCGATATCCCGCATCTCTTCGCCGGACGGGGCTTCGCCGACGGGCTCGTCCCGTACTTCGACCGCATCCCCGACCGCGTCTCCGGCGGCATGGCCTACCTCGAATACCCCGTGCTGACAGGCGTGTTCATGGAGGTCGCCTCGTGGCTGACGCCTGGTGGCGGTGACCTCCAGCATCGCGAGCAGCTCTACTGGATGGTCAACGGCGGGATGCTGATGGTCTGCGCGGCGGTGCTCTTCGTCTGCGCCACCCGCACCCACCGCGACCGCCCCTGGGACGGCCTCCACGTCGCTCTCGCACCCGCTCTCGCGCTGACCGCCACCATCAACTGGGACCTGCTGGCCGTGGCCCTCACCGCCGCGGCGATGCTGATGTGGTCCCGCAGCCGCCCGCTCGCCGCGGGTGTGCTGATCGGGCTGGCGACGGCGGCCAAGCTCTACCCGGTACTGCTGCTGGGCCCGCTGCTGGTGCTGTGCTGGCGCGCGGGGCATCTGCGGGCGTTCGGCAAGGCACTTGGCGGCGCCGCGGTGTCATGGCTCTGCGTGAACCTGCCCGTGATGCTTCTGGCGCCCCAGGGCTGGTCGAAGTTCTACAGCTTCAGCCAGGAGCGGCCGGTCGACTTCGGCTCGATCTGGCTGGTCATCTCCCAGCGGACCGGCAACCCGGTCCCCGATGCCAACCTCTACGCGACGCTGCTGATGGCGCTCGGCTGTGCGGGCATCGCCGCACTGGCCCTGCGCTCGCCACGGCGGCCGCGCCTCGCTCAGCTGGCGCTGCTCGTGGTGGCCCTCTTCATCCTCACCAACAAGGTCTATTCGCCGCAGTACGTGCTGTGGCTGATCCCCCTCGTGGCCCTCGCCCGCCCCAAATGGCGGGACGTCCTGATCTGGCAGGCGTGCGAGGTGATCTACTTCATCGGTATCTGGCTCTACCTCGCCTACACGGGCAGCGGGGACAAGCACCACGGCCTGCCTCCCGAGGGTTACCAGCTGGTAATCCTGGTCCACCTGGTCGGCACGCTCTACCTGTGCGCGGTGGTGGTTCGGGACGCGCTGATGCCGGAGCGGGACGTCGTGCGCCGGAACGGGTCGGACGACCCCGGCGGCGGCGTACTGGACCGGGCGCCGGACGTCTTCACTCTGGGCGGCGGCGGACGGCGGGCGCAGCACGGGAAGCCCGTGCCCTTCGACGACCCGCAGGTCCGCTGGGGCACGACGACCACGCCCCACTGAGGACCGGTGCCTCGCCGGGAGACGCGACCCCGGTCACGAGAACCCCCGCACGCGCGGCTTCCGTGTTTCACGTGAAACATGACCACGCGTCCGCCGCGCGCAGCCTCCGCCGCCGCTCCGGATCGGGACGCGGACCCACCCCGGCGTGTGTGAAGCTGGGCCCATGAGTGTCGTCGGAGATCTGCGCAGCCTGCTGCACTTCCCCGACTTCCGGCGACTCCTCGCCGTGCGTCTGCTCTCCCAACTCGCCGACGGCATATATCAGGTCGCTCTCGCGGCCTATGTCGTCTTCTCCCCCGAGAACGAGACCTCACCGGCGGCCATCGCGTCTGCGATGGCCGTTCTGCTGCTCCCGTACTCGCTCCTCGGCCCGTTCGCCGGCGTGCTGCTGGACCGGTGGCGCCGACGCCAGGTCCTGCTCTACGGGAACCTCCTGCGGGCGGTGCTCGCCGCATGCACCGCGGCGCTGGTGCTGGGCGCCACTCCCGCCTGGCTGTTCTATCTCTCGGCCCTCTCTGTCACCGCCGTGAACCGCTTCATACTGGCCGGCCTCTCCGCGGCACTTCCCCGCGTCGTGGACGAACCCCGTCTCGTCATCGCCAACTCCCTCTCCCCGACGGCCGGAACACTCGCCGCAACGGCAGGAGGTGGCATCGCCTTCGCCATCAGGCTGGCCACACCCGACGGCGGCCGGGCGACGAACGCCTGGGTGGTCCTGACCGGGGCGGTGGTCTACCTCCTCGCCGGTGCGACAGCCCTGCGGATGGGCCGCGACCGTCTCGGCCCCGACCCCGGCGCCCCACAAGTGCCGCTGCGGCTGCTCACGACGCTGGCCACCACCACCCGCGGTCTCGTCGACGGCCTCCGGCATCTCCGGGCACGGCGCACCGCCGCGTACGCGCTCACCGCCATGACCCTGATGCGGTTCTGCTACGGCGCGCTGACCGTGATGGTGCTGATGCTGTGCCGGTACGCATGGGGCACCGACGGCAAGGTGGGGGACGCGGTCGAAGCGGTGGACGTCGGCGCGGGCCTCAAGCTGCTCGGCCTCGCGGTGGCCGCGTCAGGGCTCGGCTACTTCGCGGCCGCCGTCGTCACTCCGTGGGGCGTCGGACGGTCGGGCCGCTTCGGCTGGCTGGCACTGTGCGCCGCAGCAGCGGCCGTACTCGAGCCCGCGCTCGGCCTGAGCTTCGCGCCGGTGCCCATCCTGCTCTCGGCGTTCGTCCTCGGACTGGTCACACAGGCATCGAAGATCACCGCCGACACGGCCGTGCAGTCGACGGTGGACGACGCCTACCGCGGCCGGGTGTTCTCGCTCTACGACATGCTCTTCAACGTCGCGTTCGTCGGCGCCGCCGGAGTGGCCGCGCTGATACTCCCGCCGGACGGGCGCTCCGTCGCGCTCGTCATTGGGGTCGCCGTGCTGTACGCCGGGGTCGCTGCGCTGATGTTTCACGTGAAACGCTCGCAGCCGGTCCGGAGGAACGCCTCGTCCTCGGCGCCGCCCCCCTCGTCACCGGGTGCGCTCTGACGCCGGATCCTGAGCCTGCTCGGCCCACCACTCCTTGAGAGCGGAGACCGCCTCGTCGTGCTCCATCGGGCCGTGCTCCAGCCGGAGTTCCAGCAGGTGCTTGTACGCCCTGCCGACCATGGGTCCCGGCTTCACACCGAGGACGGACATGATCTCGTTGCCGTCCAGATCGGGGCGGATGGAGTCGAGTTCCTCCTGCGCCTGCAGCTCCTTGATCCGCTTCTCCAGGCTGTCGTACGCACGCGAGAGCGCGACCGCCTTGCGCCTGTTCCGGGTCGTGCAGTCCGAACGCGTCAGCTTGTGGAGCCGGGAGAGCAGCGGACCCGCGTCCCGCACATAGCGGCGCACCGCGGAATCGGTCCACTCGCCCGTGCCGTACCCGTGGAAGCGCAGATGCAGCTCCACGAGCCGCGAGACGTCCTTGACCATGTCGTTGGGGTACTTGAGCGCGACCAAGCGCTTCTTCGTCATCTTCGCGCCCACCACTTCGTGGTGATGGAAGGAGACCCGTCCGTCCGGCTCGAACCGCCGGGTCCTCGGCTTGCCGATGTCGTGCAGCAGCGCCGCGAGCCGCAACGTCAGGTCGGGACCGTTCTCCTCCAGGTCGATGGCCTGCTCCAGGACGGTCAGCGAGTGCTCGTAGACGTCCTTGTGACGGTGGTGCTCGTCCCGCTCCAGTCGCATCGCCGGGATCTCAGGCAGCACCTGGTCGGCGAGCCCCGTCTCGACCATCAGCCTGATCCCCTTGACCGGACGGTCGGAGAGCAGGAGCTTGTTCAGCTCGTCCCGCACGCGCTCGGCCGAGACGATGCCGAGCCGCTCCGCCATCGACTTCATCGCCGCGAGCACGTCGTCGGCCACGGTGAAGTCGAGCTGCGCCGCGAAGCGTGCCGCACGCATCATCCGCAGCGGGTCGTCGGAGAACGACGACTCAGGGGCCGCCGGGGTGCGCAGCACCCGCCGCGCCAGGTCCTCCAGACCTCCGTGGGGGTCGATGAAGTTCTTCTCCGGCAGCGCCACAGCCATGGCGTTCACCGTGAAGTCGCGCCGGACCAGATCCTCTTCGACGGAGTGGCCGTAGGAGACCTCCGGCTTGCGTGAGGTGCGGTCGTAGGCCTCGGAACGGTAGGTGGTGATCTCGACCTGGTAAGTGCGGGTCTCTCCCCCGTCGTTCGTCTTCTTCTGGCAGCCCACCGTTCCGAAGGCGATGCCGACCTCCCACACCGCGTCGGCCCACGGCCGGACGAGGCGCAGCACGTCCTCGGGACGTGCGTCGGTGGTGAAATCCAGATCGTTGCCGAGCCGCCCCAGGAGCGCGTCCCGCACCGAGCCGCCGACCAGCGCGAGCTGGAAACCTGCGGCCCGGAAGCGCCGGGCCAGGTCGTCGGCGACGGGGGAGACCCGCAGCAGCTCGCTCACCGCGCGTCGCTGCGCCGCATTGAGCTGCTCCTTGGCGGCGGGGGCGGGCGGTGTCGGCTGGATGTCATCATTGGCGTTCGGCACGACAGAACAGGGTACGTTGCCACCCCCGGACCCCGCCCCGCGCCTGGTCGCAACTCCGGGCGATCATGTGACGCAGACCGCGGCGCGTGCCCTCAGAGGGCATCGTTACCATCAGACCAACGAGACGCATCCACGACGACACGAGGACGGACGAGCGCGTGGCCGAGGCGGCTGAGAACCAGGGCACCCCGACCGCTCCCGCCCGCCGGTGGCTGCGAGGTACCGCCGTCGTACTGCTGACCACCGGGCCCCTCGTCGGCGGCCTGCTTCCCGGCCCGGCCGCGGCCGCTGAGAACGCCGGCCCGCCCGCGGCGGCAAGCGGGTCCACCGCGCAGAACCACACCCGGGCCGCCGCGCACACGACGGCCGCCGACCGTACGGGCACCGGCTCCCGCACCGCCGACATCTCCATCAACACCCTTTCTCCGGCGACGCCGCAGAAGGGCGACACCCTGAGCGTCACCGGCACCGTCACCAACAAGGGCCGCTCGTCCCTCACCGACGGCCGCATCGGTCTGCGCATCGGCCCGGGTGAGGACAGCCGCGGCGCACTCGAGCAGAACGCCGCCCGCAAGGACTACGTGCCCGGCGCCGACGGCAAGAAGGTCGAAGGCAAGCGCGCGACGGTCAAGGTCGGCAGCATGCGCCCCGGCATCCGCCGCTCCTTCAAGATCAAGCTGCCCGTCAGCGCGCTCAAGATGCGCTCGGCCGGCGTGTACCAGCTGGGCGTCACGCTCACCGGCCAGACGCGGGAGCGCCCGTACGACCAGATCCTCGGCATCGAGCGGAGCTTCCTGCCCTGGCAGACGTCCGACTCGGAGAACAAGACGGAACTGACCTACCTCTGGCCGCTGATCTCCTCCTCGCGTCTGACGGCGCAAACGCAGTCCGACGAGGAGCAGACCCCCGTCTTCCGCAACGACGGCCTCGCCGAGGAACTGGCCCCCGGCGGCCGCCTCCAGCAGCTGGTCCACCTCGGCAAGGACCTGCCGATCACGTGGATGATCGACCCCGACCTGCTGGCCACCGTCGACGCGATGACCGAGCGGTACCGCGTGCAGAAGAAGGGCGGCGGCACGACCGCCGGCAAGGGCCAGACGTACGCGAAGCAGTGGCTCATGGACCTGCAGAGCGCCGTGAAGGGCGAGGAGGTCGCGACGCTGCCCTTCGGCGACACGGATGTCGCCTCGCTCGCGCACCGCGGCAGGAACGTCCCCGGCGCCCTGGGCGACCTGGACTCCGCGACCAAGCGGGCCACCAACACCGTCGAGCCGATCCTGCACGCCAAGCCCAGCACCGACTACGCCTGGCCGGTCGAGGGCGCCCTCGACCCGAGCATCGTGGACGTGGCGACGTCCGCCGGTGCCCACAACGTCATCGCGCGCAGCGACAGCCTTCGCGACACGGCCCTGTCGTACACGCCGACCTCCGCACGTCCCATCGGGGGCGGGAACACTGCCCTGGTCGCCGACACGCGCCTGTCCAAGGCCTTCGAGGGCGACATGTCCCGCCCCGGCGCGACGTCCAAGGCCGTACAGCGCTTCCTCGGCGAGACCCAGGCCGTCAACGCCCAGGTCCCCAACAAGCAGCGCAACATCCTCGTCGCGCCCCAGCGGAAGCCGAGCGCCGAACAGGCGCGGGCGATGGCGCTGGCGCTGAGTTCCCTGCAGAAGGACGGCCGCTGGGCCGAGGGCAGCGACCTCTCGGAGGCGGCCAAGGCGAAGCCCGACCCGGGTGCGAACCGCCGCGTGCCGAGCGGCAGCCAGTACCCCGCCTCGCTCCGCAAGCAGGAACTGTCCGGCGAGGCGTACCGGCACGTTCAGGAGACCAGCCGGCTCGTCGGCGACTTCCAGAAGATCCTCACCCGTGAGGACCGGGTGGAGACCCCGTTCGGGAGCGCGGTGGAGCGGGGCGAGTCCACCTCCTGGCGCGGCGACCCCAAGGGGGCCGCGAACTACCGGGACGGCGTGCGCGATTACCTGGTGGGCCTCACCAAGGAGGTCCACCTGATCCAGAAGTCGCCCATCACTCTGTCCGGCCGCAGCGCAACGATCCCGGTGACGGTGCAGAACAACCTCGTGCAGGGGGTCGACGACCTGGAGCTGCGCCTGACGTCCAGGCGCCGCATCGGACTCGACGTCGGTGAGGCACAGGCCGTCAAGATCGACGGGGAGCACAGCCAGTCCGTGAAGTTCTCCACGACGTCGAAGGCCAACGGGCGTGCCTTCGTGGAGGCCCAGCTGTACACGAAGGACGGCAAGCCCTACGGGAAGCGCATGGTCTTCCAGGTGAACGTCACTTCGATCACGTCGACGGTGCTGCTCGTCATCGCGGGCGGTGTGCTGCTCGTCGTACTCGCGGGCGTGCGGATGTACACGACGCGGAAGCGGAACGGCGGCTCGGCGGACGGAGAGGACCCCTCCGGCCCCGACGACGACACGGGAAACGCGGCTGAGCCGAGCTCCGACACGGACTCCGACTCGAGCTCCGGCTCGGACTCCGAGGAGCGCGGCGACGTCGGCACAGCCGATTCCAAGGGCCCGGCGGACGGCCCGGGAGAACCGGACGAGGCGGACGACGCGTCTCCGGCAGCCGGGGGCGACGGGGCGGACGACGAGGACGACGAGGACGGCAAGGCCGGGCCCGCCGACACCGGTAAGGGAAGCGGAACCGTTCCCGACGCGGGTGAGAAAGTGGACCGTTGAGTCAGCTTGCGAGCAGGGGCAGGGGTAGGTAGCGATGAATGCGCCGCACGACGGTGACCGGGGCAGCCAGGCCGCCGGTGACGGCTCGCAGCCGCCGGAGGACCCGTACGTACGGGACGCCTACGCGCGTGACCCGTACCGGGACCGCGACCCGGCCGCCAAGGACCCGGTGAGCGAAGCCCTCGACGACCGTGCCGCCGATCCTCCGCCTCCGCCCGGCACGCTCCCCGACCCGCAGGCGCTCTACGAACAGCCCGAACCCGGCCCCGACGCTCCCGATCCACGGCGCTGGGCCGCCACACCCGCCCCCGAACCCGACGGCCCGTCCCGGCGCCTGCCCTACGGCGACGACCCCGCCTCCGTCCGGTACACGGGCGTTGACGGCCTCCTCAGCGGCTCCCGCGACGACGAGGGGAGCGCACCGCGGGGAGAGCACCCGGATTCGTCCGGCACGCGGCCTCCTGAACCGTCCGCCCAGGAGCCGGCTCAGGAGCCGGCGCCGCAGGTGAGCACCGAGGGGCGCGACCCCGAGGACGCCTTCGCGCACCTCTTCCGCGACCAGGGCGGCCACACCTCACACGCGTCCGCCTCGCCGCCCCAGCCGCGTTCCGAGGCCACGCCCCCGCAGGCGCCGCGCGCGTCCGCCTCAGGGCCGTACGGAGGGCGCCGGCCGCTGCCGGACGAGGAGCCCGTCGGGCCCGGCCAGGGCGCCGGTTTCGAGGCCGCACACGCCGCGCCCGCCGAGGCGACGCCACCGCCCCCTGAGCCGGACGCCCCCGCCTCGGTGGCCGCGCAGGAAGCCGCCCAGGAGGCCACGTCGAAGGGCGGAGGCGGCGGTCGAGCCGGGGGACTGCTGCGCTCCAGCGCCATCATGGCGGCGGGAACGATGGTCTCCCGCCTGACGGGCTTCATCCGCTCCGCGATGATCGTCGCCGCCATCGGCGCCGCCGTGCTCGGCGACACCTACCAACTGGCCATCACGCTGCCGACGATGCTCTACATCCTCACCGTCGGCGGGGGCCTCAACTCGGTCTTCGTCCCGCAGCTCGTGCGCGCCATGAAGGAGGACGGTGACGGCGGCGAGGCGTACGCGAACCGCCTGCTGACCCTCGTCACCGTCATCCTCGGCACGCTGACCGTGCTCGCGGTCCTCGCGGCTCCCCTGCTGGTGCGGGTCATGTCCGTTCGCCTCGCGGAGAACCCCGAGGCGAACGCGGTGACCGTCACCTTCATCCGCTACTGCCTGCCGTCCATCTTCTTCATGGGCATCCATATGTTGATGGGGCAGATCCTCAACGCCCGCGGCCGTTTCGGCGCCATGATGTGGACGCCGGTCCTGAACAACATCGTCATCATGGCCACTGTCGGCGCCTTCCTGTGGGTCTACGGCACCGCTGACGACTCCGGCCTGACCGTCGGCAACATCCCGCCCGAGGCCGTGCGGCTGCTGGGCATCGGCACCCTGCTCGGACTCGTCGTGCAGGCCCTCGCGATGATTCCGTACCTGCGGGCCTCCGGCTTCCGCATCCGGCCCCGCTTCGACTGGCGCGGCCACGGCCTCGGCAAGGCCGCGAAGCTCGCCAAGTGGACGGTCCTGTTCGTCCTCGCCAACCAGGCCGGCGTCCTCGTCGTCACCCAGCTCTCCACCTGGGCCCAGGAGTCGGCCGCCGCGGAGGGCCACGCGGGCGCGGGCTGGACCGCCTACTCCCAGGCCCAGCTGATCTGGAACATGCCGCAGGCCATCATCACCGTCTCCGTGATGGCCGCCCTGCTGCCCCGCCTCTCCCGCGCGGCCAACGACGGCGACACCGGGGCCGTCCGCGACGACATCTCGCAGGGCCTGCGCAACTCCGCGGTCGCCATCGTGCCCATCGCCTTCGGCTTCCTCGCCCTCGGCGTGCCCATGTGCACCCTGATCTACGGACCCTCCGGCATCGACGCGGCACGTTCCATGGGCTACGCGCTGATGGCGTTCGGCGTGGGGCTGATCCCCTTCTCCGTGCAGTACGTGGTGCTGCGCGCCTTCTACGCGTACGAGGACACCCGCACGCCGTTCTTCAACACCGTCGTCGTCGCCATCGCCAACGCGGTCGCCTCGGCCGCATGCTTCCTGCTGCTCCCGGCCCGCTGGGCGGTCGTGGGTATGGCGGCCTCCTACGGGCTCGCCTACGTCCTCGGCGTGGGCATCGCGTGGCGGCGCCTACGTCTGCGGCTGGGCGGCGACCTGGACACGGCACACGTGCTGCGTACGTACATCAGGCTCGCCGGTGCCGCCGTGCCCGCCACCGCCGCCGCAGGTGCCGCCGTCTACGGCGTCACCGTGGCTCTCGGCAGCGGAACGCTCGGTTCGCTGGCTTCCCTGATCGCCGGAGGGATCGCATTGGCCGTGGTTTTCGTCCTAGCCGCGAAGAGGATGCGGATCGCGGAGATGACGGCCATGGTCGGTATGGTGCGTGCCCGTCTCGGGCGCTGACCGTACAACCATCCGCGGCCACTGCGTGTCGTGCATAGCGGCGGACTGTGGGCACAATTGTCGAGCCGTTTCACAGAGTGGCTGCAATGAACTGGGGAGGCAGGAACGACGGTGGCGGAACGGAGCACAGCTGCCGTCGGCGTGGCTGAGAACAACGGTGACGAGCCAACACTCGCCACCAGGGCGGACAAGGCCAGCGTCGACAGCGCTACGGACGGAAAGAGCGGCAGCGACCGGCCCCCGGAGGAGACCAGACAAGACGCCTCCTCGACCTCTCACGACAGTCAGGACGGCGACAGCGCGGGCAGCGCGAGCGGTGGAAGCGGCGGCCCGGGCGGCCCCGACGCCGCTGTGCCCGCGGAGACGCAGCCGCAGGCCCACTCGCAGGACCAGCAGCCAGGCACCGACGAGAGCGCCGGTGGCGGCCCGGAAGCCGTCGCTCCCGGCACCACGGAGACGCCCGCGCCCCCGGAGCTGCACAGCGGCCACAAGCTCGCACGGCGGTACCGTCTGGAGGAGTGCGTCACCCGTCTGGACGGATTCAGCAGCTGGCGTGCCGTCGACGAGAAGCTGCGTCGTGCTGTCGGCGTTCACATCCTTCCCTCGGGCCACCCACGTGCCTGGAAGGTGCTGTCCGCCGCCCGCTCCTCGGCCCTTCTCGGAGACCCGCGCTTCGTCCAGGTCCTCGACGCCGTGGAGGACCACGATCTCGTCTACATCGTCCACGAGTGGCTTCCCGACGCGACGCCCCTCAGCGACATCCTCGCCACCGGCGCCCTGGAGCCCCACGACGCCCAGCAGCTCGTCATCCAGCTCTCCCAGGCGATGGCCGCCGCACACCGCGAAGGTCTCGCCCATCTGCGGCTGACACCCGGCACGGTTCTTCGCACCGGCTCCGGGCAGTACCGCATCCGCGGGCTGGCCGTGAGCGCCGCGCTGCGCGGCATCACCAGCGGCTCCCCGCAGCGCGCGGACACCGAGGGCGTCGGCGCCGTGCTCTACGCCGCTCTGACGCAGCGCTGGCCGTACGAGGAGGACGCCTACGGGCTCACCGGCGTCGGCTCCCTCGCCAAACGCACCCTCGTCGCGCCGGACCAGGTGCGTGCAGGCGTGCACCGGGGGCTCTCCCAGCTGGCGATGCGGGCCCTCGTCAACGACGGCGCCACCGCATCCAGTCAGGAGCAGCCCTGCGCCACTCCGGAGGAGCTGGCCAAGGCCGCCTCCGCGCTGCCGCGTATCCCTCCGCCGGAGACGGGCTTCGGCTCGCCGCGCCCGTACCAGCGCAGCGGCTTCCAGCAGGGCGCGTACGGACAGGGCGCCCACGCGCGTCCGGCCGGCGGCATGGGCGGTCCCGCAGCACCTGCCGAGGCCGCAGCACCACCCGCGCTTCCGGGCCGTACCGGGAAGGTCCTCAAGTGGGGCGTCTCAGCGCTGCTGATCGCGGCACTCGGCCTGGGCAGCTGGCAGGTCGCCGACACACTCCTCAAGGGCGACAACTCCCAGGGCCAGGGAGCGGGCGAGACACAGGGCAACGACGAGACGGGCGCCGCAGGCAAGTCCGTGAAAATCGTCGACGCCAAGGACTTCGACCCCCCGCCCGGCGGCAACGGCAGCGAGAACCCCGCGAAGGTCCCCGACGCCTACGACGGCGCCCCCGATACGTACTGGCTGACGCAGAAGTACTACGGCCGCCCCGACTTCGGAAACCTCAAGCCGGGCGCCGGGATCGTGCTCGACCTCGGCACGCCGCAGCAGGTGAGCTCGGTCAAGGTCGACTTCATGGGCGCCACCGAGGCCCACTTCCTCGCCGCTCCCAGGGGAACCACCTCGATGCCGGCCTCGCTCACGGGATTCAGCAAGGTCAGCAGCGGCACGGGTGAGCATCTGACCCTCAAGGCGAAGAAACCCATCAGGACTCAATACGTATTGGTATGGCTCACCAAGCTCCCGCTCTCGGACGACGGCAACTACCGTGGCCGGATCACTGAGATCCAGGTATCGAGCTGATCCCTCGGCACTGACGCACGGCACGGCCGGCGGGCGAGGATGACGGGAGGCGTCCGACGGTGAGCGACGACAGCGGGGGCAAGGGGATGCGCCGCCGCCCCAAACATGGGCGCGGCGGGGCAGGCGCGGGCGAGAGACAGGCACGGCCGCCCGTCCCCGCTCAGGATCGCGGCCCCGACGCACCGGACGACAAGACGCTTCTCGCGCGGCACGTCGACGGCGACCCCGAAGCCTTCGGTGAGCTCGTACGCCGTCACCGTGACCGGCTCTGGGCGGTGGCGATACGCACCCTCGGCGACCGGGAAGAGGCCGCCGACGCCGTGCAGGACGCTCTTATCTCCGCCTACCGGGCCGCACACACCTTCCGCGGCCAGTCCGCCGTCACCACATGGCTGCACCGCATCACCGTCAACGCCTGCCTCGATCGCGCGCGCAAGGCCGCTTCGCGCCGCACTCAGCTCACCGATGACACCGAGCGCCTGGATCTGCTCCTCGAACCGCACGAGTCCGCGGCACTGCCCGCCGAGCGCCAGGATCTCAACCGGCAACTCGTCGACGCGCTCTCCCAGCTCCCCGCGGAACAGCGGGCCGCCCTCGTTCTCGTGGACATGCAGGGCTATCCGGTCGCCGAGGCCGCCGAAGTTCTGGGAATCGCCGTCGGCACCGTGAAGAGCCGCTGCGCCCGCGGACGGGCCCGGCTGCTGCCCCTCGTCACCCATCTCCGTCCGGAGGGCGTGGAGCGGGACAAGCCACAGCGAGAGGGGAGAAGGAACCGGACCCGCGAGCCATCCGTCCCACCCTCGGAAGGCGTCACGCAACGACCCGGAGCCGTGAAGGGAGGAGGAGAGCACGCATGACACCCACCCCTTTCACGCCCGGCGCGCGCAACATCGACGGTCATCCGGACGTCGCCGAGATTTCCGCGCTCGATGAGGATCTGCTGCCCCGGGACCGGTCCTCAGAGCTTCGGGCTCATCTGGCCGGTTGCCGCCTGTGTGCGGATGTACTGACCTCGCTCGAGGAGATCCGCGACTCGCTCGGCGCACTGCCGGAGGCCTCCCCCATGCCCGAGGACATCGCGGGCCGCATCGACGCGGCCCTCGCTGCGGAGGCATTGCTCGGCTCACCGCATGGCGACGGAGCCGTGGTTTCACGTGAAACCGACGCGGCTCCCGACGGGAGCGACCGCTACGCGAAGCCAGCACGCGAAACAGCGACGCACAGGCATTCCGCTGCCGCTGTTTCACGTGAAACAAGTGCCTCGCACCGTCCAGCCGACCGTCCGGCAGGACGACCCTCTGGCGGGGGCACCGGACCGGGACGTCACCGTCCAGCCCGGCGCGTACGCCGGTGGCGGTCAGCGATCCTCGCCGGTGCGGGCGCGGTCGTCGCTCTCGGTCTCGGCAGTGTCGTCCTGCAGTCCATGAACGGCTCGGCGCCTCCCAGCGCCGGATCGGGCTCCGATGCAAGTGAGCGCACCCAGGCCGGCAGCACGCTCGAAAAGCAGGTCCACGGTCTACTCGCGAAGCACGATGCGGCCCGGGAGTCCTCACAGGGGGCCGGTGACGCCCCGTCCCGGGACTTCAAGACGCAGGAGAGCCAGGGGAACACCCCGCTCGCCGGAGGCGCCGCATCCGTGCCGTCCTGCGTGCTCGCGGGCATCGGCCGCTCGGGTACGCCACTCGCCGTCGACCAGCACGCCTCGTACAAGGGAGTGACCGCCTATCTCGTCGTCCTTCCGAACCAGGACGACGCGAAGCGCGTCGACGCCTACGTCGTCGACCCGTCCTGTGTGCGGGATGAAGGCACCGGACCGGGAGAGGTGCTCACCAGGCACACCTACGACCGCCCCTGACACGCTTCGACCGGAGGCCTGACAGGCGGCACGGCGGGAATGTCTGCCCCCTAGGATCCGTTGGGTGGGGTGAGAACCTCACAGACCGGAAAGCAGTCGGCAGACAAGGAAGACTCCCGTGAGCGACGTCCGTAACGTGATCATCATCGGCTCAGGGCCCGCCGGCTACACCGCCGCGCTCTACACGGCGCGGGCCTCGCTCAAGCCGCTGGTCTTCGAGGGGTCCGTCACAGCGGGCGGTGCCCTGATGAACACCACCGAGGTCGAGAACTACCCGGGCTTCACGGACGGGATCATGGGCCCGGAACTCATGGACCAGATGCGCGGCCAGGCGGAGCGCTTCGGCGCCGAGCTGATCCCGGACGACGTGACCGCCGTCGACTTCTCCGGCCAGATCAAGACCGTCACCGACTCGGCGGGCACGGTCCACCGCGCCCGGACCGTGATCATCTCCACCGGTTCCGCCTATCGCTCGCTGGGACTGCCCCGCGAGGAGGAGCTGTCCGGCCGTGGCGTCTCCTACTGCGCCACGTGCGACGGCTTCTTCTTCCGCAACCAGAACATCGCTGTCGTGGGCGGCGGAGACACGGCGATGGAAGAGGCGACGTTCCTCTCCCGCTTCGCCGACTCCGTCACCGTCATCCACCGGCGCGACGCGCTCCGCGCCTCCAAGGCCATGCAGGAACGCGCCTTCGCCGACCCGAAGATCACCTTCGCCTGGGACAGCGCCGTCGAGACGATCCACGAGAAGGACGGCAAGCTGGCCGGCCTGACGCTCCGGAACACCAAGACCGGTGCCACGTCCGAGCTTCCGGTGACGGGCCTCTTCGTCGCGATCGGCCACGACCCCCGCGTCGAGCTGTTCAAGGACATGCTCACCCTGGACGACGAGGGCTACGTACAGGTCGACTCCCCCTCCACCCGCACCAGCATCCCCGGAGTCTTCGCCGCAGGCGACGTCGTCGACCACACCTACCGGCAGGCAGTCACCGCAGCCGGCACCGGATGCTCCGCCGCCCTCGACGCCGAGCGCTACCTCGCCGCCCAGCTCGACGGCGCCCACAACGACCACGTCGCCGAACCCGAGAAGACCGAAGAGGCCCAGGAGGCAGCAGAGGCAGAGGCCGCTGCACTCTGACGGACCTGCCGCGGATCGACACAGACAACAACGCAGCACACGCACCATCACGAGAAACGAGGAGAACCACAATGGCCGGTGCCACCGTGACCGCGACCGACGCCGACTTCGAAGAGGTCGTGCTCAAGAGCGACAAGC
The DNA here is from genome assembly GCF_000426165.1 of Streptomyces sp. TAA486. Classification (NCBI taxonomy): domain Bacteria; kingdom Bacillati; phylum Actinomycetota; class Actinomycetes; order Kitasatosporales; family Streptomycetaceae; genus Streptomyces; species Streptomyces sp. TAA486. The sequence goes on along the minus strand of NZ_KE384503.1, from coordinate 297,897 downwards.
CTGTGCTCGTCGACTTCTGGGCCGCTTGGTGCGGTCCGTGCCGTCAGATCGCCCCTTCCCTGGAGGCCATCGCGGAGGAGAACGGCGAGAAGCTCACCGTCGTGAAGCTCAACATCGATGAGAACCCGGCTGTCGCCGCCAAGTACGGGATCATGTCCATCCCGACGATGAACGTCTACAAGGGCGGCGAGGTCGTGAAGACCATCGTCGGCGCGAAGCCGCGGGCGGCCATCGAGAAGGACCTCGCCGAGTTCATCGGCTGAGCGTGGTCGGCGAATTCCGCCGCATCATCACGGGACGGCCCGGCGTACGAACGCCGGGCCGTTTCACGTGAAACCACGCGCGAGTCACCCACGGGGGAGGGCACTCCCCCTCGCTGCGCCCCATGCCGAACGGTGCTGCGATCGTAGGTGCCGCGCTCTCCAGTTCGCGCTAGGTGCTGCGTTCGCCGGCGCCGCGCGCCCCCGATGCCGCGCCTCTCGGTGGCGCGCTTGTCGACCGCCGCCTCAGCAGCACCGCGCTCCTCGACGGCGCGCTACTCGCCCTGCCGCGCGCCGCTTCTTGGCGGCTCACCTCTCGCTGCTGCGTCCCCGGCAGTCGCCTACCGATCTCGGTCACTACGGCGAACTCCCCTGCGCGGTTCGACGTTCGGGGGGGCAGAACCTCATCGGCGAGATCGGAGACGCCCCTAGCCGGGCGAACCTCCATGTGGGCACTCCTGGCGAGGGTCTACAGATCGGAGGCCCGTCAGCCAGCCTTCGGAGGATCGCCCGTCGGATGGGGCCGCCGTGGCCGACTGCTCGGGCGGGCAGTTCACTTCTGCACCGCTCTCAGCAATCTCGAGCGCGGCCCGCTCCATGTCCTCCCCGCCAGGACACCATTGAGCGCACCTCGACTCGCTGCCTCGGAACACGGTGCGACCGGACGAGCTAGCAAGCGACCGCCGGCAGGGGGCTCGCCGTGATCCCACGGCGACTCCTTGCGGCGAGACTCCACGGGTCCCGTTTCACGTGAAACCAGCGCTGAGTCAAACCACCGAAGAGGACCCACCCCTCGCCGGCCCTCCATCACAACGGCCGAAGCACCCGGTCCTTCTGCACCGCTCCCAGCAGTTGATCGAGCGCACGCTCCACGTCCTCCCGCCAGGAGACCGTCGAGCGCAACTCCAGCCGGAGCCTCGGAAAGCTGTGGTGCGGGCGGACGGTCTTGAAGCCGACCGCCAGCAGATGCTCCGCCGGGATCACGCACGCCGGCTCCTTCCAGCGTGAGTCCCCGAACGCCTCGATCGCCTTGAAGCCTCTCCGCAGCAGATCCTTCGCCACGGTCTGCACGATGACGCGCCCCAGTCCCTGTCCCTGGTACTCCGGCAACAGCGAGGCCGTCATCAACTGAACGGCGTCAGGGGAGACCGGGCTGGTCGGGAACGCGAAGGACCGGGGCACGTACGCCGGAGGTGCGTACAGCACGAAACCGACCGCCTGCTCGTCCACGTAGACCACGCGTCCGCAGGACCCCCACTCCAGCAGGACCGCGGAGATCCATGACTCTTTCTCAACCTCCGGCCGCCCGGTTTGCACCGCGGCCTCACCGCTGACGGGATCAAGCTCCCAGAACACGCAGGCGCGGCAACGCCCGGGAAGGTCCGTGAGGTTGTCCAGTGTGAGCGGAACGAGCTGTCGCCCCATGGATCCATCGTATCCATGGGGCGACAGCTCGTTCTGGTTCTTGAGGGCCAGTATCGGAGTATCCGAGGTTCACCGCTCTCGCGGCTCCCGAACGAAGATTCAGTCCTCGCTCTCCTCCGCTTCGGCCTCTTCCGTCTCCGCCGTCAATTGGCCGAGCACCCGGCCCTCACCCGGGGCCAGCTGTCCGAGGATGCGCTCGAGATCGTCGACCGACGCGAACTCGACGACGATCTTCCCCTTCTTCTGGCCCAGATCGACCTTCACCCGGGTCTCGAAGCGGTCCGAGAGCCGGCCCGCCAGTTCGTCCAGGGCGGGGGACACCCGCTTCCCGGCACGGGGGCCCTTCGACTTCGACGCACTCTTCGGTGTGGAGCCGCCCGACATCGTGACGATCTCTTCCACCGCACGCACCGAAAGACCCTCGGCCACGATGCGATGGGCGAGGCGGTCCTGCTCCTCACCGTTCTCCACCGACAGCAACGCACGTGCGTGCCCTGCGGACAGAACGCCCGCGGCCACACGCCGCTGCACCGACGGCGAAAGCCGCAGCAGCCGTAGGGTGTTGGAGACCTGCGGACGCGAGCGGCCGATCCGGTCGGCGAGCTGATCGTGTGTGCAGTTGAAGTCCTTCAGCAGCTGGTCGTAAGCAGCGGCTTCTTCAAGCGGGTTCAGCTGTGCACGGTGCAGGTTCTCAAGGAGCGCGTCCAGGAGAAGCTTCTCGTCGTCGGTCGCCCTGACGATCGCCGGGATCCGCTCCAGCTCCGCCTCACGACAGGCCCGCCAGCGCCGCTCACCCATGATGAGCTCATAGCGCTCCGGCCCCAACTGCCGCACGACGACCGGCTGGAGAAGGCCGACCTCCTTGATGGAGGTGACCAGTTCCGCCAGTGCGTCCTCGTCGAAGACCTCACGAGGCTGACGAGGGTTGGGAGTGATGGCCTCAAGCGGAACCTCTGCGAAGTGCGCCCCGGCGGGAACGACTTCGTTCGTCGAATCGGCGCCGTCGGCACCGGACGTTTCACGTGGAACGTCGTCGTTCGCCTCGCTGTCGGGCAGCGCGGTCACCTTTGCCGCCGCCACACCACGATCGGGTGGGATCACGGGAACGGCGCTCGGTGACGTGGCTCCGTTGGAGTCGACCGAGGGCCTACCCTCTTCGGCCCCGGGCGCCGGCGCCGCCGGAATCAGGGCACCCAGACCCCGGCCGAGCCCCCTACGTCGATCACTCACTGCGACCCCTCCGGCATGGTGCTGTTCTGCTGTTGCTGCAGCTGCTGTACGGACTCGTCGTGCCGCTGCTTCACGTTCGGGTCCCGGAGCGCGATCTCACGAGCAGCCTCCAAATAGGACAGCGAACCGCTCGAACCAGGATCGTAGGTCAGCACGGTCTGGCCGTAGCTGGGGGCCTCCGAGATACGAACCGAGCGCGGGATGTTCGTCCGGAGCACCTCTGCGCTGAAGTGGCTGCGAACCTCATCCGCAACCTGCGAGGCGAGCCGCGTCCGGCCGTCGTACATGGTGAGGATGATCGTCGAGACATGCAGTCGCGTGTTGAGGTGGCCCTTGACGAGATCGACGTTGCGGAGGAGCTGCCCCAGACCCTCCAGGGCGTAGTACTCACACTGGATCGGGATGAGGACCTCGGCACCGGCGACCAACGCATTGACCGTCAGCAATCCGAGGGACGGCGGGCAGTCGATCAAGACATAGTCCAGCGGCTGCTCGTATGCGCTGAGAGCTCGTTGGAGACGGCTCTCCCGTGCGACCAGCGACACCAATTCGATCTCCGCACCGGCGAGATCGATGGTGGCGGGTGCACAGAAGAGCCCCTCCACGTCCGGTACGGGCTTGACGACGTCGGCCAGCGGCATGCTTTCGACCAGGACGTCGTAGATCGACGGAACTTCCGAATGGTGGTCGACGCCCAGGGCCGTCGACGCATTCCCCTGAGGGTCAAGGTCGATCACGAGGACTCGGGCACCGTGCAGGGCCAGGGAGGCGGCCAGGTTCACGGTGGTGGTGGTCTTCCCGACTCCACCCTTCTGGTTGGCCACGACCATGACCCGCGTCTGCTCGGGCCTCGGAAGGCCCTCGCCGGCACGGTTCATCGCCTCTACCGCCTGCTGGGCGGCGCGACCGATCGGCGTATCGTCCATCGGGGGCGGAGTTTCACGTGAAACATCCACCGATTCTGAACGGGGGCCGGGGACCGGGTCGGCCATCGGTCCCGCGGTATTGGCGTCGGACCGCAACGGTTCACTCTCCTCGACATAAGGCTCGTGCTGAACAGAGCCTGCCATGTTTTCGGTGTCATGAACCAGCGAGCCCCGCTCAGTTGTGGATGAATCCACCGAGGAGCGGGGCTTCGACGATGATTTCCGGTCGCGCTGCGCGGCTTGAGCGCGACCTCGGCTGATGATTCCTTGCAAGAGAGAGCGGCGTTTCACGTGAAACACGATGCACAGTCGGACACCGCACACCAGGACGACACACCGTAACGCATAGTCTTAAGAGCTTTTTTGGAGTAAACGGACATCCCTCTTGGCGGAATGCTCAGCGTTGGCGCCGTCCACCCCGTGCCGCACGTCCCCGTGCCTTCTGAGCCTTCGCACGGCGCGCTGCGAAGCGCACTCCGCCGGGGCTCTCCCCGACCTCCGCGCGTACGACCGTCGAGAGTGGATCCACCACGCCGGCGCCAACCTGGACCACCGATGTGTCCACGACGCCGAGCTTGTGCAGGGCGTCGCGGGCACCCTTCAGCTCCTCCTCGGCCGTGTCGCCCTTGATCGCGAGCATCTCTCCGTACGGACGGAGCAACGGGATGCCCCAGCCCGCCAAACGGTCCAGCGGTGCGACGGCGCGAGCGGTGACCACGTGCACGGGCTGGATCGCCCCGAGCATCTCCTCCGCGCGCCCACGCGCGACCGACACATGCTCCAGCCCCAGCAGCTCGACGACCTCCTCGAGGAAGGTCGTGCGCCGCAGCAAGGGCTCCAGCAGAGTGATATCGAGATCCGGGCGGACGAGAGCCAGGGGGATTCCGGGCAGTCCCGCACCCGAACCCACATCACAGACCGTCACGCCCTCCGGGACGATCTCCGAGAGAACCGCGCAGTTCAGTAGGTGCCGCTCCCACAGCCGCGGCACCTCCCGCGGGCCGATCAGGCCACGGCGCACGCCCACGTCCGCGAGCAGCTCCGCGTAGCGCTCCACGTCCGGGAGGTATTTGCCGAAGAGTTTCCGTGCCGCCTCCGGCGCCGGTGCGAGCTCCGACAGCTCGCTGAATTCCGCCGGGCCACCCTCGGGCGGCCCGGCCTGCCCTACCGACCCGTCGGTCACGGCAGCACGACCACGCAGCGCTGCGGCTCCTCGCCCTCGGACTCGCTGCGCAGGCCGGCCGCCTTCACAGCGTCGTGGACGACCTTGCGCTCGAACGGGGTCATCGGCCGCAGCTTCACGGGCTCACCCGAGCCCTTTGCGTCCTGCGCCGCCTTGGCACCCAGCTCCGCGAGCTCCTCACGCTTACGGGCCCGGAAGCCGGCGATGTCCAGCATCAGCCTGCTGCGGTCACCCATCTCCCGGTGCACCGCAAGCCGCGTCAGCTCCTGCAGTGCCTCCAGGACCTCGCCCTCACGGCCCACCAGCTTCTGAAGGTCACGCCCGGATCCCTCATTGATGATCGACACCGCGGCACGGTCGGCTTCGACGTCCATGTCGATGTCACCGTCGAGGTCGGCGATGTCGAGCAGACCCTCGAGGTAGTCCGCCGCGATCTCGCCCTCCTGCTCCAGTTGAGAGAGCGAGTCCCCCTCGTCCGAAGCAGCCGTATCCGTGGTGTCCGTCGTCTCCGTCACGCCGTGGGCTCCTTCTCGCTACTTCTTGGAGGGGTGCTTGGGGCGCTGCGCTCCACCCTTGCGCTGCTGCCCCGACTTCTTCTGTCCCGACTTCTGTCCGGACTTCTGCCCGGGCTTCTTGGACTGCTGGCCCGTCGTCCCGCCGCCGGAGCCTCCCGCGGGAGCCTCGTCATCGTCGGCACTCTCCTTCTCCAGGGAAGCCGATGCGCCGGAGCCGGGCTTGGCCTGCTGGCGCTGGGACTTGCTCTGCCGCTTGGGCTGCTGACGCCTGGCACGCGCCGCCTCCACGGCCTCCCGCGCCTCGACCTCCTTCGGGTCCTCCTTCAGCTTGCCCGCGGCCCGCAGCTTCTCCTGACGCTGCGTGAAGGCGAGGGAGCCCGGCGTCGGGTTGCGCTTGATGACGAACATCTGCTGGCCGAGCGTCCAGACGTTGGTGGTCAGCCAGTAGATGAGAACACCCACGGGGAAGTTGATGCCGAAGACGGCGAACATGATCGGGAAGACGTACATCAGCATCTTCTGCTGCTGCATGAACGGCGTCTTCACCGTCAGGTCGACGTTCTTCGTCATCAGCTGGCGCTGCGTGTAGAACTGCGACGCCGACATCATGACGATCATGACGACCGTGACGACACGCACATCCGTCAGAGCCGCACCCAGCTCGGCGACCTTGTCCGCGCTGTCCAGGAACTTCGCTGCGATCGGAGCGCCGAAGACCGACGCGTTACGGGCGCTGTCCACCTGCTCCGCGGTGAGGACACCCACAGGCCGGTTGTTCGCGATGTGGTTCAGCACCTGGAAGAGCGCGATGAAGAAGGGCGACTGCGCCAGGATCGGCAGGCAGCTGGAGAGCGGGTTCGTACCCGTCTCCTTGTAAAGCTTCATCATCTCTTCGGACTGGCGCTGCTTGTCGCTCTTGTAGCGCTCCTGGATCGCCTTCATCTTCGGCTGGAGCGCCTGCATGTTCCGGGTCGACTTGATCTGCTTCACGAAGAGCGGGATCAGGCAGATCCGGATCAGCACCACCAGGAAGAAGATGGACAGACCCCAGGCCCATCCGCTGCTCTGGGCGAAGACCAGGCTGAACAGCGAGTGGAACTGGACAATGATCCAGGAGACAGCGGTATAGAGAGGACTCAGGATCGTGTCCAGGAAGTTCATCAGGCTCCTTGGGCGTTGGACTGGGTCCGGTACTGCTGCCAGCGGTAACGCAGCCGCTGGTGCCAAACCGGATGCTTCCGGGCGGGGACGTGGTCGACGCCACCGGGGGACCAGGGATTACAGCGCAGGATGCGCCAGGCCGTCAGTGCCGTACCTTTCACGGCGCCGTGCCGCGCGATGGCCGCGTAGCCATAGTGCGAACACGACGGGTAGTACCGGCACACCGGCCCGAGCATCGGGCTGATGGTCCACTGATACAACTTGATCAACCACAGCAGGGGGTACTTCATGACGGAGGCCTTCCAAGCAGCCGCCCGAGAGCGGCGTCCAGGTCGCGCACCAACTCGTCATGGTCTGCTTCACCCGCGCCCGGCAACGCCCGTACGACAACCAGGCTACCTGGCGCCAACTCGTCCATTCGGTCGCGCACCAGATGCCGCAGCCGCCGCCTGACGCGGTTGCGCACAACCGCGTTCCCGACCGCCTTGCTCACGACGAAACCCGCACGTGCCGGGGGAGCGTCTCCCCCCGCCTCGTGCGGGTCCGATGAGTTGCTGTTGCTGCGAAGGTGGACGACGAGAAGCGGGCGACCCGCCCGGCGTCCTCGGCGTACCGCGGCCGCGAAGTCCTCGCGCCGCCTCAGCCGGTTCTCGGTAGGCAGCACGTCATGGACCGGTGGTCAGGCGCTCAAGCCGACAGACGGCCGCGACCCTTGCTGCGGCGGTTCGCGATGATCGCGCGGCCGGCGCGGGTACGCATGCGCAGCCGGAAGCCGTGCGTCTTCGCGCGGCGGCGGTTGTTCGGCTGAAAGGTGCGCTTGCTCACTCGGGGGCTCCAGGAAAGCTTCGTGTCCCACGGTTGTCGCGGGAGATGGGCGTGTGGCGTCGACAGGCTGTCACCGTGCGCCCACGAGTAGCTCGCAACGCCCGAGTGTGCACCGCTTCATGATCCGTGAAGAGTCTCATGGATCTTGCCCATCGGAGGCATGCGGCAGCAGCCATCGACAACTCGACCTCGTTACGGTACGCGGGGCTACGCCGTTCGGTCAAACCACAGAGAGCCCGTGACAAGGCCCCACACGGGGTGCGCACGCCGCTCGTGCACAGCCTGTGGACAACGACTTGAATGCTGCGCGTCGCCCTGACTACCGTGATTGAACTCCCATCCCTCCCGACCGTCCGCAGAACCACACATTCGTGGGATCTGACCGGCTTCACCGAACCATCACATCCAGCGAGTGAGAGAAGCGTGACCTGTGGCTGACCTGCCTGCCGATCTTGCCGCAGTGTGGCCACGAGTGCTGGATCATCTCCTCTCGGACGGCCAGGGCGTCGAAGCCAAGGACCAGCGCTGGCTGCGCGAGGCCCAGCCGCTCGTGCTCGTGTCGGGTACGGCACTCCTCGGCGTGCCGAACGAGTACGCGAAGGGTGTTCTGGAGGGCCGCCTCTCGCCGGTGATCAGCGACGCTCTCAGCCGCGAGTGCCAGCAGCCCATCCGGCTCGCGATCACCGTGACGGGACCCGCGCCGGAGTCGTCCGCGCAGTCCGCGGCCACTGACGCCGCTGCCGCCGCCGCTGCCGCGGCCGGAGCGGATTCGCAGCACACCTCGCCGTCCGTACCGGCTCAGCACACCCCCGCACCTCACGACAGCTCCGGCCCGGCGGGCCAGGACCGCGGTGGCAGCGGATACGACGGAGGTGGGTACGAGACCGGCGGCTACGACAGCGGCGGATACGGGGGCAGCAGGTACGACGGATACGAGACCCGCGACCTGCCGAGCCCGCGCCCCGCCTACCCGGAATACCCGGAGGCGCCGCGGCAGACCGGCGCCTGGCCGCAGCACCAGCGCGACCAGTACGCGCCCCAGAACCAGCAGACGCACCACGCACAGCGGCAGACTCACCCCCAGCAGACACAGCAGCCGCACCAGCAGCAGCCGTACGAGCAGCACTACGACCAGCACCGGGCCCCGCACCAGCAGCAGTACGAGCGGCCTCAGCCGTCGTACGAGTCCTACGAGCACCAGCGCCAGGCGCAGCAGCAACTGCCGCCCCCGCAGGGCCAGATGCCGCAGGCGCAGGTGCCGCCACAGGGCCAGCCACCCGCGCCGCGCTACGACGGCCCGTCCCAACTGCCCGCGTCCAGCGGCGCTCCGGGGCCGCTCGCCGCGCAGCCCGCGCCGGCCACGGGGCCCGGCGAGCCGACGGCGCGTCTGAACCCGAAGTACCTCTTCGACACCTTCGTCATCGGTGCCTCCAACCGGTTCGCGCACGCCGCGGCGGTCGCCGTCGCCGAGGCGCCGGCCAAGGCGTACAACCCGCTCTTCATCTACGGGGAGTCGGGTCTCGGCAAAACGCACCTGCTGCACGCCATCGGTCACTACGCCCGAAGCCTCTACCCGGGGACGCGGGTGCGCTACGTGAGCTCCGAGGAGTTCACCAACGAGTTCATCAACTCCATCCGCGACGGCAAGGCGGACGCGTTCCGCAAGCGCTACCGCGACATGGACATCCTTCTCGTGGACGACATCCAGTTCCTGGCCGACAAGGAGTCGACGCAGGAGGAGTTCTTCCACACCTTCAACACGCTCCACAACGCGAACAAGCAGATCGTGCTCTCCAGCGACCGCCCTCCGAAGGCGCTCGTCACGCTGGAGGACCGGCTCCGCAACCGCTTCGAGTGGGGCCTGATCACGGACGTGCAGCCGCCGGAGCTGGAGACGCGCATCGCGATCCTCCGCAAGAAGGCGGTCCAGGAGCAGCTCAACGCACCGCCCGAGGTGCTGGAGTTCATCGCGTCGCGGATCTCGCGCAACATCCGCGAACTCGAGGGCGCCCTCATCCGCGTCACCGCGTTCGCCTCGCTCAACAGGCAGCCCGTCGACCTCGGCCTGACCGAGATCGTCCTCAAGGATCTGATCCCCGGTGGTGAGGACGCCACTCCGGAGATCACCGCGCCGGCCATCATGGCGGCCACCGCCGACTACTTCGGCCTGACCGTCGACGACCTGTGCGGCTCTTCCCGCAGCCGCGTCCTCGTGACCGCCAGGCAGATCGCCATGTACCTGTGCCGCGAACTCACCGATCTGTCGCTGCCGAAGATCGGCAGCCAGTTCGGCGGCCGCGACCACACAACAGTCATGCATGCGGACCGCAAGATCCGGGCGCTCATGGCCGAGCGGCGTTCCATCTACAACCAGGTCACCGAGCTCACCAACCGCATCAAGAACGCCTGAGCGCGCCGCTCAACCGCGGCACTTCGCCACGAGCCCCCTGGGAGCCAACTCCTCGGGGGCTCTTCGCTGTTCGAATCCGACGGTGCGGGAGGGCCCGCTCCACAGGCGGCGGGCGAATGAGGCGTCCACACCCTGTGGGCCGCAGAAGTTGTCCCGATCGCTTCCACAGATGGGTCCCCTGTTCACTGATCCGTGGAGGTCACCGGGGTGTGGATTTGTGAGCAACTCCGATCCACAGGGTGTGGACCCTGGAGTGGCCATCGAGGCTGCAGGGACCTCTGTCCACCGCCCGCCCACAGGCGGCACGGTCTTGTCCCCAGCTTCTCCACAGGGCTGTCCACTGTTCGGCAACTCAACGCGCCTGCTCACTGGTTCGAGTGAAAGCCGTCACACCGGACCCGGATCCGGCCTGTGGGAAAGGTGGGGAAAACTTCGGATCGCGCTGTGGGGAAGTCGCCCCGGGCTGTGAACCGGGTGTGCAGAACTTTCCGCTGTCCACAGAAACCGTCGTTCGTCCACTGGTCGCGCCCACAGGGACGGTGGACAGAATTCGCGCACTGAGCTGGGAAAACGGAGTTGTCCACGGTTTCCACAACCCCTACTACTACGACCACGGATATATAGCGCTGAATCTGTTTCGAAGTGGGGGCTGTGCACAACGTGCGCCGGACCCCTCCTACCCACCCCGCAACGACTTGACCCACACCCACGCCGCCTGTCGGCGACGTGCGTCAGACTGGTCCCCGGCAACGAGCCGACTAGGACAAGCAGCAGGGCGAGTAGCCAGCAACAGCAGGAGGCGGCTGAAGGTGAAGATCCGGGTAGAGCGCGATGTACTCGCGGAGGCGGTGGCCTGGGCGGCGAAGAGCCTCCCTGCCCGTCCGCCCGTGCCTGTCCTTGCTGGCCTGCTCTTGAAGGCCGAGGACGGCTCCCTGAGCCTCTCCGGCTTCGACTACGAGGTCTCGGCCCGCGTCTCGGTCGAGGGCGAGGTCGAGGAGGAGGGCACGGTCCTCGTCTCCGGCCGTCTGCTCGCCGACATCTGCCGCTCGCTCCCCAACCGGCCCGTGGAGATTTCCACAGACGGTGTACGGGCGACCGTCTCCTGCGGCTCCTCCCGCTTCACCCTGCACACACTGCCTGTGGAGGAATACCCGGCGCTCCCCGAGATGCCCACCGCCACCGGCACGGTTCCGGGCGAGGTGTTCGCCTCCGCCGTCGCCCAGGTCGCCATCGCTGCCGGCCGTGACGACACGCTGCCCGTGCTGACCGGTGTGCGGATCGAGATCGAGGGCGACACCGTCACGCTGGCCTCGACGGACCGGTACCGCTTCGCCGTCCGTGAGTTCCTGTGGAAGCCGGAGACACCCGACGCGTCCTCGGTGGCGCTCGTACCGGCCAAGACGCTGCTGGACACGGCGAAGTCGCTCAGCGGCGGCGACAACGTCTCGCTGGCCCTGTCGGGTTCGGGCTCGGGCGAGGGCCTGATCGGTTTCGAGGGCGCGGGCCGGCGTACGACGACCAGGCTGCTGGAGGGCGATCTGCCCAAGTACCGCACGCTGTTCCCCACGGAGTTCAACTCGGTCGCGGTGATCGAAACCGCGCCGTTCGTCGAGGCCGTCAAGCGCGTCGCCCTGGTCGCCGAGCGGAACACCCCGGTCAGGCTGAGCTTCGAGCAGGGAGTTCTGACTCTTGAGGCGGGCTCGAGCGACGATGCACAGGCTGTGGAGCGTGTGGACGCGGAGCTGGAGGGCGACGACGTCTCGATCGCCTTCAACCCCGGCTTCCTGCTCGAGGGTCTGAGCGCGATCGACTCCCCCGTCGCCCAGCTCTCGTTCACCACGTCGACGAAGCCGGCGCTGCTGAGCGGCAAGCCCGCGAAGGACGTCGAGGCGGACGACGCGTACAAGTACCTGATCATGCCCGTGCGGTTGTCGGGCTGAGGCTCCTTCCGGCGACCGGGCCGTCGCCCCTGGTCAGCAACGTCTGAGCGCCCCCTGTCCACAGGTGTGCACACACCCTGTGGGCGTAGGCTCGGGCGGAGGTACGAATCGTGAAAGAAGGGGCACTGATGGAGCTCGGTCTCATCGGTCTCGGCAAGATGGGCGGCAACATGCGCGAGCGCATCCGCCGGGCCGGCCATACAGTCATCGGCTACGACCGCAATCCGGACGTCGCGGATGTGCGGACCATCGAGGAGCTGGTGTCGAAGCTCGGGGGACCGCGCGTCGTGTGGGTGATGGTCCCTGCAGGCGATGCCACGCAGACGACCATCGACCAGCTGGCAGAGCTGCTCGCCCCCGGCGACATCGTCGTCGACGGCGGCAACTCCCGCTGGACGGAGGACGAGCAGCACGCGGAGGAGCTCGCCGCCAAGGGCATCGGTTTCGTGGACTGCGGTGTCTCCGGTGGCGTGTGGGGCCTGGAGAACGGCTATGCGCTGATGTACGGCGGCGACGCCGAACACGTGGCCCGCGTGCAGCCCGTCTTCGACGCCCTCAAGCCCGACGGCGAGTTCGGTGCCGTGCACGCGGGCAAGGTCGGTGCGGGCCACTTCGCGAAGATGGTCCACAACGGTATCGAGTACGCGATGATGCAGGCCTTCGCCGAGGGCTGGGAGTTGCTGGAGGCCGTCGACTCGGTCACCGACGTGCGTGAGGTCTTCCGCTCCTGGCAGCAGGGCACCGTCATCCGTTCCTGGCTGCTGGATCTCGCGGTCAAGGCGCTGGAATCGGACGAGCACCTGGCCGAACTTCGGGGCTATGCCGCCGATTCGGGCGAGGGCCGCTGGACGGTCGACGCGGCGATCGACCACGCGGTCCCGCTGCCGGCGATCACGGCGTCGCTCTTCGCCCGCTTCTCGTCCCGGCAGAAGGACTCGCCGCAGATGAAGATGGTGGCCGCTCTTCGGAATCAGTTCGGCGGTCACGCCGTCTCCGCGAGCGGTGCCCATGTGGACGGTGACACTCCGGGCGCCGATGTCCTTCCGCCTGTGGGTGGTTGACGGTTCCGATGCACGTCACGCATCTGTCGCTCGCCGACTTCCGTTCGTACGCCCGGGCCGAGGTGTCTCTCGGTCCGGGCGTGACGACGTTCGTCGGGCCGAACGGGCAGGGCAAGACGAACCTGGTGGAGGCCGTCGGCTATCTCGCGTCGCTCGGCAGCCACCGGGTCTCGTCGGACGCCCCGCTGGTGCGGATGGGCGCGCAGCGTGCCGTCGTACGTGCGGTGGTCCGGCAGGGGGACCGGCAGCAGTTGGTCGAGCTGGAGCTGAACCCGGGCAAGGCCAACCGTGCGCGGATCAACAGGTCTTCGCAGGTCAAGCCGCGTGACGTGCTGGGTATCGTGCGGACGGTGCTGTTCGCGCCGGAGGATCTGTCGCTGGTGAAGGGCGATCCTGGTGAACGCCGGGGATTCCTCGACGAGTTGGTGACCGCGCGTTCGCCGCGCATGGCCGGGGTGCGTTCCGACTACGACCGGGTGCTGAAGCAGCGCAACTCGTTGCTGAAGTCGGCGGTGATGGCGCGGCGCCACGGCGGGCGCGACGTCGACACTTCGACGCTCGACGTGTGGGACGAGCATCTGGCCCGTGTGGGCGCCGAGTGGCTCGCGCGACGGCTGGAGCTGATATCGGCGCTGCGGCCGCTGGCGGACAAGGCGTACGAGCGTCTGGCACCCGGCGGTGGTCCGGTGGGCCTGGAGTACAAGGGTGCCCCGGCGGACGGCAGCCGCGCCGGCGGTGACGACGGAGAGGGAGGCGCCGCCGTCTCCCCCGCGGAGCTGTACGAGGGGCTGCTGGGGGCATTGCGGGAGTCGCGTCGCGCGGAGATGGAGCGCGGCGTGACGCTGGTGGGCCCGCACCGGGACGATCTGGTGCTGAAGCTGGGCGAGCTGCCGGCCAAGGGGTATGCGAGCCATGGTGAGTCGTGGTCGCTGGCGCTGTCGTTGCGGCTGGCTTCGTACGAGCTGCTCAAGAGCGAGGGCAATGAGCCGGTGCTGGTCCTCGACGACGTCTTCGCGGAGCTGGATGTACAACGGCGTGCGCGGCTGGCGGAGTTGGTGGCGCCCGGCGAGCAGGTGCTGGTGACGGCGGCGGTGCCGGAGGACGTGCCGGAGGTGCTTGCGGGTGCCCGGTTCGCGGTGTCCGGCGGGGAGGTCGTGGCGGAATGAGCGACGAGCCTTCCCCGGAGACCTCGTCCGAGCAGACACCGGGTCCGGCGGATGCGCAGGCCCCGGGCGCGGAGCGTCCACAGCCCGGTGAGCCGACGGGTGTGGATCTGGCGCGAGTGGCGCTGCGTGCGGCGAAGGAGCAGGCGCGGGCGCGCGGGGCGGCGGCGCAGCAGAAGAAGGATGTGCGGCGCGGGCGGGTGCCGCGTTCGGGCGCGGGCCGTGACGGGCGTGACCCGCTGTCGTTGGGGTCTGCGGTGCGGGGGTTGATCACGGAGCGGGGCTGGGAGGTTCCGGCCGCGGTGGGTGGCGTGATGGGCCGCTGGCCGCAGCTGGTCGGGCCGGAGGTGGCGCAGCACTGCGAGCCGCAGCGGTTCGACGAGGAGGAGCGGGTGCTCACGGTGCGCTGTGATTCCACGGCGTGGGCGACGCAGTTGCGGCTGCTGGCCCCGAGGCTCGTCGCGCGTCTGAACGAGGATCTCGGCGAGGGGACCGTGGCGTTCCTGAAGGTGCGTGGTCCGCAGGCGCCGGGTACGCGCAGTGGTCCTTTGCGTGCACCGGGTAGCAAGGGGCCGGGGGACACCTACGGGTGATTCGTGACGGCGCTCACGGTGATGGAGCGTTGACAGCCCGAAGCGCTGAGCGCCCCTGTGAGCGATCTGGCCCCCCGGTGTGCATATGGGGAGTCGCCGGACGCCAGTTCAGCTCGGCACATGCGGACTCAGGCACCGGCAAACGCCCATTCGCGCTGCCGCCACCGGTACACTGGTTGAGAACCGCTCCGTAGCGGAACATGTCGAACGACGCAGCCGCTCCACTGATCCTGGAGGCGGCCTGTGCTGTGCCAGAAAGGGCGCTTCGTGGCCGATTCCGGCGATCTCAACGAGTACGAGAACAACTCCACTGACACTGGTGCCGCGCTCGTCGACGGCGCGGGCGCCGAGGTCCCCCCGGTGGGTCCACCGGTGACGCCGGTGTCCGCGGTCGCGGAGCCGTCGTACGACGCGAGCGCGATCACGGTTCTCGAGGGCCTGGAGGCGGTGCGCAAGCGCCCCGGCATGTACATCGGGTCGACCGGTGAGCGGGGTCTGCATCACCTGGTCCAGGAGGTCGTGGACAACGCGGTTGACGAGGCCATGGCGGGCCACGCGGACACGATCAAGGTGACGCTGCTCGGTGACGGCGGGGTGCGAGTCGTCGACAACGGCCGCGGGATCCCGGTGGGCATCGTGCCGTCCGAGGGCAAGCCGGCGGTGGAGGTCGTCCTGACCGTGCTGCACGCGGGCGGCAAGTTCGGCGGCGGCGGTTACGCGGTCTCGGGCGGTCTGCACGGCGTCGGCGTCTCCGTGGTGAACGCGCTGTCGCAGCGTCTGGCGGTGGAGATCCAGTGTGACGGCTACCGCTGGACGCAGGACTACAAGCTGGGTGTCCCCACGGCTCCGCTGAAGCGCAATGAGGCCACGGACGAGACGGGTACGACCGTGACGTTCTGGGCGGACCCGGAGGTCTTCGAGAGCACGGAGTACTCGTTCGAGACGCTCTCGCGGCGTTTCCAGGAGATGGCGTTCCTCAACAAGGGCCTGACCATCGAGCTGACGGACGAGCGTCCCGAGCATGTGGACGAGGACGGCAACCAGCTCTCGGTCCGCTACCACTACGAGGGCGGCATCTCCGACTTCGTGCGCTATCTCAACTCCCGCAAGGGCGAGTTGGTGCACCCGACCGTGATCGACGTGGAGGCCGAGGACAAGGAGCGTCTGCTCTCGGTCGAGATCGCGATGCAGTGGAACAACCAGTACAGCGAGGGTGTGTACTCCTTCGCCAACACGATCCACACGCATGAGGGCGGTACGCACGAGGAGGGTTTCCGTGCGGCGCTGACGGGTCTGATCAACCGGTACGCGCGTGACAAGCGTCTGCTGCGCGACAAGGACGACAACCTCACGGGTGAGGACATCAGGGAGGGCCTGACGGCGATCATCTCCGTCAAGCTGGGTGAGCCGCAGTTCGAGGGCCAGACGAAGACGAAGCTGGGCAACACGGAGGCGAAGACCTTCGTCCAGAAGATCACCCACGAGCACCTGAGCGACTGGCTGGACCGCAATCCGAACGAGGCCGCGGACATCATCCGCAAGGGCATCCAGGCGGCAACGGCGCGCGTGGCGGCGCGCAAGGCGCGCGATCTCACCCGCCGCAAGGGCCTGTTGGAGACGGCGTCGCTGCCGGGCAAGCTGAGCGACTGCCAGTCGAACGACCCGGCGAAGTGCGAGATCTTCATCGTGGAGGGCGACTCGGCCGGCGGTTCGGCCAAGTCTGGCCGCAACCCCGAGTTCCAGGCGATCCTCCCGATCCGCGGCAAGATCCTCAACGTCGAGAAGGCGCGGATCGACAAGGTGCTGCAGAACGCGGAGGTGCAGGCGCTGATCTCGGCGTTCGGTACCGGCATCCACGAGGACTTCGACATCGCGAAGCTGCGCTACCAGAAGATCATTCTGATGGCCGACGCCGATGTCGACGGCCAGCACATCAACACGCTGCTTCTGACGCTGCTGTTCCGCTTCATGCGTCCACTGGTGGAGGCGGGGCATGTCTTCCTCTCGCAGCCGCCGCTGTACAAGGTCAAGTGGGGTCGCGACGAGCACCAGTACGCCTATTCCGACCGTGAGCGCGACAGCCTCATCCAGCTCGGCCGTGAGCAGGGCAAGCGGATCAAGGACGACTCGATCCAGCGGTTCAAGGGTCTGGGCGAGATGAACGCCGAGGAGCTGCGCATCACCACCATGGACTCCGATCACCGGGTGCTGCGCCAGGTGACGCTGGACGATGCCGCGGCCGCGGACGACCTGTTCTCGATCCTCATGGGCGAGGACGTGGAAGCCAGGCGCTCGTTCATTCAGCGCAACGCCAAGGACGTCCGCTTCCTGGACATTTGAGCCTCGACATCTGAGCCAGTCGCCCGCCGTAGCGCCGCAGGCAGGTATCCCGTCGCGGAGTCCGGCGCGCACCACACACTGAAGGACTTGAGCTGAGCAATGGCCGACGAGATTTCCCCCACCCCTGACACCCCTGAGGGCGACGGCGTCGAGCCGGTCGTCGCCGGAGACCCCGCTCCGGTGCAGATCGAGGGCACGGCCTCGCGCGTCGATCCCGTGAGCCTCGAGACCGAGATGCAGCGCTCGTATCTCGACTACGCGATGAGCGTGATCGTCTCGCGTGCGCTGCCGGACATCCGCGACGGTCTGAAGCCGGTGCACCGGCGCGTGCTGTACGCGATGTACGACGGCGGCTACCGGCCGGAGAAGGGCTTCTACAAGTGCGCCCGCGTCGTCGGTGACGTGATGGGCACGTACCACCCGCACGGTGACTCCTCGATCTACGACGCGCTCGTGCGCCTCGCCCAGACCTGGTCGATGCGCATGCCGT
Organism: Streptomyces sp. TAA486; assembly: GCF_000426165.1. NCBI lineage: Bacteria > Bacillati > Actinomycetota > Actinomycetes > Kitasatosporales > Streptomycetaceae > Streptomyces > Streptomyces sp. TAA486. The sequence continues at coordinate 280,375 of NZ_KE384503.1, read as the reverse complement.
TGGTGGACTCGAACGGCAACTTCGGTTCGCCGGGCAACGACCCGGCGGCGGCCATGCGGTACACCGAGTGCAAGATGACGCAGCTCTCGATGGAGATGCTGCGGGACATCGACGAGCAGACGGTCGACTTCCAGGACAACTACGACGGCCGCAACCAGGAGCCGACGGTTCTGCCGGCGCGCTTCCCGAACCTGCTGATCAACGGCAGTGCGGGCATCGCGGTCGGCATGGCGACGAATATCCCGCCGCACAATCTGCGTGAGGTCGCCTCCGGCGCGCAGTGGTACCTGGAGCACCCGGACGCCTCCAACGAGGAACTGCTTGATGCGCTCATGGAGCGCATCAAGGGCCCGGACTTCCCGACGGGCGCGCTGATCGTCGGGCGCAAGGGCATCGAGGAGGCCTACCGGACCGGACGCGGCTCGATCCCGATGCGCGCAGTGGTGGAGGTCGAGGAGCTGCAGGGCCGCCAGTGCCTGGTGGTGACCGAGCTTCCGTATCAGGTCAACCCGGACAATCTCGCGCTGAAGATCGCCGAGCTGGTGAAGGACGGCCGGGTCGGCGGCATCGCGGACGTGCGGGACGAGACGTCCTCGCGTACGGGTCAGCGGCTGGTGATCGTCCTCAAGCGGGACGCTGTCGCGAAGGTCGTGCTGAACAACCTCTACAAGCACACCGATCTGCAGACGAACTTCGGTGCGAACATGCTGGCGCTGGTGGAGGGCGTGCCGCGCACGCTGTCGCTGGACGCCTTCATCCGGCACTGGGTGACGCACCAGATCGATGTCGTCGTCCGCAGGACGCGTTTCCGGCTGCGCAAGGCCGAGGAGCGGGCCCACATTCTGCGTGGTCTGCTGAAGGCGCTCGACGCGATCGACGAGGTCATCGCGCTGATCCGGCGCAGCCAGACCGTCGAGGACGCGCGCGGCGGCCTGATGGGTCTGCTGGAGATCGACGAGATCCAGGCCAACGCGATCCTCGAGATGCAGCTGCGGCGACTGGCGGCCCTGGAGCGTCAGAAGATCACCGCCGAGCACGACGAACTGCAGGCGAAGATCAACCAGTACAAGGCGATCCTGGCCTCGCCCGAGCGTCAGCGGCAGATCATCGGCGAGGAACTCACCGCGGTCGTGGAGAAGTTCGGCGACGAGCGCCGCACCACGGTGATCCCCTTCGAGGGCGACATGTCCATCGAGGACCTGATCGCAGAGGAGGACATCGTCGTCACGATCACGCGTGGCGGCTATGTGAAGCGGACGAAGACGGGCGACTACCGGGCGCAGAAGCGCGGCGGCAAGGGCGTGCGGGGCACGAAGCTCAAAGAGGACGACATCGTCGACCACTTCTTCGTCTCGACGACGCACCACTGGCTGCTGTTCTTCACGAACAAGGGCCGTGTCTACCGTGCGAAGGCCTACGAACTGCCTGATGCGAGCCGGGATGCGCGCGGTCAGCACGTCGCGAATCTCCTCGCGTTCCAGCCGGACGAGAAGATCGCGGAGATGATCGCGATCCGGGACTACGAGGCGGTGCCGTATCTGGTGCTGGCCACCAAGTCGGGCCTGGTGAAGAAGACTCCGCTGAAGGACTACGACTCCCCGCGTTCCGGCGGTGTCATCGCGATCAACCTGCGGCAGATGGAGGACGGACGCGACGACGAGCTGATCGGCGCGGAACTGGTCTCCCCCGAGGACGATCTGCTGCTGGTGAGCCGCAAGGCCCAGTCGATCCGCTTCACCGCGACCGACGAGGCTCTGAGGCCCATGGGACGTGCGACTTCTGGTGTGAAGGGCATGAGTTTCCGTGAAGGTGACGAACTGCTCTCGATGAACGTCGTTCGTGCGGGTACGTTCGTCTTCACCGCCACGGACGGCGGTTATGCGAAGCGGACCGATGTCGACGACTACCGCGTGCAAGGCCGCGGCGGTCTGGGCATCAAGGCCGCCAAGATCGTGGAGGACCGCGGTTCGCTGGTCGGTGCGCTGGTGGTGGAGGAGAGCGACGAGATCCTCGCCATCACGCTCGGTGGCGGTGTGATCCGTACACGTGTGAGTGGGGTCAGGGAGACGGGCCGTGACACGATGGGCGTCCAACTGATCAACCTGGGCAAGCGGGACGCGGTGGTCGGTGTTGCTCGTAACGCCGAGGCCGGTCGCGAGGCCGAGGAAGTGGAGGCGGCTGTCGAGCCCGGCGGATTGCTGGGTGAGGAGCCGGCTGCCACGTCGAGCGAGCCGGACGACGAGGAGTAACGCGTGAGTGGTGCTCAGCCGCAGCCCCATGCGCATCAGGAGGCCGAGCCGCGACAGCAGCCGCCGCAGGAGTCGCAGCCTCTGCCTCAGGCGCAGCCGCACCGTCCGCCGCAGGCGTACCCCGCCCCGCCGGTGAATCCGCCGACGGCGGGTACGAACGCAGGCACGGCCGCGGGGTCGACGGCCGGCGGGCAGCAGCACGGTTCGGGCACCGCCACGGAGGCCGGCACCGCTTTCGGTATGGGTGGCTCCGCGAGCACCGTTCGCAGGCCCCGCACGGGGGCCCGCACGGTGCCGCGCACCCGCAAGGCGAGGCTGCGCGTGGCCAAGGCCGACCCGTGGTCGGTCATGAAGGTCAGCTTCCTGCTGTCGATAGCGCTGGGCGTGTGCACCATCGTGGCCGTGGCAGTGCTGTGGATGGTGATGAACGCGATGGGCGTCTTCTCCGCCATCTCCGGCACGGTCAGCCAGGCGACGCAGTCCGGCGACGGCGGATTCGACGTGGAGTCGTTCCTGTCGCTGCCGCGGGTGCTGCTGTTCACGTCGGTGATCGCCGCTATCGACGTGGTGCTGGCCACGGCTCTGGCGACGCTGGGTGCCTTCATCTACAACCTGTCCGCGGGCTTCGTCGGAGGCGTCGAGGTCACCCTCGCCGAGGACGAGTGAGCAGCAGGATCGGGCCTCTGAACGGATTTGGGCACGTGGGTGAAGTGCGCTAACCTTTCGGTGCAGCGAGGGGCTATAGCTCAGATGGTTAGAGCGCATCCCTGATAAGGATGAGGCCGGAGGTTCAAGTCCTCCTAGCCCCACCAGTGAAAAGGCCAGTGTTGGATATCCAGCACTGGCCTTTGACATCACCAATTGACATCAACCGGCCGGACGATCATCCCTCAGCAGGTCGGCAAGCAGCGTCGCAGCATCCCGCTGGTCATCGTCCACAACGTGTGTGTAGACGTCCATGGTCATGCTGATCTGGCTGTGCCGGAGAATCGCCTGAGCCACCTTGGGATGCACCTTCAGGAAGCCCAGCAGCGTTCCGCAGGTGTGCCGAGCAAGCCTGACGGTCACCGGGCGCACCTTGGCGCGCTTGACGAGAGCTTCGAAGCTCCGTGAGAAGCCTCGCGGCTCGATCATGCCGCCGTTGCAGCGTCAGCACCGCTTGGGAGGACTCCGTCTTAAGATCCTTGAGCACCAAGCCACCGTCCTCCCGTTGCACCTGCTTGACCGGGGTGAAGGGCTGGTTGTCGAAGTCGATGTCCTGCCAGCGCAGGCCCAGGACTTCACTGCGCCGTAGCCCCAGCACGAGGACGAGCACACAGGCCGCGTAGAGCCGAATCTTGGACTCATACTTCAGGTAGGTGTTGTGCTCTCGGTTCGGCTTGACGATCTGCTCAAGGGCCCGCGCAGGGCGCGGGCAGGCGGCCCGACGACTTCGGGCCGCGCACCTGTCTTCGCCCGGCGCGGCCCGGCCGTCGGCCGCCCGCAGTGCGGGGGGTTGCTGAGAGGCACCGTCATGGCGGGGCGGTCGGCTCCACGGCTTTAGGCAGCCACCATGGGGCGAGCCTCGAAGATCGGGGGCTCACTTCGGGCTATGGCGGGCAGGCTAGGAGCTGCCCGGGTCGCGGGAAGCTTACGAGCCCCCGATCTCTCGCCCCATGGCAGCTCCCGCCCAAAGCCGTTACGCCGACCTGGCGCGAGCGGGGCCTACTTGGCTGTCGGCCCTGTAAAAGCCCGCGGTTGCCCGGGAGTTGCTACAGCGTTTCAGCTGTTGCCGCTACTAGCAGGTCACGCAGCGGCGGGGGTCGAGTCTCCGCCGGTGGCGTCACCGGAGCTCTGGTCGTTGCCGATGATGCCGACGCCGCAGTTGTTCTGCAGGTTGCGGGAGTCGGCGCTGCCGCCGCCGCCGGTCAGTGCGGCGAGGGCGGGGGCGTCGACGTCGCCTTCGGTGTCACCGTTCGACTGGGTGCAGGTGACGTTCGGGAGCTGCGTGTGCTCCCATCCGCCGGCGGACGCGACACCGGCACCGACCATGCCGACGCTACCGAGAATGGCGGCTACTACGGCAGCCCCGCGAAACATGCGCATGACTTCTCCACTTCGAGTGCACTGAGCGCGATCCGTAGGATCGCGCAAGGAATAGCAGTAGCTATTCACGAAAGGAGTGTCATTTCAGCCCAACACGCCGCCATTGTCTGACTAGGCGTCAGGTTTCGCTCCAGTGACCTTTGCGTGTCGATGAACCCAGCAGGTCAGCAGCGACCTATGATCAACCTGCGCATAGTGACCACAAATTGCGTGAGTGACTCGCGGTGTGCTCCCGATTCGGTCGCCTCGGCCGAATCGGGAGCTGCTGAGTCAGGAGCTTCCTACCGCCGCGTGTGTCAGAATCCCAGTCGCCCGCGAAGCCCCTATGATCAAATCGCCCGTTCTCGCGGAATTGGGTCCGTGTGACTCGTCTGGCAAGAGGGCTGGCGTGTTGAGTCCGTGAGCTGACGGTGGTTCACGACGTAGGGTCCCGACTCGGCCACCCTGACCGAGTCGGGGGCCTACGTGGTCTTCTCGTCGCTCGCGTGACCCTGCGACCGTAGATGTCGGAGCTATCCACCGCTAAGGCTCAGAAGGGTTCCATGTGGAACCGTGCCGCAGGGATGACGTCACTGACAACGCCAGCTGACAACAACAGGGGCAGATCTCGGCAGCTGCGACCAGACGTCAACAACCCTCCTACCAGCAGGAGAAGGGGTAGCCGCCAGCACCGGTACCCTCGATTGACCGACCTGATAAGGATGAGGTTCAAGTCCTGTTAGCCCCGCCAGCGCGAAGAGGACCTGCTTCCGGAAGTAGGTCCTCTTTTGACGTCCGGGGCCGGCATCCACGGCGGGATCAGCCGGCGAGCGCAAGTGCGGTCGCTGCCGGGCCGGTTCAAGATCGTGGAGGCTCGGTCCGGCGGTCGAGCCTGCGGTCACCGCGCCCGAGACGGGCCCTCGCGGTCAGTGCCCTGTTTCCGGCTTGTCCCGGTGTGCGCGGGGCGGTGCGTGCGAACATGAAGTGTTTCAGCGGGTGTTGCCGGTGTCGGGCGGGGGCGGGTGTGCAGGCTCGGGCTGTGTTGCGGTGGCTGGCGGCGGTGGCCGGCTCGACCTTGGGGTTCTTCGCTGTGGCGGTTCCCTGGGCCCTGCTGTCCGACGCTGGTGATGACCCGTGGGAGGTGATCGGTCCGGTGGCGGGCGTGGTCGCCGCGGGGGTTCTCGCCGCGCTGGGTTCGTGGGCGTCCCAGGCCGGTACGTCACCGGCAGGCGGCTCCGCGGTTCGCCGGGTGCGGCAGTCCGCGCGAGGCCGGGGCAGCGTGACGCAGACGGGCGGCGATCACGGTGAGGGTGCCGCGTCACGACGCCGACCGGGGCGGGAGGACGTGCGGCAGAAGGCGCGCGGTGGTGGTGACATCGATCAGGTGGGCGGCAACCGCGCCTGAACGGGGGGACCGGCAGCAGTGGAGAGTTCGGGGAAACGCCGCACACGGCAGAGCGCGCAGGCCGGACGTGACGTCGTTCAGGGCGCGGGTGACGTGCATGTGCACATCCCGCCTGCGCCGAGGCCGGAGGTGGAGTGGCCGGTGCGGGTGGGGAGGGTTCCGCCGCTCGCGGCCGCCTTCCAGCCACGCACCGCCACCCGGGACACGGTCGCACGAGCCCGCGCCGGCGGCAGCGGAACGGCCCTCTCACAAGTCCTCACGGGGGACGGTGGCGTCGGCAAGAGCCAACTCGCGGCCTCACTCGCGCGAGAGGCGCGCGACCTGGAACGAACGGAAGGTCAAGGGCTGGATCTGCTGGTGTGGGTGAACGCCACCGAGCCCGACCAGATCATCGCCGCCTACGCGGAGACCGCCGCGACGCTGCAGCTGCCGGGAAGCACATCGGAGGACAGCGCCGCTGCGGCGCAGGCGTTCCTGGCATGGCTGGCGTCCACCCCTCGGCGGTGGCTCGTCGTGCTGGACGACATCACCCACCCGGAAGCGGTGCATGCGTGGTGGCCTGACGGCAACCACAACGGCTGGGTTCTGGCCACCACCCGCCGACGCGACGCCCTGCTCAGCGGCCAGGGCCGCAAACTCCTCGACGTGGACCTCTACTCACCGGAGGAGGCCCGCTCCTATCTGCGCGGCCGCCTCACCGACGCCGGCCACCCCCACCTCTACGACCCGGAGCACGCCGACCAACTCGCCGCCGAACTTGGCCATTTGCCCCTCGCTCTCGGCCACGCCGCCGCCTACGTGATCAACAAACGGCGCACCGTCGGCGACTACTTGACGCTCTTCCGCGACGCCGGTAACCGGGTCGGCGACCTGCTCCCGCCCACCGCCGACACCGAGGGCTACGGACGCCCCGTCACCACGGCACTCCTGCTCTCTCTCACCGAGGTACGGGCCACCGACACCAGCCGCCTGGCGCGGCCGCTGCTGGAACTGGTCTCCCTCTTGGACCTCCTCGGCCACCCCGCCGATCTGTGGACCACACCCCCCGCGATGCGGTACTTGCGCACGGCACGCCCCGGCCACCGCCGCCTGCTGCGACAGCACCATCCGCCAGTGACCGAGCAGGAGATCCACGATGCCTTGGACCTCCTGCGCACTTACGCACTCATCACGCAGGACACCGCCGAAGCGCCCGTTCGCATCCATGCGCTGACCGCCCGCGCCGTACGCGAGACGATCCCGGCAAAGTGCCTGCCCGCAACCGCCAAAGCCGCGGCGGACGCACTCCTGCACCTCTGGCCCGACCTCGACCACCACGACAGAGAGCTTTCGGCGGACCTGCGCGCCAGCACCGTGCAGCTCGACCAGCACACCCGCCCGGCCCTGTGGCAACCCACGACCCACCCGTGTGTTCACCGCGTCAGCAGCAGTCTCAGAGCAGCCGGCCTCTACAACCAGGCACTTGAGTACGACCGGAGGACCGTCGAGCGCAGCATCGAGATCCATGGTCCCGACGACCCCGACACCCTCACGGCCCGCGTCAACCTCACCCACTCCTACCGTGACGCCGGACGGGTCCAGGACGCGCTCGACCAGTGCGAGGAGCTGCTGGCCGACTACGAGCGGTTACACGGTGAGGACCACCCCTTCACACTCATCGCCCGCAACAATCTCGCCCTCTCCTACGGCGACGCGGGACGGGTCCAGGACGCTCTCGAAATCCGTGAGCGGGTGCTGGCCGACCGCGAGCGGCTGCTCGGTGACGACCACCTCCACACCCTTTCCGCTCGGAACAACCTCGCCCTCTCCTACAGCGACGCCGGGCGCGTCCAGGAGGCCGTCGACCTGTGCGAGCGGGTGCTGGCCGACTACGAGCGGCTGCTCGGTGAGGACCACCCCTACTCCCTCGACGCCCGGAACAACCTCGCCCTCTCCTACGGCTACGCCGGGCGGATTCAGGAGGGCGTCGACCTGTGTGAGCGGGTGCTGGCCGATCGCGAGCGGCTGCTCGGTGAGGAGCACCCGGACACCCTTTCCGCCCGGAACAATCTCGCCAGCTCCTACCGCGACGCCGGGCGCGTCCCGGAAGCCCTGGATCTGTGCGAGCGGGTGCTGGCCGATCGGGAGCGGTTACTCGTTGACGACCACCTGGACACCCTTTCTGTCCGGAACAATCTCGCCAACTGCTACGGCGACGCCGGACGGGTCCAGGACGCCCTCGAGATCCGTGAGCGGGTGCTGGCCGACTACGAGCGGCTGCTCGGCGACGAACACCCCAACACCCTTTCCGCCCGGAACAATCTCGCCCTCTCCTACGCCGACACCGGGCGGATTCAGGAGGCCGTCGACCTGTGTGAGCGGGTGCTGGCCGATCGCGGGCGGCTGCTCGGTGAGGAGCACCCGGACACCCTTTCCGCCCGCAACAACCTCGCCCGGGTGCGCAACGATCCGCGAGCTGTGCAGCAGCCGGATACAGCAACCACAGCAGACGCCCCAGACCATCAAGAGACCCCGGGCCTACCCGAACAACCGGTATGACCGTCAGAGGCTCCGTCCTCAGGTCGTGAGCACGAGCCCGCGGGCTTCCCGCTGCGTCTGCGGCTCATGTGGCCCGTTCCGGCGGCGATGAGTATCGCGGTGGTCCTGGCCTGTACTCACACGGACCAACCGCACTCGAGGGGAACGCCATGACCGTCACCTACACCGTCGACGTCTTCTCCAGCCTCGACGGCTACGGCGCAGCCGGCGGCGACTGGACCGGCTACTGGGGCAAGCAGGGCCCAGAGTTGCTCGAACGCCGCCGTGCCTTGTACGACGCGGAGCAGCGGATCGTCTTCGGGGCCAACACCTACCGGGCTTTCCAGCGGATGCTGGCCGAGAGCACCGAGGAGTCCGACGTGCGTGACCCGTGGGTCACGCGGATGAGGAACCTGCCGGCAACGGTGGTGTCGACGGCGGTGGAAGGCCCCCTCGACTGGCCGGACGGGACCCTCGTGAGCGGTGACGCCGTCGACGTCGTCGCCCGGCTCAAGGAGGAGTCCGAGGTGCCGTTGCGCTCGCACGGCAGCCTGTCGTTGAACCGGGCGCTGATGGCCGCGGGCCTGGTCGCCCGCGTGCAGGTGACGCTCTTCCCCGTCATCACCGGTCGCAACGGGCTGGACCCGATCTTCCGTGGTGCGGCCGATTTCGACCTGGAACTGATGGAGACGCGGACGCTCGACGGTCACGTCCAGGAAGTCATCTACCGGCCCACGCTCCATTGACCCGTACGGATTCGAGGGTCACGGCTGCGGCCCGGAGTCTCCGCGGGCTCGGTGATTTCCCGTGGGGTCGGGGTTCACGGTCGTCGCGTCGATGATGGCGCGTGCGCCTTGGTCGAGCAGTTCGGCGCAGACGCGGGTGCCCAGTTCCGCGGCGTGTGCGGCGGAGGGGGCGTGCAGGTGAGCGCGGACCGTGCGGGTGCCGTCGAGGGTGAACACCGTGCCGCGAAGGCCGAGTTGGCCTTCCGCATCCGTCACGCAGTGCGCGGCGACAGGCGAGTTGCAGTGGCCGTGCAGGCCGCGGAGCATCGAGCGTTCGGCGGTGGCTTCCGCGTGTGTACGTGGGTCGTCGATGCGGTGGAGCAGCGCGGCGACGGCCTCGTCGTCCCGTCGGCACTGCAGCGCCAGCACTCCCGCCCCGACCGCCGGCAGCACTTCGTCGAGCGGGAACCGGCGGCGGATGCGGTCGGTGAGGCCGAGTCGTTCGAGCCCCGCTTCGGCCAGCACCATCGCGTCCGCTTCGAGACCGCCACGCTGCCCGTCCAGCTTCTCCAGCCGTGTGGCGACCGCGCCGCGGACGTCCAGCATGCGTAGGTCGGGCCGCAGGGCGAGGAGTTGGGCCCTGCGGCGCACTGCGCTGGTGGCGATTGCCGCGCCGGCGGGGAGGTCCGCGAGGGAGTTCACCGGTGAACCGGCGGGCACGAGGAGCACGTCGTGCACGTCGGAGCGCGGCGGCGTCGCGGCGATGACGAGGCCCTTCGGCAGAGGCTGGTCGCCGGGGACGTCCTTCAGGCAGTGGACGGCCACATCGATCTCGCCGCGCTGCAGTTGCTGGTCGATGCCCTTGACGAACAGCCCCTTGCCGCCGGCCTGTGTGAGGGAGCCCGGCCAGGTGTCGCCGGACGTGGTGGTCGGCACGGTACGTGTGGTCAGGCCGGGGACGACCCGCCCGAGGAGGTCCGCGACATGGCCGGCCTGGACGAGCGCCATGGGTGAGCTGCGGGTGCCGATCAGCAGCGGCCGGTCGGGGAAGCCGGGGAAGTCGGTCACGGTGGCGGATCCTCTCGGGGTTCGGCTCTCAACGTAGGACGCCGGGGACGCTCATCGGCACGTATGGCACTGTGTGTTGAAGGCCGCACCATGAGTGACCGGTTCGAGATGCGGTGGCTGCGGAACCGTCGCACTCTTTTGGCTATGACTGCGTCGATCGTCGTGCATCCGCCCGCCCCCACGGGTGGGCGCCGTATCACCGCTGACAGAGTCGATGGGGACGATCTCGGATTCGCCCGCGGCATCGCGGATCTGGTCGGGATCCTGCGCGAGGCGGGGCTCGACCCCGACCAGGTGCGTCTCGACGACCCGGTGCTGATCGAATGGCGGGGCGGGAAGGCCGACGTGTGGGAATGACGTGTGGGAATGAGGTCTTCGTCGCGCTGAATCCGCGCGCCAGGTCCGCCTGTACGGGTGTGTGCGGGCCGCGGAACGGAGGCCGTCCCCCGTCGGGGCGGACTCCGCGGTGGCGGGAGCCGGTTGGGTATCATCGGGCGCCAGATGGTCCCAACGTCTCTCAGAAGGACGAGGTAGCGCGGTGAAGAAGCTTCTCCTGGTCGCACTGGCCGCCATCGGCGGGCTCCTCGTGTACCGCCAGATCCAGGCGGACCGCGCCGAGCAGGATCTGTGGACGGAGGCGACCGACTCCGTGCCAGCAGGTTCGGGTGTGTGAAACCACGACGTTCGCGCAGTGAGGCCCTGACCGCACAGGCGGTCGGGGCCTCCTTGCGTGCGTGAGCGGTGCGGGAGCGGTGCGGGACGCCGGCGACGAGCGGCCGGGAGGGCCGGCAGGGCGTTGCCGTTCTGTGACGGACCACCCCTTGTAGTGTGCTTAAGCAAAGCAATAGTGTCTCGCGCAAAGATGTGGCGGGCACGCCCGCGTGCGAGGGGGGCGGGGGACACATGGGATCACAGTGGGGCGCCGGCCGGGCGAAGTGCCTGGCGTCGGGTGGGACGGCGATCGGAGCGCTGTGCGCACTGATCCTTGCCGCACCGGCCGCGGCGGAGTCGACGGACGCAGTTGCAGGCGTTGCAGACGGCAACAGTTCGATGGTCATGCTGCTGGACTCGTCGGGCTCCATGGCGGACGACGACGGCTCGGGAAGCACGCGCATCGCGTCCGCACGCAAGGCCGTCGGCACCGTCGTCGACAGCCTGCCGGACGGCTATCCGACCGGGCTGCGGCTCTACGGTTCGCAGAAGCAGAAGGGCTGCACCGACTCCCGGCTCGCTCAGTCCGTGCGTCCGCTGGACCGGTCCGGGATCAAGGACGCGGTCGCGAAGGTGCGGCCCAAGGGGGACACGCCCATCGGTCATTCGCTGCGCAAGGCCGCCGAGGACCTCCCGGAGGTTCCCGACGGCGCGACGGGCCAGCGCACGATCGTGCTGATCTCGGACGGTGAGGACAATTGCGGCGACCCCGAACCGTGCGAGGTGGCACGGGAGTTGGGCAAGCAGGGCATCGACCTGCGGATCGACGCGATCGGCTTCAAGGTGCGCGGCAAGGCCCGCGAGCAGCTGGAGTGCGTGGCAGGCGCGGGCAACGGCACGTACTACGACGCCCCGGACGCCGATGCTCTCGCCCGTCAACTGCAGCGTGCCGGCCGGCTCTCGGTGGACGGGTACCGGCTCAAGGGCAAGAAGATCGACGGCGGAGCGGAGTCCGGCGATGCGACGAAGCTCGGCAGCGCCTCGGGCCAGTACCTGGACACCATCGGGCCGGGTGAGAAGCGCTGGTACGCGGTGCGCATGGACGGTGCCCGTACCGCCGACTTCGCCGCCACGGCGGTGCCCAAGCCGGGCTCCGTGGTGGACGATCTGGACGGTCTGCAAACGGAGTTGACCCCGCCGGGACCGTCCGCGAGCAGCTGCCAGTCGAGCACCGAGCGCTTCGGGCAGGACGAGGGAGGAGTGCCGCTCGTCGCCGGAGTCAGCCGCATCCCGGGCGACGCGGGTTCGAGCGGACGTTGCGACCGCGGGCCCGGACGCTATCTGCTGTCGGTGGAGCGGGTGAGCAGTGAGAGCGTCGGCCGTTCCGACTCCGCGCGCTGGCCGCTCGAGCTGATGTACGCGGCGGAGAAGCCGCTGAAGACGGGCACCACACCCGCGCGGTCGGAGCCCGACTACGGCGCCGGCGGTCAGGACGCGACGCTGCCCCAGGGGAACGCGAGGAAGGTGAGCGGCGGCACCGGCTTCAACGACGCGGCCCGGATCGGCAAGGGCGTATGGCGTGACAAGGTGCTGCCGTCGCAGACGCTCTGGTACCGGGTGCCGGTCGGCTGGGGCCAGCAGCTGCGCTACGACGTGGAGTTCAGCAACGAGCCGACGGTGGAGGAGTACAACACCGAGTACTCCTTCAGCCGCACCGACACCTACACGCCCTACCGGCAGCCGGTCACCGGGGCCGGTGAACTGACCACGCGGTCCTCCTACGACGGCGATCCGGGCAAGGTCTCGGGCGGTACCGTTCCGGTCTCCTGGACGAACCGCTTCGAGAGCGGTACGCACGTCGTTCCCGTCCACACCGACGGCGACTACTACATCGCGGTCACGCTCGGCGCCAACGCCTCGCGCATCGCGGAGAATCCCGACATCGGGGTGACGCTGCGCGTCGACGTCAAGGGCGAGGCCAAGGCGGGACCGCAGCACAACGCCCCGGCGTTGAAGGCGTCTCCGGCGGACCCGGCGTCCGACGGCAAGGGCAGCGGTGCGGGCGGTGCCGCGGGGGACGGCGCGGGAGGCAGCGGGGCGCTGGTCGTGGCGGCGGTCGCCGGTGGAGTGGGGCTGCTGCTCCTGGCCGGGCTCGCCTGGTGGTTCGTGGCGGCGCGCCGCGGAAGCGGTCCCCCAGGAGACAGAGGCGCCGGAGGCAGTGGCAGTGGAGGCAGTGGCAGTGGCAGTGGAGACGGCGGGGCGGAAGCGATGAGGGGGAACGCGTGGTGACGCGGCGACCAGGGCGAATCGGCAGCGCGCAGCGCTGCGGCAGCGCAGCGCGACGTGACAGTAACGGCAGGACGAGGCGGCGGGCCGCCGTACCTGTGGCAGCCGTGGCAGGGGCACTGTGCCTGGCGGCAGCCCTGCCGGGGCAGGCGTCAGCCGCGCCCTCGGACGGCGCCGCCGGAGACGTACCGGCGTACCAGCAGGCCGACGAAGCCAAGAAGATCAAGGGCACGGCCAGCAGCGGCGACGCACCCAAGATCGCGCCGGCGACGTACACCGACTCCATAGGCCGCGGCGAGAAGAGGTACTACCGCGTCGAACTGGACGCGAAATCCAGCGCCTTCATCTCCGCGGTCGCCGCACCCGAACCGGGCTCGCGCGTGAAGGACATCGGCGAGGGCCTGAAGATCGGACTGGAGAACGTCGACGGAAGCGCCTGCAACGGCGCGACCCAGCCGCAGTTCAGCGCCGAGGGCTCCGCCTACCCGATCGCGAGCTACGCGACGCGGATCATCGGCGCCAACGACGAATGCCAGAAGGCGGGCCCGTATCTCTTCTCCGTCGAACGCGAGGGCCCGGCGACCTCGGACCCGGCGCGCTGGCCGCTGGAGATCCGCTTCATGGCGGAGCCGGGCCTGAAGGGCGGCCTCGACGCCCTGCCGGGCGCCCCGAACGACAACGCGGCAACGCCCGAGGAGACACCCGAGCCCGTCACCGGCGGCGAGAAGAAGCGGGCACACGGCGGCAGCGGCTTCAACGACGCAGGAGCCGTCTCGAAAGGGCAGTGGAAGGACCGCATCCGGCCCGGTGAGACCCGCTTCTACCGGGTGCCGGTCGATTGGGGGCAGCGTCTGAACGCCGCGGTGGAACTGGGCAGCGCGGGCTCGCCCGGCGAGTACCCGCCGACGATCTACGACGGGCTCGGCGTCACGGCCTACAACCCGGCGCGGGGGCAGTTCGACGCGGACCAGTTCGTCACGTACACCCCCGACAAGTCGGCGCAGGCCGCGGTCCACACACAGCCTGTGGACTACGGGCGCCGTTTCGCCTACTCCAACAACACGCCGTGCGTGGCCGGTTGGCACTACCTGGCAGTGACGGTGTCGCCGAAGCTGTCCGGCTACTTCAAGTCGACCGCACCGCTGACCTTGCGCGTCGACGTCACCGGCAAGGCCGAGGCCGGACCCCGGTACGCGGGGGACGCCGCGGCCGCCGGGTTCGGCGTCAGCGAGGACGACAAGGCACAGGCGGAGAAGGGCCAGAGCGCGGCGGACGCGGAGCGCAGCGGGACCCTCAAGCTCGTGGCCTACGCCGGCATCGGCGCGGGTGTGGTGCTGATCCTCGTGCTGGCGGTGTGGACGCTGACGGCGCGGCGGCGCACGGCCGCGGGCCCTGGTGCCGTGCCGCCGCCGGGACCCGGGATGTCCGGCGGCTTCCCCGGCCAGGGCGGGCAGTCGGGCACGGTGCCGCTCCGGCCACAGCAGCAGGGCCAGGGATACAGCCAGGGATACGGCCCCGAACAGGGCCACGGGCACGGGCCGCCGCAACAGCGGTACTAGGTCGTCCGGGCCGGCGGGGACAGAAACCGCCGTGACCGGCGGCCGGAGGACCCCCGAACCGCCCCGGACCGCTCATCGGCGAGCGGACCGGGTCAGGCGGCGATCAGCGCCCAGACGCCGACGGTGAGACAGATCAGCGCGACGACCAGGACCGGGATCGCCACCTTCGGGGGCGGTCCCGGTCTGCGCGCCGGTGCGCCCGCGGGGGCAGTACCCGCCGTCCGCGCGTACGGTGCCGCACCTGCCGTCTGCTGCGGCACCGCACCGTAGGGCGCGGGCGCGCTCCCGTACGGAGCTGACGCGGGTGGCGCGGACGCCGCGGGTGAGGACGCATGCGTGGTCGCGTGGCCCGGAGCCGGCGGTGTCCGGGGCTGCTCAGGAGAGCCGAACCCGCCCTGCGGGGGCGCGAGATGGAAGCTGCCGGTGGCCGACGGAGAGATCGCGGCGGCGGCCGGAGCCGGAGCGGCGGGAGAGTCCGAAGCGCCGCCGGCGCCCGTCACCGGGTCCGCGGAGTTGCCGCTTGCGAGCGGGCCGTCCGGTCCGAAGCCCTGCGGCAGCGGCCCGAGATGGTCGAAGACCTCGACGGTCTCCTGCTCGGCCGTCGCGTCGGGAGCCAGCATCTCCGCCGCGCCCGCGAGGGCCTTGCGCGCGCCCGTCGCCGTGCGGAAGCGGTACTGCGGGTCCGGCTGGAGCAGCTGGCCCAGCACCTGCCACAGGGGCTCCGGAACGCGGTCCGGCGCCGGAGGAACGCCGTGCTCGTAACGGGCCACCATCTCCAGCGAGTCGGGCTTGTGCCCGGTCAGCAGATACAGCCCGACGAGCCCCACCGCGTACAGATCCGCGGTGAAGTCCGGCTCGGCGCCCATCAGTTGCTCCGGCGCGAAGTAACCCGGTGTGCCCACGACGAAGTTCGTCTCGGTCAGCCGCGGCTCGCCCTTCCGCATGGAGATGCCGAAGTCCGACAACCGCAGATGCGGCCGGCCCCTGCCGGTGGGCTCCAGCAGGATGTTGGCGGGCTTGATGTCGCGGTGCACCACATCCTCGGCGTGCACTGCCGTCAACCCGGCCAGCAGCTGGTCCAGGAGCGTGCACACGAAGCTCGGCGGCAACGGCCCGTAGTCGCCGATGAGATGGGAGAGCGAGCCTCCCGCCACGAGGTCCATGGTGAAGAGGACCTTGTCGTCGTCGGCGGCCCAGCTGGCCGGTGCCAGCACGTGCGGATGGTCGATGCGCAGGGCCTGTTCGCGTACGAACCGCAGCAGGGAATGGGCGTCGCTCTGCTGGAGCACCTTGGCGGCCACGTAGCGCTTGCGGCGCCGGTCCCAGGCGCGCCACACCGCACCGACCCCTCCGCGCCCGATCGGGTCGGCCAGCTCGTACCGTCCGGCGAAGACCTCACCCATGACGCCGTGTCCCCCTGTGCCCTCTGCTCGCGTCAGTTCTGATGCGACTCGTAGTGCTTGACGGCGTCCGCGGTGCGCCCCGCCCCGTACACCCGGAGGAACTCTGCCAGCTCCGGATGAGTGGACGCGAGAGCGGAGGAGGCGTCGAGGATGTCCGCGGCGTCGGAGACGGAACGCAGCAGAGCCTGGATCTCGCGGACCACCCGCTTGACGGGCGTCTGGGACGACGCGCCCGAAGAGGCCGTCTGCGACTGGCTGTTGAGGACGCTGCCGCCCGCGCTGCGACGGACCTCCTCCATGCGCTGCGTCGCGTCGGCCGCGCTGACGTCCCCCCGCGCGACCTCCGCGGCGAGCTCCTGCAAGGACTGCACACGCTGCACGACGGCAGGGTTGCCGATCTTTGCTCGCTGCCCGCTCATCAGCTGGGACAGCATGGGCGCGGAGAGACCCAGCACGGTGGCGAGCCTGGCCTGGTTCAGGCCGAGATCGTCGATGAGCCGGCGGAAGAGAGTACCCAGCGGCTCGCCGTACCACTGACTTTGCAGCTCACGCGCTTTGGCAGTGGATTCCTGCTGTGCTGCGTCCATCACGTCTCCCCTGGACTCCCCTGGCACTTCGCTGACGCGAACTTGCCGTGCATCCTACGGAGCGTGGCGGACGCCGGGCGATACCCGGTCGGAATTCGTTCAGAGGAGCCGGTACTCTTGTGCGCGCGGGGCCTTAGCTCAGTTGGTAGAGCGCTGTCTTTGCATGGCAGATGTCAGGGGTTCGACTCCCCTAGGCTCCACGAGTGCGAGGGCGAACTGTGTCCGCGGAGAGCGCGGACAGGTTCGCCCTCGTTGTTTGTGCTCGGCTTCGCCTCGCGGGGCGGGGGCTTGGCCACCCGCACCCCCTCTAT
>NZ_KE384503.1:0-263350 GCF_000426165.1 Streptomyces sp. TAA486 | reverse complement strand
CCCTCTATCAGGGCTGTGTCCGCGGAGAGCGCGGACAGGTTCGCCCTCGTTGTTTGTGCTCGGCTTCGCCTCGCGGGGCGGGGGCTTGGCCACCCCCACCCCCTCTGCCAGGGCTGTGTCCGCGGGCAGGCGGCCCGCCCCGAACGCCCGCACCCCCGCACACGCACACCCACCCCGCGTCCCCACCCCGTGAGGGCCGCGCGGCCCGGGCGCGCGGCCTCACGCAAGCGCCAACTGCACCGGGGTACACGCGGCGGTCATCGGGCGCATGCCGCCGGGGCGTTGCCCGGACCAGGCGAGGCAGGCACCGGCGCTGACCCTCTGTGTGTCAGGTCACACCGCGGGAGCGCATCCGAGCACGTCTCTTCACCTGAGCGAAGTCGACCCGGACCTTCGGAGAGTGCCGCGGCCACCGCCCCGAACTGCGAGTACGGTCACCGTTCCCGGGCCCGCAGGAAGCGCTCGGCACCGTCCGACAGGTCCACCAGCGGTTCGGGATAGTCCAGCTCCGCCCGCTCCCGCGCGGGCAGCTTCCACGGCTGGTGCACGGCGGAGCCTTCGACGCCGGCCAGTTCGGGGACCCAGCGGCGCACGTAGTCCCCGTGCGGGTCGAAGCGCTTGGCCTGTGTGAGCGGATTCAGCACGCGGTTCGGCCGGGTGTCGTTGCCCGTGCCCGCCACCCACTGCCAGTTGAGCTGGTTGTTCGCCACATCGCCGTCCACGAGCAGGTCGAGGAAGTGGCGGGCGCCGACGCGCCAGTCCGTGTACAGCGTCTTGGTGAGGAAGCTCGCCGCCAGCAGTCGCGCCCGGTTGTGCATCCACCCCTCGTGGAGCAGTTGCCGCATCGCCGCGTCCACGAGCGGGTAGCCGGTGCGCCCCTCCCGCCAGGCAGCGATCTCCTCCACGTCGTGCCGCCATCGGTCGCCGCGCGGGCGATAGTCCTCCTGGGAGGCGCGGGGCCGGGCGGCGAGGACCTGATGGTGGAAGTCCCGCCAGGCCAGCTGACGTACGAAGGCGTCGGGCCCCTCGCCACCTGTCTCCGAGGCCCTGTGGACGAGTTCCACCGCAGAGAGCGTGCCGAAGTGCAGATGCGGCGACAGACGCGAGGTGGCGTCCCCGGCCAGGTCGTCGTGGTTCTCGGCGTACGCCTTCATCCCCGACTTCCGCCACGCGTCGAAGCGTGCGCGGCCCTCCCTCTCACCGCCCGCGGCCAGCCCCGGCGACACCCCCTTCACGTCCGGACGCGAGGGCAGCGCGGCGGAGCCGGGGCCTTCCGGCACGCGCACCGTGCGGGGCGCCCGCAGCACCGGACGCAGCCTCTCCGCCGCCCAGCGCCGGAAGTACGGCGTGAAGACCGCGAAGTGGTCCCGGCCCTGAGGCGTTACCTCGCCCGGAGCGAGCGCGGTGACGACGGCGTCGTGCACGCACAACTCCCGGCCGTCGGAAGCCAGGAGGCGCCGCAGCCGCTCCTCGCGGCGCTGCGCGTAGCCGCTGACGTCGCCCGCCATGTGGACCTGCCGTGCGCCGCACTCCACCGCCACCGCGCAGGTCTCCTCGGCCACGTCGCCGGTGCGCAGCACCAGCCGGCCGCCCCGTTCCCGCAGCGCCGCGTCGAGGTCGGCGAGGCAGTCCGCGAGGAACGCCCGCCGGTTCGGTGCGTCGAAACCCGCTGCCCGTACGCCCTCGTCGATGACGAACAGCGGCACCACTTCTTCCGCCCCGTCGAGAGCGGCGCGCAGAACCGGGTTGTCGTGGATCCGCAGATCCGCGGTGAACAGGGCTACGGAAGCGCTCATGCGCAGTCGTCCTTCCTGCGGTGCGATGCGGCCGGCGTGTGCGGACCTGTGCCCGGAGGTGCCCCGCGCACCGGACCGGGGGTCCCGCACCAGCTCACCACGCGCGCTCCGTTCAGCCGCGACGGCGCAGCGCCCCCGGCCACCACACCGCCGGGCCGATGTCGCGTGCGAGCGCGGGCACCAGCAGCGAGCGGACGACGAGCGTGTCGAGCAGCACCCCGAAGGCGACGATGAAGGCGATCTGGACGAGGAAGGACAGCGGAATGACCACCAGCGCCGCGAAGGTCGCCGCGAGCACCACACCGGCGGAGGTGATGACGCCGCCGGTGGCGGTCAGGCCTCGGCGGATGCCCGACCGGGTGCCGTGCAGAAGGGCTTCCTCGCGTACGCGAGTGAGCAGGAAGATGTTGTAGTCCACGCCCAGCGCGACGAGGAATACGAAGCCGTAGAGCGGCACCGAGGCGTCCGTGCCGGTGAAGTCGAGGAGATGGCTGAAGACCAGCGCGGCGACTCCCAGCGTGGCGAGGAAGTTGAGCGCGACGGTGGCGACCAGCACCACCGGGATGACCAGTGCTCGCAGCAGTACCGTGAGGATCACGAAGATGATCAGCAGGACGACGGGGACGATGAGCGCGCGGTCGCGCTCGGCGGTCGTCTGGATGTCGTACTGCTGCGCCGTGTAGCCGCCCACCAGGGCGTGCGCTCCCGGCACCGCGTGCACGGACGAACGCAGCCGGTCCACCGCCCGCTTGGCCTCGTCACTGGAGGCGCCTGCCTCGAGCGTGGCGTTGATGAGTACTCGGCCGTCCTTCACGAGCGGTTCGCCCTGCCCCGGCCGCCCCGACGTCGTCAGGGGTGCGGCGCTCGCGACCCCCTCGGTGCGGTCCGCGGCACGGGTCACCTCTCGTGCCTTGCCGGCGTCGGCGATGACGACTGCCGGGTTGCCGGAGCCCCCGGGGAAGTGCTCGCTGAGCGTGCGCTGCCCCACGACGGAGGGCTCGTCCTTGACGAAGATCTCGTCGATGGGGACGCCGTGCGAGGTCAACTGCGGTGAGAACGCGGCACAGGCGATGAGCGCCACCAGGGTGCTCGCCCAGATGCGGCGTGGCATGCGGTCGACACGGGCGGCGATGCGGCCCCACACACCATGTGCGGGGGCGGCGGCCGGGTCTCGGTCACCGTTGTCCCCGGCGCCCTCACGGTCCGGGCTCGCGTTGCTGCCGTCCTGGACCTTGCCGGGCCCGGCGGCAGGCCCGGCGGCGGGCTCGGGCCGTGCCGGCCAGTAGGCGGCCCGGCCCACGAGTACGAGCGTCGCCGGCAGGAAGGTGAGCGTGCTGATGACGGCGCAGACGATGCCGATGGCGCCGACGGGACCCAGCGCGCGGTTGTTCGTGAGGTCGCTCAGGAGCAGGGCGAGCAGCCCGAGTGCGACGGTGGCGGCGCTGGCGGTGATCGCGCCGAAGGAGCGGCGCAGCGCGGCGCGCATGGCGGCGAAGCGTTCGCCGTGCCTGGAGAGTTCCTCGCGGAAGCGTGCGGAGAGCAGCAGTGCGTAGTCCGTGGCCGCGCCGATGACGAGGATGGAGAGGATCCCCTGCACCTGCCCGTCGACGCTGACGATGCCTTCCTGGGCCAGCTCGTACACGACGGCGCACGCGAGGGAGAGCGCGAGCACGGCGCCGAGGATGATGAGGACCGGCAGCAGGACGCTGCGGTAGACGAGCAGCAGGATCAGCAGGACGACGACGAGGGCGACGACGAGCAGGATGCCGTCGATCCCGGCGAACGCCTCGGACAGATCGGCCTGGGTCGCGGCCGGCCCCGTGATCTGCGCCTTCGTCCCCTCGACGCGGTCTGCCTCGTCGCGTACGTCGTCGAGCACGGCCGGAAGCCCGTGGTCGAGGCCGGAGCGGATCTGCACGGTGCCCTGCAGCGCGCGTCCGTCCTTGCTGGGCACGGCCGGCGAGGGCGTGCCGACGATGCCGTGACTGCCCTTGAGTGAGGCCAGGGAGCGGGTCGCGGCCTCCTGCTGCTGCGGCTGGATCTTCCCTTCCCGCGCCGTCCAGACGACCACCGCGGGCATCGTCTCGTCCTGCTGGAAGCTCTTCTGCGCGTCGATGACCCGGGTGGACTCGGCGCTCTGCGGCAGGAACGAGGCCGGGTCGTTGTCCGCCACGTCGCTGAGCTTGCCTGCGTACGGGCCGAGCAGACCGCCGAGCACGAGCCAGACGATGAGCAGGAGGGCCGGGGTGATCCAGCGGGTGGCGCGCTGTGCGGACGGCATCTGTTGTTCCTCGTGGGCCGGGGCGGGACGGGCACTGAGGTGGGACGAGCCCTCAGGCGCGACGGGCGGCGACGGACTCTCGGCGGACGTGACGGCGGACGTGACGGCGGACGAGGGGACGGGAACCTGCTGCGGACGGAGAAGGACCATCGCCGTCCTGCGAGCTTACGCAGCGCCTCCACGGAGGCGCCCGGAGCCCTCCCCAGCAACGGCCAAGTGCTGCCGCATGCCTGCCTGTTGCGCACCGCGTCGCTGCCGCCGTGCCGCCCGCGCGTCACTCGTACCGGTAACCCGGAAGCGCCCCGCCCGGACGCGCGCGGGCCGGCGGGCATCCCTTCTGCCCGCCGGCCCGCGGTTGCGTCGCGACCGGCCGTCTCCTCGGCCCTTCGTTCTTCCGGTGGCCTGGTTCTACTGGCCGCGCTTCCTTGCCTTCGTCTCGGCGTCCTTGGCCTCCTTGGCCTTCGCCTCGACCTCGGGGTCGAGCTGTCCGTCACCGGCGCGGCGTTCGGCAGCGGCACCTCCGCCGACCGACGACAGCGGAGCCCGGTCGCCGACCTCTGTTGCCTCGGGCGGCTCGACGAGCCAGTCGGGGTTGGCCTGCTTGTCCCACCAGCGCCAGGCGGCGTAGGCACCGCCCGCCAGCAGGCCCAGCAGTCCGAGCCGCTTGGCCAGACGTCCTCGGCGCGCACGCTTCTCACGCTTGCGCACGAGCTTCTCGATCTCCCTGGCCGACACCTGCCCCCGAAGGGCGGCGAATGCCGCGGCACTGCGGGACGCGGCCTCCTCCCGCACCGGCCCCGAGGCGCTGCGGGCGTCCGCGACGGCGTTCTCGATGCGTGGCGCGGCGTAGTCGGTGGCCTTGCGGGCGGCCTTGCGGGTGCGCTTGGCGGCCTTGGTCGCAGCCCTGTCGAGCTCGGGCGGAAGATTCTTCCGGGCCTTGGCGATACGGGGCACGACGAGCTGGTCGTATCCGTCGCGAGCTGAGGACCGGGCCTGCCGCGCGGCGTGCGAGACCTTCGGCCCCAGCCGCTCACCCGCCTCGTGCGCGTACTGCACTGCGGCGTCCCTGGCACTTTCTGCGTAGGGTGCCATGACCTCCGCTGCGTGCCGCACGCTTTCCTTGGTGTTCCCGGTCGCGGCGCGCACGGTGTCCATGCGGGTCACAGGTACCTCCTCCTCGGTGGCGTGTCACGGGCTGCTGGGTCCTCCCCCGGACACAGTGTCGTTTTCCACCCGTTTCGAAGATCATGCCTGGCTGCGTCCACTCAAGCGCGTTGCGTGGGGGCATCCGGGTCACCCGCACGTGCTCCCGGCCGACCGGGTACGTGGCAGGATCGGACGGGTCAACGCAGACAGATGGAAGGTAGATCGTGGCCGAGCAGCTCTACGCCACCCTGAAGACCAATCACGGCGACATCGAGGTACAGCTCTTCCCGAACCACGCGCCGAAGACGGTCAAGAACTTCGTCGAGCTCGCAGAGGGCTCGCGTGAATGGACCCATCCGGAGACCGGCCAGAAGACGACAGACAAGCTCTACGACGGCACCGTCTTCCACCGTGTGATCAGCGGATTCATGATCCAGGGCGGTGACCCGCTGGGCAACGGCACGGGTGGCCCCGGATACGAGTTCGGGGACGAGATCCACCCGGACCTCGCCTTCAGCAAGCCGTACCTGCTTGCCATGGCGAACGCCGGCCCGGGCACGAACGGTTCGCAGTTCTTCATCACCGTCGGCGCCACCGCGTGGCTCACCGGCAAGCACACCATCTTCGGCGAGGTCACGGACGCCGCCTCCCAGAAGGTCGTGGACGCCGTCGCGGGAATCCAGACCAACCCGCGCACCGACCGGCCCGTGCAGGACGTCGTCCTGGAGTCGGTCACCATCGAGCGCCGCTGAAGCGGGCGTTCTCTTCGGCGAGGGCGCGGCCCCGCCGGGAACTGTTCCGCCCCGCCTGACCGTAGGAGAAGACGAGGCGGAACAGTTCCGCACGACGTGAGAACGGGACGAGGGGGAGGGAAGGGCCGTGGAGGACCAGCACCGGACGGAACCGCGGGTGACGTATTGCTACCGGCACCCGGACCGGGAGACCGGCATCAGCTGTGTCCGCTGCGAGCGCCCCATATGCCCTGAATGTATGGTCCCGGCCTCCGTCGGATTCCAGTGCCCCGAGTGCGTGAAGTCGGGGTCCGGCACGGGTCACTCGCCGTCCGCGAGTTCGCCGCGGACGATAGCGGGCGGCGTCATCGCCGCCGACCGCCGCCTGATCACCAAGATCCTTCTGGGCATCAACGCGGCCGTCTTCGTCGCGGTTCTCATCGCCGACGAGCGGCTGGTGAACGGCCTGCTGCTGTTCGGCCAGGCGGTCACCGAGCCGTACGGGCCGGTCGAAGGCGTGGCGGAGGGGCAGTGGTACCGGCTGCTGACCTCGATGTTCCTGCACCAGGAGATCTGGCACATCGCGATGAACATGCTGGGCCTGTGGTTCCTGGGCCCGCCCCTCGAAGCGGCGCTCGGACGCCTGCGCTTCAGCGCGCTCTATCTGCTCTCCGGGCTGGGCGGCAGTGCCCTGACCTTCCTGGTCTCCGCTCCGGGGCAGGCGTCGCTCGGTGCGTCCGGTGCGATCTTCGGGCTCTTCGGTGCGACGGCCGTGCTGATGCGCCGCCTGAACTACGACATGCGGCCGATCCTGATCCTGCTCGGCATCAATCTGGTCTTCACCTTCACCTGGCAGGGCATCTCCTGGCAGGCGCACATCGGCGGACTGCTGGTGGGCGCGCTGATCGCGTACGCCATGGTGCACGCGCCGCGGAAGAACCGTCGGCTGGTGCAGTACGGCTCGTGCGCCGTGATGGCGGCGCTGATCGTGGCGGCGTGCCTGGTACGGACGCTCCAGCTGGTTCCCTGAGTTCTTCCGCCCTCGGAACACCCGCTCTGACCGGGCGTTTCGACTCGTTGTCCACAGCATGTTCCGGATCTTGTGCATAGCGTACGGAACGGCTGTCCAGAGTCGCTCAGAGGTACGTTTTCCCTGCACAGGGGGCCCGGAGGCAGTTGAGCTGCAGAAATTACCGATAGTACGGGCGTCAACTCACTCAGAGTTATCCACAGATCTTGTGAAAGTTATCCAGCCCTGTGGATCAGGCTGTGGATAACTCGTCGTGCGAGCGGCCTCGCAGCACGTCAGCACGCCCCTCGGGCAGTGCCCCGGGGCTGAGCAGAACGTCTGCAGGACCCGGCCTTCAGGACGAGCCGGAGAAGCGGACCGCTACTTCCACTGCGTGGAGACGACGAAGCCCGCCGCGATGAAGCCGAAGCCGACGACGATGTTCCAAGAGCCGAGCGCCTCGATGGGCAGCTTGCTCTGGGTCACGTAGAACAGCACGATCCACGCGAGGCCGATGAGGAACATGGCCAGCATGAGCGGCGCGACCCACCTGCCGCCGGTGGCGCCGAGACTGATCTCCGTCGCCTTCTTCTCCGGGGGCGGAGTGAAATCTTCCTTTTTGCGGATCCGTGACTTCGGCACGAGAGTCTCTCCTGTCGACGGCTTCCCTTACCGCGATGCCCCTCGGAACGGGGACCCGAGGGGGATGTGCTGCTGTAGTGGTCCGTTAGCGTAGTGCTTCCCCGCGGTGGAGGGAGACGAGGGTAGTGACCAGATTGCGAATCCGTCCTGCACGGCTGGCCACTCTGGGGGTCTTCGCCCTCGCCGGGCTCATTTTCTGGATCAGTTTCAACACCGCACATGGTACCGATCTGCGATCGGACTCCTCGATGCTGCGGCTGTCCGACCTCATCCAGGAACGGAGCCGCAAGAACGCCGAACTCAACTCCTCCGCCGCCGCCGTACGCAGCCAGGTCGACCGCCTCGCACGGCGCGACAGCGGAAGCAGCAGCGAGGAGAACCGGAAGCTGTCCGGCCTGGAGAAGGACGCCGGCACCAAGAAGGTCTCCGGGGCGGGCCTGACCGTCACCCTCGACGACGCGCCTCCGAACGCCGCCGCACAGGTCCCCGGAGTACCCGAGCCACAGGCCAACGACCTCGTCATCCACCAGCAGGATCTGCAGGCGGTCGTCAACGCGCTCTGGCAGGGCGGCGCAAAGGGCATCAAGATCATGGACCAGCGCCTGATCTCGACGAGCGCCGTGCGCTGCGTCGGCAACACCCTGATCCTCCAGGGCCGCGTCTACTCACCGCCGTACAAGGTGACAGCCGTCGGCGAGAAGGAGCAGCTGCAGAAGGCACTGGACAGCTCGCCGGCGATCCAGAACTACCTCCAGTACGTCGACGCGTACGACCTCGGCTGGAAGGTCGACGAGCGCAAGTCCGTGACGCTCCCCGGCTATTCCGGCACCGTCGACCTTCGCTACGCGAAGCCGACCGGGTGAAGCGGGCACGGGCTCGGACGCACTTGTCCGACTGGCCCACTTCGCCATGGCGCGGCCCCGTACTCTGGTGTTCGCGTCCGAAACGCGAGGACCAACGGTAGGGAAGGGACGGCACGCAGGGATGTACGGCTGGATCTGGCGGCATCTGCCTGGCAACACGTGGGTGCGGGCGTTCTGCTCGCTTGTGCTGGCGCTCGGGGTCGTTTTTCTGCTCTTTCAGTACGTCTTCCCCTGGGCGGAGCCGCTGCTGCCGTTCAACGACGTGACCGTCGACGGCGGTGGCAGCTGATGGGCACCGCCCGCATTCTCGTCGTCGACAACTACGACAGCTTCGTCTTCAACCTCGTCCAGTACCTGTACCAGTTGGGTGCCGAGTGCGAGGTCGTGCGGAACGACGAGACCGAACTGCGCCACGCCGACGACGGGTTCGACGGTGTGCTCCTCTCGCCGGGACCCGGCACCCCCGAAGAGGCCGGTGTCTGCGTGGAGATGGTGCGGCACTGCGCCGCGAACGGCGTACCGGTCTTCGGTGTCTGCCTCGGGATGCAGTCGATGGCCGTCGCGTACGGCGGGACCGTCGGGCGCGCGCCCGAGCTGCTTCACGGCAAGACCTCGCAGGTGCTCCACGAGGGCGCCGGCGTCTTCGCCGGTCTGCCCTCCCCGTTCACCGCCACGCGTTACCACTCGCTGGGCGTGGACGGCGGCGACGTACCCGAGGGTCTGGAGGTGACGGCGCGCACGGCGGGTGGCCTCGTGATGGGGCTGCGCCACCGTGAACTGCCGGTCGAGGGCGTGCAGTTCCACCCCGAGTCGGTGTTGACCGAGTGGGGCCATCTGATGCTCGCCAACTGGCTTGCGGAGTGCGGCGACCCGGGTGCTGTCGAGCGTGCCGCCGGGCTGTCCGGTGTGCGGGTCGGGGCCGCCGGCAGTGCGGCCGCGGGGGGCAGGTGAGGGGGATGCCCCCCGAAGGGGAGAACGCCTACGGGCGGCCGTACGGCGATCCGTACGGGAACGCGTACGGCGATCCCTATGGTGAGCGGGACGACGAGGACCCGTACAGTCCCCGGGCCACCCGTGAAGGTTGGGCCTACGGGCAGGGCGGGGAGTTCCAGCGCGCGGTCGACGCCCTCGACGATCCGCTGAGCGACCCGCTGCCGGGGCAGAACTCCCGTCGTACGGGCGGAGGGCCCGCGCAGGGGGGCGGGAGCCAGCCGGCGCAGGGCTATCCGGGGCAGAGCCGCTCCGGGCAGGGCTATCCCGCACCCGCACAGAATCAGCCGGGGCAGGGGTATCAGGCTCAGGGCTACACCACGCAGGGCCATGGCTCGCAGGACTACTCGTCGCAGGGTTATGCGTCTCAGGACCGCGCCTCCCAGGGCTACCCCTCTCAGGACTACGCACCGGGGGCGTACGAAGGCCCGCAGCAGGGGCAGCGAGGGCAGCAGGCCCCCCAGACCGCTCAGGCGGAGCAGCAGCCGGAGGGCGTCTCGCCCTGGTTCCGTCCTCACCGTGAAGCGGGGCCGGGCGCGGGGACCGGCGGGCCCGCACAGCAGACTCAGGGGCAGCAGAGCCCGGCGGGACAACAGCCTGTCGGGCACTCCGCGCAGGACCGGCCCGCCTCTCCGAGGCAGGAGTACGGCGGCCGCCAAGTCCCTTACGGCGGCGGGCAGTCGGCCGCACCGCAGCAGTGGCAGGACCAGGACCGGAGCCAGGCATGGCAGGCCGGCGCGGGAACGGCCGCCGGGCCGCCCGTCACCAGGCAACTTCGCCGGCCGGGCGCCGGGGACCGTCCGGCTGATGCCCCCGCTCCCCGTCCGGAGTCGCCTCAGTCGCCGCAGACGAAGGGTGCGGGCCGCCCGGGGCACGGACGGGACGCGTCCGGCCCCCAGCCCCAGCAACGTCGCGCGGCAGGGCTCTCCGAGACCTCGCAGCTGCCCGTCGTCGACGAGCCCGGCGGTGTGCCCCGCACAACTCGTGGGACGTCGTCCGGCCCGGCGACGGA
Source organism: Streptomyces sp. TAA486 (assembly GCF_000426165.1). Taxonomy (NCBI): domain Bacteria; kingdom Bacillati; phylum Actinomycetota; class Actinomycetes; order Kitasatosporales; family Streptomycetaceae; genus Streptomyces; species Streptomyces sp. TAA486. Next base: position 252,880 of record NZ_KE384503.1, on the reverse strand, counting down.
CCACTCACCGCGTGACACGGACGACGAGCTGACGAACACTCGCACCGTCGGTCTGGTACGGCCCGGCTCGGAGGACTTCGGCGGCGGACGGGCGGCCCGCCGCCGCGCCGCCCAGCACCGCGGCCGGGGCGGCAGCGCTCCCGTGCCGCGTACCGCCGGCACCCGGCTGGAGGCCAGGCGCGCGGAGCGGGCACGCCGCGAGGGTCCCGCGATCATCGCCAGCCGATTTCTGGGCGAAGTCTTCATATCCGCCGGTGTGTTGATGCTGTTGTTCGTCGCGTACCAGCTGTGGTGGACGAACGTACTGGCCGGACAGGAAGCCGGCGGCGCCGCGCAGAGCCTCCAGGACCAGTGGAAGGGCGGCAAGAACGGCGGGCTGGACCCGGAGCGAAAGGCCGAGGACTTCGCGCCCGGTGAGGGCTTCGCGATCCTCTACCTTCCGAAGCTGGACGTCAGGGTCCCCATCGCGCAGGGGGTCTCCAAGCCGGCGGTGCTCGACAAGGGCCTCGTGGGGCACTACGACAAGCAGCCCTTCAAGACCGCGATGCCGTGGGACACGAAGGGCAACTTCGCCCTGGCGGGCCACCGCAACACCCATGGCGAGCCGTTCCGTTACATCAACCGCCTCGTCGGTGGCGACGACATCGTGGTGGAGACCGCCACCAAGTTCTATACGTACAAGATGGCCAACCGGCTGCCGTCGACCTCTCCTTCGAACACCCGGGTCATCGAGCCCGTTCCGGAGGGCTCCGGTTTCGAACGCCCGGGCCGTTACATCACGTTGACCACGTGTACGCCCGAATTCACTTCGAAATACCGGCTCATCGTCTGGGGCAAAATGGTCGAGGAGCGTCCACGGAGCAAGGGCAAACCGGACGCTCTCATCGAGTAGGGACAGCAGAAACGGGCGGTAAGCGGTGTCACAGACCAAACACGTCAAGGGCGGGGGGCCCAGCGCGTCGTCGTCCCTCCCGCCACCGCACCCCGCGTCCGAGCGTGGACGCCGGGCCACACGCCGTCGCCGCTTGGGGGCGATGGTCGGCTTCGTGGGTGAACTCCTCATCACGGCAGGCGTCGTGCTCGCGCTCTTCGTCGCCTATTCGCTGTGGTGGACGAACGTGCTGGCCGAGCGCGACTCCAAGCGGGCGGGCGACAAGGTGCGCGAGACCTGGCTTCACGACCGCACACCCGGCGCCCTCGACACCAAGGACGGCATCGGCTTCCTGCACGTGCCGTCCATGTCGCGCGACGTGCTGGTGATGAAGGGCACAGACGCGAAGGAACTCAACAAGGGCGCGGCGGGCTACTACACGAAGCCGGTCACGTCGGGGATGCCGCAGGACCAGTCGGGCAACTTCGCGCTGGCTGCCCACCGTGACGGGCACGGCGCGAAGTTCCACAGGATCCACAAGATCGAGAAGGGCGACGCGGTCGTCTTCGAGACGAAGAACACCTGGTTCGTCTACAAGGTCTTCTCGATCCTGCCGCGCACCAGCAAGTACAACGTCGACGTGCTGGATCCGGTGCCGAAGGACTCGGGCAAGAAGACCGAGGGGCGGTACATCACGCTCACCACCTGCACGCCGGTCTTCACGTCCAAGTACCGCTACGTGGTGTGGGGCGAGCTGGAGCGCACGGAGGACGTCGATTCGAAGCGGACTCCGCCGGAGGAACTGCGCTGACGCAACCGCCTGTTGGCAGGACCTGACCGCCCGGCAGGACGCGCACCCGACACGAACGCGCCCCCGCAGCGATGCCGCGGGGGCGCGTTCACGTGTGCGCCGTGCTCCGGCGCCCTTTGCTAGGGCTTGCCCTTCCTGCTGGGCTGCCCGGCCGGGCCTCCGAAGATGCCGTCGTCACCGTCGGCTCCACCGTCGTCACCCGGCTGTCCCTGGCGGGCGAAGATGGTGATCGTGTCGCCCTTCTTGCCCTGGGTGTTGGCGGGCGGGTTGGTGGTGATCACGGTGGCGTTGTTCTCGTCGGGCGCACCCTGGACCTGGACCTGGAAGCCCGCCTCCTCCAGCGTCTTGCGGGCGTCCTTGACCAGCTGGTCCGTGACGTCGGGGACGGTGGCGGGCTCGTCGTCCGGCGCCTTGGCGATGGTCAGGGTCACCTGGGAGCCGGCCTTGGCCTCCTCGTTGGCCGCCGGATCCTGCTCGAGAACCTCGCCCGCGGCCTTGTCGGGAGCGTCCTGCTCCTTGCTGGCCACCTCGAAGCCCGCGGCTTCCAGCTGCGTCTTCGCCGCGGCGAACTGCTGGCCGACCACGTTGGGCACCTGCCGCGTCTGCTCCTGCGCGACGGTCAGAACTATCGTCGAGTTCTTCGGCGCCTTGCCGCCGCCGTTCGGGTCCTGCGTCAGCACGGTGCCCGGCGTCTCGTCGGACTGCTGGAACTTCCGCTTGACCTGGAACCCCGCGCCGATCAGCTCCTGCTTGGCGTTGGCGTAGGACTTCCCCTCCACATCGGGGACCTCGGCCGGGGCCGGGCCCTTCGACATGGCCACGGTGACCGTGTCCCCCCGCTTGATCTCCTCGCCCTTGGCCGGGTCGGACGAGCAGACCGTGTTCTTCTTCTGGTCGCAGAACTTGTCCTCGCCCTTGGCGACTTCGAAGCCACCGTTGCTGCCGAGGGCCTTGGCCTGCTTGTAGCTCTGCCCGGCGAGCGCCGGCACTTCGACAGTGTCGCCCGGCCCGCCGCCGAAGATCGTCTTGCCGATGAAGATCGCGCCGACGAGGATGAAGATCGCCGCGAGGACGAGCAGGATGGTGGAGGCGTTGCTCCGGTTCCCACCGCGCCGCCTGCCGCGTCCGTCGTCGTAGTAGCCCCCGTTGTCGTCGCCGACGGGGGGCATCATCGAGGTCTGTGAATCCTGCGCCCGCAGCGCCGTGGTGGGCTGGTCGTCGGGGTAGCCTCCGTAGCCGACCGCGCCCATGGCGGCGGTGGCCGCGACGGGCTGACCGTCGAGGCACGCTTCTATGTCGGCGCGCATCTCATCGGCGCTCTGGTACCGGTAGTCCGGGTCCTTGACCAGCGCCTTCAGGACGATCGCTTCCATGTCCGGCGAGATCTCGGGATCGAAGACCGTCGGAGGCTGCGGATCTTCCCGTACGTGCTGGTAGGCCACCGCGACCGGTGAGTCGCCGACGAACGGCGGGCGGTTGGTGAGCAGTTCGTAGACCAGGCAGCCCGTGGAGTACAGGTCCGAGCGGGAGTCGACCTGCTCGCCCTTGGCCTGCTCCGGGGAGAGGTACTGGGCCGTGCCGATGACGGCGGCGGTCTGCGTCATGGTCATGCCGGAGTCGCCCATGGCCCGCGCGATGCCGAAGTCCATGACCTTGACCTGGCCGTTGCGGGTGAGCATGACGTTGGCCGGCTTGATGTCGCGGTGGACGATGCCGCTGCGGTGGGAGTACTCCAGCGCCTGGAGGATCCCGACGCACATCTCCATCGCGCGCTCCGGCAGCAGCTTGCGTCCGGAGTGCAGCAGCTCGCGGAGAGTGGAGCCGTCCACGTACTCCATCACGATGTACGGGATGGAGACGCCGTCCACGTAGTCCTCGCCGGTGTCGTAGACAGCGACGATCGCGGGATGGTTCAGCGATGCGGCCGACTGGGCCTCGCGGCGGAACCGGGCCTGGAACGACGGGTCACGAGCCAGGTCGACGCGGAGCGTCTTGACCGCGACGGTCCTGCCCAGGCGTGTGTCATGGGCGAGGTACACCTCGGCCATGCCACCCCGGCCGAGCACCGAGCCCAGCTCGTACCGGCCGCCGAGGCGACGCGGCTCTTCCATAGTCTCCAGCCCTCTCCGTTCGTCCGGGCCCGTATCTGACGTACGGCACGGCGGTGTGCTGCTCGGGATACGGTACCCGCCCACTCGTGCGGGTCGGTCGTGACTGAGGTGACTGACGTCACCACTTGCGGTGCCGCCGTGGTGGTTTCGGTCACGTCTCCGGAATCCACCTGGGAAACTGCCGTGCCCCGGTGGATCTTGGGGGTGAGCGCCGAGCACGTCATTGCTTGCCCTCGAGCACTGCCTTCATCACGCCCTTGGCGACCGGAGCGGCGAGCTTGCCGCCCGCGATGTCGCTGCGGAGTGTGTCCGAACCCTCGATGACCACGGCCACCGCGACGGGGACGGAACCGTCCTGGTCCTTCGCGTATGAGATGAACCACGCGTACGGGTTCTCGCTGTTGTTCTCACCGCGCTGGGCGGTGCCGGTCTTGCCTCCGACTGTGACGCCCGGGATCTGCGCACTGGTTCCCGTGCCCTTCTGGACCACGGTCTCCATGCCCTGCTGAAGCTTCTGCGCGTTCTCCGAGGAGAGCGGCCGGCTCATCTCCGACGGCTTGTGCTGCTCGACGACGTTCAGGTTCGGCGCGACCAGCTGGTCCACCATGTACGGCTTCATCAGGGCGCCGTTGTTGGCCACCGATGAGGCGACCATCGCCATCTGCAGCGGCGTCGCGCGGTTGCTGGCCTGCCCGATGCCGGCCATGGCGTTCTGCGGCTTGTTGTCCTTCGGGTAGACGCTCTCGGCGGCGCGGACCGGGGTGTCCAGCTCCTTGTCGTTGAAGCCGAACTTGTCCGCAGTCTCGATCATCTGCTCATTGCCGACCTTGTGGCTCATCTTCGCGAAGACGGTGTTGCAGGAGTAGCGCAGCGCGTTGCGCACCGTGGCGTTCTCGCAGGGGATGTTGCCCTCGTTGCCGAGCTTGGTCTGCGAGTCGGGCAGCCGGTACGGGTCCTCGCTGTCGGTCGCCTTGTCCAGGTCGTACTCGCCGCTCTCCAGGCCCGCCGCCGCCGTGACGACCTTGAACGTCGAACCGGGCGGATAGGTCTGCCGCAGAGCCCTGTTGAGCATGGGCTCCTCGTCGTTCTGCTCCTTCTGCAGCTTCGACCACTCGGCGGTGTCGGACTTGCCGTTCCCCGCGAAGCTGGACGGGTCGTAGGACGGGGTGCTCGCCAGGGCGAGGATGGCGCCGGTCTTCGGGTTTATCGCCGCGACCGCGCCCTTCTTGTCGCCGAGGCCGTCGAAGGCCGCCTTCTGCGCCTTGGCGTTGAGCGTCGTGACGACGTTCCCGCCCTTCTGCGGCTTGCCCGTGAGCATGTCGATCGTGCGGTTGAAGAAGAGCCGGTCGTCGTCGCCGGTCAGGATGCCGTCGTTGAGGGCCTCCAGCTGGTTCGCGCCGAAGGCCTGTGAGGCGTAGCCGGTGACCGGCGACCACATCGGGCCGTTCTTGTACGTGCGCTTGTAGCGGAAGTCGCCGCTCTTGGTGTCGGTGGAGCCGGTGATCGACTTACCGTCGACGATGATGTTGCCGCGCGGCTGCGAGTAGCGCGCGATGGCGACGCGGCGGTTCTTCGGATCGGTCTTGAGTTCGTCGGCCTGTACGAGCTGGATCCAGTTGTCGCGTGCCAGCAGGGCGAGCACAAGCAGGCCGCAGAAGATCGCGATCCGGCGCAGCGGCTTGTTCACTGTGCTTCACCTCTCACGGATTGCCGGGTCACGTGCGCGCTCGTCGTCATGGTCGGACCACCTGCGTCATCTCGGCGTCCGGTGATGGCGCAGGTGCCGGGGCGGGCCTGCGCGCGGTATCGCTGATCTTGAGCAGGATCGCCACCAGCGCCCAGTTGGCGATCACGGACGAACCGCCCTGTGCGAGGAAGGGCATCGTCATGCCGGTGAGGGGGATGAGCCCCATCACGCCGCCCGCGACGACGAAGACCTGGATGCCGAACGCGGCGGAGAGGCCGACGGCGAGCAGCTTGCCGAAGGGGTCGCGGGCCGCGAGGGAGGTGCGGATGCCGCGCTCCACGAGCAGCCCGTACAGGATCAGCATGGCCATGACGCCGGTGAGGCCCAGTTCCTCGCCGACGGTGGCGAAGATGTAGTCGCTCTTGGCCGCGAAGCCGATGAGCCGCGAGAAGCCCTGCCCGAGTCCCGAGCCGAGTACTCCGCCGGAGCCGAAGGCCCACAGTGCCTGCGCGGGCTGCTCGGAGCCGTCCTTGAAGGCCTGCATGGGGTCGAGCCAGTCGTCGACGCGGCTCTGCACGTGCGGCTCGAAGCTGGCGACGGCCACGGCGCCGACGACGGTCAGCGCGAGGCCGAAGACGATCCAGCTGGTTCGCTCCGTGGCGACGTACAGCATGACCACGAAGAGGCCGAAGAAGAGCATCGAGGTGCCCAGGTCCGTCTCGAAGACGAGGATGAGGACCGAGAGCGCCCAGATGACGAGGATGGGGCCCAGGTCGCGGCCGCGGGGCAGGTAGAGGCCCATGAAGCGGCGGCTGGCGAGGGCGAGTGCGTCGCGCTTGACCATCAGGTAGCCGGCGAAGAACACCGCGATGATGATCTTCGCGAACTCCCCGGGCTGGAGCGAACCGACGCCGGGGATCGTGATCCAGATGCGGGCGCCGAAGCGGGCCGGGAAGAAGACCGGCAGGATCAGCAGGATCAGCGCCGTGATCATCGAGATGTAGGTGTAGCGCTGGAGCACACGGTGGTCCTTGAGGAAGACCAGCACGGCGACGAAGAGCCCGACGCCGAGCGTGGACCACATCAGCTGCGTGGGGGCGGCGGCGCCGCCCGGCAGCGGCTCGAGGTCGAGCCTGTAGATGAGCACGAGGCCCATGCCGTTGAGGAGCGTGGCGATGGGCAGCATCAGGGGGTCCGCGTACGGGGCCCAGCGACGCACGACCATGTGCGCGACGCCGGCGAGCAGGCACAGGCCGAGGCCGTAACCGAGCATGCCCGCGGGGAGCGCGCCGTCCTTGGCCAGCCCGACGTTGGCGTAGGCGAACACCGGGATGAGCACGGCGAAGATGAGCATGGCCATCTCGGTGTTGCGCCGACTGGGCAGGCCTCCGGGGGAGACCGTCGTATTGCTGCCGGTGTTGGTCATCACGTTGCTGCTCATTGCTGCCGGAGCCCCCCTACGGCGCGGTGCACTGCTTGGCGAGCTGCTGCTGCTTCTCCGACAGCTTCGGGCTCTGCGAGGGCGACGGAGAATCGCTGGGGTCCTTGCTTTCGGCGGAGTTCTTGTCCGCGTCACCCTGCTTGTTCTGCTCGTCCTTCTTCTTGTTCTCGTCGGCCGGGGGCTCGACGGGCTGCTCGGCGATGATCCGGCAGACCTTGGCCTGCTCCTCCAACTCGTCGGCCTTGTCCCGGGCTTCACCGGCGCTGCTGGACGCGATCGTCTCGCGGACCTGGTTGCGCTGGTAGCCGGGCAGGTACTTGAGTTCGACTCCGGGGCGGTCCTGGTAGACCTCGTTCAGGCTGATCCCCGCGAGTTCCTGGCTGATGCCGCGGTAGAGCGCGATGTGGTCGTCGTTGGCGCCGACGTAGTACTGGGTCTGGGTCCAGCGGTAGCCGCCGTAGAGTCCGCCGCCGACGATGATGAGGATCATGGCGATCCACAGGGACCGGCGCAGCCACCTTCTGCCGCCCTGGTGCTTGACGAAGTCGTCCTCGGTGTATCTGCCGAAGCCGCCGTCGTCCGCGCCTCCCATTTGGCCGCTCCCGGGGGGCCCGAAGCCCTCGCCCGGGTTCTGCGACGGCACGGACTGGCCCGCGCTGCGGCCGAGTTCGGCCGCGCGGGCGGCCGGGGTCCGCATGGCACCGAGGTCGCCGCCGAGAGGCGTCTGCGATTCCGCGACGGCGCCGACGACGACCGGGGTGTCGTTCAACTGCCGCCCCATGGCGTCGTTCTCGTCGACATCGACGACGTCCGCGACGATGCACGTGATGTTGTCGGGGCCGCCGCCGCGCAGCGCCAGCTGGATCAGGTCGTGCACCGTCTCCTGCGGACCCTGGTAGCTGGCGAGCGCTTCCTCGATGGTCTGCGGGCTGACGACGGTCGGGAGACCGTCGGAGCAGATGAGGTAGCGGTCGCCGGCGCGAACTTCCCTGATGGACAGGTCGGGTTCGACGTGGTCGCCGCTGCCCAGCGCGCGCATCAGCAGGGAGCGCTGCGGGTGGGTGGTGGCTTCCTCTTCGGTGATGCGGCCCTCGTCGACCAGCTTCTGCACCCAGGTGTGGTCCTGCGTGATCTGCGTGAGCTGTCCGTCACGGAGCAGGTACGCGCGGGAGTCGCCGACGTGTACGAGGCCGAGCCGCCGGCCCGTCCACAGCAGTGCGGTGAGCGTCGTGCCCATGCCTTCCAGCTGCGGGTCCTCCTCGACCATCACGCGCAGCTGGTCGTTGGCGCGCTGCACCGCGACGCCGAGGGACGTGAGCAGGTCGGAGCCCGGGATGTCCTCGTCGAGCTGGACGATCGTGGAGATCACCTCGGAACTGGCGACCTCGCCGGCGGCCTGGCCGCCCATGCCGTCGGCGACCGCGAGGAGGCGCGGGCCGGCGTATCCGGAGTCCTCGTTGTGGTCCCGGATCATGCCGTCATGAGATCCGGCGGCGAAGCGCAGTGACAGACTCATGCGCACCTCGCCCGTCGGCTCCGGATACATCCGCACGGTGCCCACCCTCCGGTCGTCATGATCTGTACTACTTCCGCAGCTCGATGACCGTCTTGCCGATGCGAATCGGCGCTCCGGGCTGAATCGGCGTCGGTGTGGTGAGTCGGGTCCGGTCGAGATAGGTGCCGTTGGTGGACCCGAGATCCTCGACGATCCACTGGCCGTCTCGGTCCGGGTAGATCCTGGCATGCCTGCTCGAGGCGTAGTCGTCATCCAGCACGATTGTGGAATCGTGCGCACGGCCGAGCGTGATGGTCTGACCCTGCAGTGCCACCGTGGTGCCGGTCAACGACCCTTCGGTGACGACCAGCTTGCTGGGCGCGTTCCGCCGGCCACCGCTGCCGCGGCGGCCGCTCTGCTGGCGCGGGGGCTGCTGGCGCTGCTGCGGCCGCTGCCCTTCGGCCCGGCGAGCGGCGCGCTGCGTCACGCGCGTGCCGAACAGATCGCTGCGGATGACCTGCACGGCCACGATGACGAACAGCCACAGTACGGCGAGAAAACCCAGCCGCATGACCGTGAGGGTCAGCTCTGACATGCCCCCGCTTCACCCTTCGGCTTGCCGGTAAATGATCGTGGTGCTGCCCACGACGATGCGTGAACCGTCGCGGAGCGTAGCGCGAGTGGTGTGCTGTCCGTCCACCACGATGCCGTTCGTCGATCCGAGATCCTGGATCGACGCCGGGTCTCCCGCGCGGATCTCGCAGTGACGACGCGAGACCCCGGGGTCGTCGACGCGCACGTCGGCCTCGGTGCTGCGGCCCAGAACGAGGGTGGGGCGCGAGATCTGGTGGCGGTTGCCGTTGATCTCGATCCAGCGCCTCGTCTCGGCGCGCGGCATTGAGCCTCCGGCGCCGCCGGGCGCGAAACCGGGCGGCGGTCCCGCCGGCATGGGCGGTGCGCCTGCCGGGCTCGCCCCCGGCGGGTAACCGCCTTGACCGCCATAGGCGTTGTTCGGTGCGCCCGAAGCGCGCTGCGGCTGCTGCGAGGCGCTGGAGGCGAGGGTGCGGCTGCGCACACGGTAGAGACCGGTGTCGAGTTCCTCGGCCTTCTCCAGGTGGACCTTGACCGAGCCCATGAAGGTGTATCGCTGCTGCTTTGCGTAGTCGCGTACCATTCCGCCCAGTTCGTCACCCAGCTGACCGGAGTACGGGCTGAGGCGCTCGAAGTCAGGTGCGCTCAGTTCGACGATGAAGTCGTTCGGCACGACCGTCCGGTCGCGGTTCCAGATCGTCGCGTTGTTGTCGCATTCACGCTGGAGGGCGCCCGCGATCTCCACAGGCTGTACCTCGGACTTGAACACCTTCGCGAAGGTGCCGTTGACCAGACCCTCAAGTCGCTGCTCGAAGCGCTTCAGAACTCCCACGTTGCACCTCCTTCCCAGATGCCCTCGGCTCTAGTGCGCCTTCCAGTGTCACCCAGGGGCGCGCATGCTGTGTTCGTACGTCGGTCCGGTACTGCTTACTGATCGTATCCACGCGCGGGGGAAACGGGTGGTTCCCCAAGGGGGCCCGACGGAGGAGTGTCACCTCTCACACCTCGCACTCCCTCGTTCTCGCCGTCACACCCTCGCATGGATCGCACCGTCCTCGAAGCCAGTGTCCCGTAGTCGTACGGGCACCTGCGGGGGCGAACCGGGATGTGAAGCCACCGCTGCCAGCGTGCTAATCTTTTGGGCGTCGGCAGGCCCCTCAGGGTGCTCGTCCGGCCGTCTCCCCGCTCACGGCGGGGGGCACCCGATGCGCGGGTGGCGGAATAGGCAGACGCGCTGGATTCAGGTTCCAGTGTCCGAAAGGACGTGGGGGTTCAACTCCCCCCTCGCGCACACAGAGAGACACCGAGCGGGTCCCGGTCAGTGACGAAAGTCGCGGCGGGGCCCGCTTCGCGTTGGGTGTGTGCGTTGGGCGCCCGGCATGGGGCGCTCAAGTCTGTGCATTACGTCTCGAACCAGGACATTCCGGAGACAGGGCGGGCCTCTGCTCGGTGATCTTCAGTTGCGGTGACCGGAGTTGATCAAGCGGGAGCCTGAGGCTTCGATCGCCTCGGCGAGCGGGTTCTTCGTGTAGCCGTTGTAGCCCTCGACGCTGTTGCGGAGCCGGAAGTAGATCTTCTGCCACTCGCGAGTGCCGTACTCGAGGGCCGGCCAGCGCTCGGCGCCTTCCACCGGTGCCATGGTGATGCTGCGCTGTCGGCAGACCGTGACCGGCCCGACTGGGCTTGGCCCGGGGTCTACAAGGGGAGCTGAATCCCGCGGTTGCGTGTGCCCGGACTGAAGGCCCTGGTCGTAGCGGGAGTCGCGGGTGGCGGCGAAGGCCGCGTCATATCCGAGCAGGTACTTGGGCTTCTTCTTGCGAGAGGGCCTCTTCCTTGTTCCCTTTGCCTGCGCGCCCTTGGGTGAGCTCTGAGGAGGACGCATGACGTCTGCAACGGCAGACGCGTCGGGATCGCGGTGGTCGCCCTCACGCACGTACCAGCCGGCGTCTGGATCTGTGGCGAGTCCGGGACCGCTGGCCTTGCGTCCACGGGTGTACGTGCGGACCGGAGTGGCGTCAACTGCCTGGAATCGTCGGAGAGTTCGGAGAGCAGTTCCTTCAACCGCCGTACGGAGACGTCGAGTACGAACCCGTGAACAGTGCGAGCCGATGTTCGCGTGCAGCGAGAGCCTCCGGATCGCGGCCGATTGCAAGCGGGTGGCTTCCTGCCTTCCGGAAGGCTGAAATATCGGCTCCTGATCTCTTTTGAGTAAAGGGCCGGGGGGAGGGCCGCTGCCTGCGCGAGATCTTTGCATAGTCTAAAGGCGAAAGTAGCCTGTATCGGAAGTACTCGGGCTGCTCACTCGGGCTGTGACGTCTCTGGAGGGGGCATGACCGTAGAGAGGCCGACGCCCCGTTCCGCGGTGCTGGCGTGGATGCCGGTCGCGGTGATGTCCGTGGTGGCCGTGGCGGATGTCGTCGCCGGGGCGGGTGTGGGGTTCCTGCCGCTGGTCTCGCTCGGGCCGGCCTTCTCCGGGCTGGTCGGCGGATGGCGGCGTACTGCGCTGATCGGCACGGTGGCTCTGCTGTTGTGCATCGGACTCGGCTTGTACGACGGCCTCTTCGAAGAGCGCCGGGGGTTCACGGCGATGGTGTCGGTGGCGGGTGTCACCGGTGTAGGCATCGCCGCCGCCGTGATGCGCTCCCGCAGGGAGGCGGAGCTGGCCAGCGTGCGGTCGATCGCGGAGGTGGCTCAGCGAGTGCTGTTGCGGCCGGTACCGCGCGCTGCCGGCTCGCTGCAGGCGACGGTGTCATACACGTCGGCGGTCGCTGAGGCACGCATCGGCGGCGATCTGTACGAGGTGGTGGCCTCGCCGCACGGGACCCGGGTGATCGTCGGGGACGTGCAGGGCAAGGGGCTGGGCGCGGTCGAGACCGCTGCCGTCGTGCTCGGCGTCTTCCGGGAGGCCGCCCATGACGAGCCGGACCTGATGGTGGTGGGAGACCGGCTGGAGCGCAGTGTGGCCCGGGAGTTGGAAGGGGAGAAGTTCGTCACCGCCGTGCTCGCAGAGATCGGCCACGACGAGGCCGTCTTCCTCAACTACGGTCATCCGGCACCCATGCTTGTACATCATGACGGGACCGTCGACTTTCCGGAACCGCCTTCGTACGCCCTTCCCCTGGGTCTGGGTGCCTACAGCAATGAAGGAAGGAAGCCCTACCGGGTCAGCTTCACGCGCGGAGAACAGCTGCTGCTGTACACCGACGGCGTCACCGAGGCCCGGGATGCGAACGGTTCCTTCTACCCGCTCGGCGACCGGGCGGACCTGCTCAAGGAGCCCGACGCGGAACTCGCCCTCGAGAGCCTTCGCGAGGACCTGGTGCGGCATGCTGCCGGACCGCTCCACGACGACGCGGCCATGCTCCTTCTCCGCTATCACGATCACGCGGAAGGAAAATCTGTTCCTATCGAGTGAGGGGGCAGCGGTCCGGCACGGTACAAAGGACACATGGCGGAGCGCGAGATCCCCGCGGGGACCATGGACGACGTGGATGCGGTGACCCGGGCCGTCCTGACCGCGTCCCGCCTGCTGGTGGCGGTCTCCGCTCGCTCCCTTGCCGCGGTCGAGGAACGCGTGACGCTCCCTCAGTTCCGCATGCTGGTCGTGCTGTCCACTCGAGGCGCCACCAAGCTGGTCGCGCTCGCCGACCTGCTCCACGTGGCGCCGTCGACGGCCATGCGCATGGTCGACCGGCTCATCGCCGCGGGCCTCGCCGACCGGCAGACCAACCCTGACAACCGCCGCGAGACGCTGCTGCAACTCACCGAGGAAGGCCGTCGCACCGTCGAGGACGTCACCGCACGGCGCCGCGCCGAGATTGCCGAGATCGTCGCACGACTCGGCTCGACTCAGCGGCTGGCGCTCATCGAGGCCCTCAACGCGTTCAACAAGGCGGGAGGAGAGCCTCCGGCCCCGGCCCTGGACAACCCGGAACTGCATCCGCTCGGCTGGGTCGTGGACGGTGCTCTGGTGCGCGATGCGTGACACCCTCAACGGCAGCACGGCACGGCATTCCTGAAGGCACATGGCCGGGCAGGTTCACGTCTCCACTTTCCAACCCACCCGGACCAGCCGAGCGTTGACCGGGCAGCAGTGAATTGGTCAGCAGCATCGCTACCGACCGCCCCCACCGAATGGCTCACGGTTCACGGCGCATCTCTGTCACTTGGTCGACTCGACCTAGAGTGACGTGGTCCTCACCGAACTTCTCCTTCCTGTGAGTGCTCCTGTGCCGATGAGAGCGCGCGACGGCGGTCTTGTTCTGTTCCTGCTGCCCTACATCGCCATCGCGCTCGCCGTGGCCGCGGATCTGGCCGCAGGGCCGTCTCTCGGGCTGCTTCCGCTGCTTGCTCTTGGTCCGGCATTCGCCAGCTTGAAAGGCGGGCTGGTTCACGCAGTGAGTATCGGGCTGCTGTCGTTGGTCATCTCCATATTGCTCAGCCTGTACGATGGTCTGTTTGGAACCGAGCGCGGAGTCACCGCCTTGGTCGCAGTGTTGGGCACCGCCGTCGCGAGTCTGGTGGTGACGCGATTGCGGCAACGTCAGCAGCAGAAGTTGGCCCGGGCCCGCGCAGTCGCCAAGGTGGCGCATCGGATCCTGCTGGCCGAGGTGCCCGAGACGCTGGACGGCGTTCAGGTTGCTGTGTCCTACAGCTCGGCAACCCGGGATGCCCTGGTCGGAGGGGATTTCTACGAAGCGGTCCAGTGTCATGCCGGGGTGCGAGCCGTCGTAGGCGACGTTCAAGGCAAAGGCCTGAACGCGGTCGAGAGGGCCTTGGTGGTGCTCGGCGCCTGACGGCACGACAGAAGCACGCAACGCTGCCGGTCAGTTCTACCCACTCGCGGCGCGCGCCTCCGTGCTGAGGACGTCCGATGCCCGCGCTGCCCTCGAAGCCCTGCGCAGTGACGTCATCGCACACACTGGCGGTCCCCTCACCGACGACGCGGCCACGCTCCTCATCCGTCGCTGACGAACACCGGTTTGGCTCGCTGACGAGCGACGCCCGGGCGTGGATCCTGCGATGACAGCGTCTGCGGTGATGGAGGACGCGACGCTGATGGTCTGTTCGAGCACAGTGCAACCTTCAGCCAATGCAACGATCCTTGTCAGGTCCCGATGAAGCGTCGACGTCGCTCCCACCCACGTCACTAGGGTCCGTCACACACCGCGAGGAAGAGGAGGGCGGGATGCGGTCGGTCTTCGCAAATGGACGGGCGATCGGCACCGTGCTGGTCGTCATAGGTCTCGTGGCGACGCTTGCTGCGCTGGCGATGCCCACGCCCTGGTTGCAGGGAAACCGCAAGGTCGCCAAGGCGCGAGTCGGGTGGCAGGACGACGGAAAGGGAACGTGGAAGACGGAGTACGGGCCGCTGACCCCGATGGGACGTGACTTCATTCGGAAGGTGCGGGCGGCAGGCCTTTGGGAGCTTCCCGCCGGGCGCTCCGCTCAGGAACGGGGCACGACGAAGTCTGTGCGGATCGCGGGTGACCATCTTGTCGCAGGCCACACGGAGTTGGACAAGCGGGCCGTCAAAGCCGGTCGTTCGATGAAAGTTTCGCTCCCAACTCAGCCGACGGGGTCGCAGCAGGAGTACCTGGACGACATGGAGAAAGCCAGGGGCAAGGAGTTCGACAAGGTCCTCGTCAACCATCTGCGGAAGCAGCACGGCGTGGTCTTCGGACTCATCGGCCTGGTACGGGATCAGACTCGCAACTCGATGGTCCGGGCGTTGGCGACCAGGGCCAACACAATCGTCCTTGATCACATCACGGTCCTGGAAGACACAGGGCTTGTGAGGTTCGAGGAGCTGAACGACGTGAAGTGATCGGCACCGGTGTCTCAGCGTTGCCTTCCGCGTAAAGGATCACACCCACCGACAGCGGCAGCAGTGGCTGCAGCTTGGGCTCGGCTCCGAGGAGGGGAACACGGGTGATCCAGTGGACCGCCAGCGGGAGCAGGGCGCCCAGTGCCAGGCCGGCCACCAACTCCAGGACAACCGCGTCCAGTGAAGCCGTAGCGGTGTGCGACGACGGACCCGCTGCGGCGATGAGTACCAGGACGACGGGCAGCGCCAGGCCGTCGTTGGTGCCGCTTTCCACGTTCAGCAACTGCCGCAGACGAGCCGGGACTTCCTTGCGGCCTACGATCGCGGAGGCGAAGACAGGGTCGGTGGGCGACAGCACCGCGAACAGGGCCAGCTCCGCGGTCACGCTCGATGCCTGTTTTCGCGGAGCCGGCCCGTCTGCCACCGGACCGGCTCCGCCCGTGCAATCACGTAGTCGCGTTGTGCCGGGACCTCCCTTCGATGATTCGAGTGGGTGCATGCGGGTTCCGGGCCCAGGCTCTTCCCACCCCTTGGCGCATGGTCTGGATCAGATGGGCCTCCCTTGTCACGCTGACCGCTTCCTGCGTACAGCGAGAGCGACCCCGCCCACGACCAGGACGGAGCCCGCCGCGAGGACGATCAGCGCCATGGTGCGATCGAGCCCCAGGATCGTGTCGCTTCCGTCCGGCTCCGCTACCGGGGCGGGCTTCGCAAGATTCAGCCCCTGACAGGTGTCCGGAGCCGCCGCGGCCTTCGCGCCGTCGGCGACCTCGAACTGGAAGGAGCTGGTCTGACGGTCGCCGTCAGCCGCGGCGACGCGGTAGGTGAGTGTCGTAACCCCCGCGTGCAGACGGCCGACGGTGGCACAGACGACGGAATCGTCTGCCACCACGGGCTTCCCGACGGGCACCGAAACCCCCTTGGCGTCGGTCAGTTTGACCTTCGGCGTGGAGCCGGAAGCCAGTCCGGGGAACGTCAGCGAAATGACCCTCGTCCCCGTCCCGACCTTGGATCCCGGTGCCGGCGTCGCTTCCTGCAGCGGGCTGTGGGCCTGTGCGGGTACACCGGACAGGAGCAGCACGCACAGGCAACCCAGCAGGGCTGCGAGCGTCCTCAGAACTTGAAATCGACGCATGCGATCCGGTTGTCCTGAGACTTGTGGGGGTGCACGACGAGGGCGACAGCGTCCTTGCCGGTCTGCTTCTTGTTGTTCACCGTCGTCATGGCCGTTCCGTCCTTGCCGGCCTTGAACATCAGGTGGATCTCGTTCGGTGGCTTGGCCGGACCGCCCTTCTTGAACTGGAAGTGCTCACCGCCGTTGTCGGCGGAGCAGTGCTGCGCGTGCAGGTGCGCCATGTACGTGTCTCCCGGCTTCAGACCGGTCAGGGAGACGGTCACCGTGGTGCCTTTCGGACCCTGCGCCTGCCAGGCAGTGCCGTTCACGTCGTCCATACCGGGAGGGCGAGTGTCCAGCAGCTTGAACGGACCCTTGACGACGTCCGCGTCGGGGATCTTGCTGGCCGGTGTGGCCGACGGGTCCCCCATGGCCTTGCCGTGCATCCCGTCCATGCTCGTGGACGGAGACGCGGACGAGGCTCCGTCCGACTTCTTCTTTGAGGCGCTGTCGGAGGAGTCGCTTCCGCATCCGGACAGCAGGGCCGCCGTGGCGGCCACGACAGTGCAGCAGACCGCGAGACGGACGCGGGCCGGGCGCGGGGCCGTGCCCCGCTCGAACTTCATCGGTTGTGCCGCTGACGTGGTGTCATGCAGAGCCACATGACCGGATGTGCGGTGGTTCATAGAAAATCTCCTGATCGATGACGGAGGCCGGGTCTTCCCGAAGGCGTCACGGCACGCCGCTGCGGCGCACCGCGCGGGAGGGACACGACCCAGGGCCGGGGAACAGGCCGACGTACACAAGGGCTCGTCGACTGGCCGCCTGTTCCTCCTCGGTCACCGTCACCGCAGGGATCCGGTCGGTATCACGCCCGTACTGCGAGCAGCGCACCGGGAGACAGGCGACTTGCTGTGCAACGGCCCGGCGGCGGCCCTCTTCGGATGACGACGTGTTTCAGCACGGTGAGAGCGGGCTGGCGGTACTCCCCTCCGTGGACGACCGCCCGCCACGACGGAGTCCCGCCGCCGCTCCGCGCGTGCGAGAGGGCACGGAAGACACGGCGCAGCGGGGCGAACAGGACAGCTGCCAGTGCGCGGCCGATCCGATGGATCGCGGCTTCGCCTCGCCAGAGCCACAGCCCGCACAGACAGGCAGCAAGCAGATGCGCCAGCAGCATCCCGGCGGAACCCTCGTGCGTCACGGCGGACACCAAGGACGAGCTGGTGGATCCCATGGACCCCGTGCCAGCCATCGCGTCCCCGTGGTGCATTGCCACGCCCGCGTGGGAAACCGACATCGAATGTGCATGGGTGCCGTGGTGAGCATGAGCACTCGCCACGGCATCCGCTGCGTCCGACGGGCGCATCGCCCAGGGAGCGAAGGTGAACAGAAGGTGCAGCAACGCCTGCGCGAGGACCGTGGTCCCGACGATCGCCGGTGCGCCACGCTCCCGGCCGGTCAGCCACCACCCGACCAGAACACCGCCGACGAACGCGAGGCTCATCGCCCACCAGGGCAGGATCTCGGCCGACATCTGGGCGTGTCCCAGTGCCGTCGTCACGAGGCAGACGACCGCGAAGACCACGCAGCGGGCCAGGCGAACGATGTCAGCGGCCGGGGCGGCAGGGCCGGCTTCGAAGCACTCCCGACTCGCTCCGCCACCGTGGCGACGCGTCCGGGAGAGCATGTGACAACTCCTCGCAGCTCAGCGGGCTTCCGGCCTTGCAAGGAGTGCCGAGCGACCGTGCTCACTGCCTCACGCGGTCGTCTGCCTCCTGGGGAGTCCCTCGGGATCACGCGGACGGTACCGGAAGCCACGAGGCGAGGGGCGGCTTCTGGCACGGCAGTATCAAGGGTTCGGTCCGGGCCGCCTTCGGGTGGCCATGGGTGCAGCCGTCAGCTTGGAGATCATCAGGAGGACTGCGGCAGCGAGCGCACGCGGGCCCGGAACGTGCGGCCGCCCTTCCCGGCCTACTTTTCGATTCAGCTTGCCGAGGTGAGGCATGCACCATGCCTATGTGCTGAGTGCTCCAGTTTTCAGTTCAACGCAAAGAGGCTGTGCTGCCGCAGCCGTCGAGACGAGCGGACCTCCCGAACCGGAGCGAAGGCGGCGACCCTCGCCTTGCAGCCGAGGTCACCGCAGAGGTCGAGGCTGAACTCGTGGCCATCGAGCAGGCCGAACGGGGGGATCTCAGCGGTCGGGCCGGGCAGGCGGTGTTCCTGAGCCGTCGGGTGGCCGCACCTGTCCAAGTAGCCGCAGCCGATGGCGTGTTGCGCGATGCCCCCCTGGGGCATGGAGATGGTCGCCCGGATCGACCCGCTGCCGGAGCGGTCGCCGCTGCCCACTGGCTGCAGGCAGCAGCCGACGTGGTGGCAGACGCGTCCGGCCGCAACCCTGTCACGGTCGTGGTGGAGGCGGACAGGATCCAACCAGTCCCTATGCATCAGCAACCCGAGTCCTTGGGAGTGTCAGCAGCGGAGCGTCGCCCCGCCAGGCCGTCGGCGGGCTCATCCAGGACGCGCTCGAAGCGGCTGGCGCCGAGATGCGCAGGTTGCGTCAGCTTGGAGGCGGCGTGCCGGTCGGCGAACGAGCCAATGCTGATCGTGCCCTGGCGGACCAGTTCATGCGTCGGGCATCAGTCCGGCGGACTGGACGGAGGTGTGCCGCCGAGGGCGAGCGCAGCTGCGAGTGCCGAGACGGCGGCCAAGGCCAGGAAGAGGCCCGGGTATCCGCCGAGGGGGCCGGCGAGGGCGGCTCCCGCGAAGGGGGCGAGGCCGGTGGCGATGGTGACGGGGGCCGTGAGGAGTCCGCTGAGCTTGCCGTAGTGCGCGGCACCCCAGCGGTCGGTGACGGCGGTGGCGTGCAGGAGGGTGAGGTTGCCACGGACCATCCCGACTCCGATGGCGAGGGCGATCAGGAGGGTCACCGGTCCGGGGACGACGGCGAGCGCTGCCGTGGTGAGGCCACCCGCCGCGATGAGGACGCTGGTGCGCGTGGTGACACCGGTCCGGCGTGCGAAGGGTGCGTAGAAGATGCGGCCCAGGGTCTGGCCGAGGCCGCCGAGCCCGAGTGCCCAGGCTGCCTGCGTGGAGGTGGCTCCGCGTTCGTTCAGCAGCGGGACGATGCCGATGACGACGGCGAAGGACGAGAGCGCGGAGAGCGTCAGCGCAACGGCCAGCAGCACGAAGGGCCGCGTGCGGGCGACCGGCCTCGTGGGCTTCGCTCCCGGCCCGGGCCGGGCCGCCGCGTGCGGGACGTCGGGTGCGGGGGGCCATGGGGCTCGCAGGGCCAGCGCGTGCGCGGGGACTGTGACCAGAGCCAGGATCAGGGCCAGGGTGGCGTAGGCGGCGCGCCAGCTCAGGTGCTCGATGAGTGCGGCCGTGATGGGCGCGAAGACGGTGCTGGCCAGTCCGCCGGCCAGGGTCAGGATCGTCAGACCGCGGACACGGTCGCCGCCCCACCAGCGGGTGACGGCGGCGAACGCCGGAGGGTAGAGCGTCCCGGCCATGGCCACTCCCGCGCACAGCCAAGCTCCAGCGAACACAAGGAAGTTGGGGGCCGCGGCGATGCCCAGCACCGACGCCGTGCCCAGTACGGATCCGATGGTCATCACCGCGCGGGGGCCTCTGCGGTCCAGTACGCGCCCCACGGGGATGCCGACCAGGGCTGAGACGAGGAGGGCGGCGGAGAAGGCTCCGGTCGCTGCCGTGCCCGACCATCCGGTCTCGGCCGTCAGGTGAGGCAGCAGCACGGGGAAGGCGTAGTAGAGGACACCCCAGCTGGAGATCTGGGTGATGCACAAGGCGGGCAGGACGAAGCGGGGCCGCGGCCGGTCCCCCGTTCCGGTCGCGGTCCCGTCGGCTTCGAAAGCCTCCTTCCGCACCTAGCAGCAGCCGGAGGTGACGGCGTCGCGTCGGCCGTCATCGCCGGCGTCGGCGCAGCATGTGCTGCCCTTCTGTTTGCTGAGTGAGCCGGCGTCGGCCTTGACGACGTAGACCTCCCAGGGCTCCTTGCCGGGGCCGTGCACCCAGACCTTGTCCTGGAGGGCGTAGCAGCAAGTCGTGTCGTTCTCCTCCGTCGTGGCCAGGCCCGCTTCCGACAGGCGGGCGGTTGCGGCGTTCACTGCCTCGGAGGATTCGACTTCGACTCCCAGGTGGTCCATGCGGGTCTCCTCTCCCGCCTGGCCCTCGATGAGGACGAGCTTGAGCGGGGGCTCGGTCAGAGCGAAGTTGGCGTATCCGTCGCGGAGTTTCGCAGGTTCGGACCCGAAAAGCCTGCTGTAGAAGGCGACGGAAGCGTCCAGATCAGGGACGCGGAGTGCGAGTTGCAGGCGGGACATGGTGCACCTCCTTGTAGGTGTGCGGTCGTCAGCAGCCGCCGGGGGCAGCGGGGGCTGACGCTTGTGCGATGTGGGCGGTGGCGGGGGTGGAGCAGCAGCCGCCGCCGCCTTCGTCTCCTGCTGTGTTCTGTGCCGCGTCGGCCTCGGGAACATCGAGGCCGGTGCCGCTGCAGACTCCGGTCTCCGGCAGGGTCAGCTCGACGCGCTCGGCGGCCTCTCGGTCGCCGGCGAGCGCCGCGGCGATGGAGCGGACCTGTTCGTAGCCGGTCATCGCCAAGAAGGTCGGAGCGCGGCCGTAGCTCTTCATCCCCGCGAGATAGACGTTCTCCTCCGGGTGAGCCAGTTCCTTCTCGCCATGGGGGTAGACGGTGCCGCAGGAGTGGACGTTGGGGTCGATCAACGGGGCCAGCTCCACGGGAGCTTGGAGCCGCTCGTCCAGCCCCAGGCGCAGTTCGTCGAGGAAGGACAGGTCGGGGCGGAGGCCGGTCAGGGCGATGATCTGATCGACTGGTTCGAGGCGGCGGCCGTCCTCCGCCGCCAGCACGATCTGCCCGTCGGCCTCTTCGACCGCGGCGGTACGGAATCCCGTGATCGCTTCGGCGTATCCCTCGTCGACGGCGGCCTTGGCGCGCAACCCGAGCGCGCCGCGGGCGGGCAGCTGGTCGGCCTCGCCGCCGCCGAAGGTGCTCTCACCCATGCCCCGTCGCAGGATCCAGGACGCGCGGGTGCCCGGCTGCTCCTTCGCCAGCTCGGCGAGCTGGGCGAGCGCGGTGAACGCCGAGGCACCGGAGCCGATCACGGCGGTGCGCCTACCCGCATAACGGGCCCGTGCGGCGGGGTTGTTGAGGTCGGGGATGCGGTAGGTGATGCGGTCTGCTGCGGCCCTTTCCCCCGGGGCGGGGAGACCGTCGCCGCCGAGAGGGCTCGGGGTCGCCCACGTGCCGGACGCGTCGATGACGGCGCGCGCGGTCAGACGCTCGTCACGACCGTCGGCAGTGACGAGATGGACGGTGAAGGGCTGCTCCTCGCGGTCGGCGTCGACGACGCGGTCGCGTCCGTTGCGTGAGACGCCGGTGACGCGGGTTCCGTAGCGGACGTGCTCGCCGAGTGCGTCGGCGAGCGGCTGGAGGTAGTGCTTGGCCCAGTCGCCGCCGGAGGGGTAGGCGGCGCCGTCGGGGCGGATCCAGCCGGTGGGGGCCAGGAGCTTCTCGGCGGCCGGGTCGATGACTTCGGCCCACGGAGAGAACAACCGCACATGGCTCCACTCCCGCACCGCCGTACCCGCACTGGGGCCTGTCTCCAGCACCAGCGGGTTCTGCTCCCGGGCGACGAGGTGGGCCGCGGCGGCCAGGCCGACCGGCCCGGCTCCGATCACCACGACGGGCAGTGCGGCGGTGGACTCGTTCACGATGGCTCCCCGACTTGATTCGACTTCTGTCTATGGCTTGCACTGCCAGCATCACACCTGCTTCGATAGCTGTCAACATAGACATTCATCAAAACAGAGATTCGAACCAAGGATGGACGATGGAGAACTTCGACGTGGTGATCGTCGGCGGTGGGCAGTCCGGCCTGGTCGCGGCTCATGCTCTGCGGCAGCGCGGACTGCGGCCGGTCGTGCTGGAAGCGAATGAGCAGGCGGCGGGGTCCTGGCCGCGCTACTACGACAGCCTCACTCTCTTCTCCCCGGCTCGGTACAGCTCCCTGCCGGGGATGCCCTTCGGCGGTGACCCGGACCGCTATCCCCGCCGGGACGAGGTGGTCGCCTACCTCCTGCGTTATGCGGATCAGCTGGACGCGGAGATCCGCACCGGTCAGCGAGTCACAGCAGTCCGCCGCGACGGCGAGGGATTCATCCTCCACCTCGACGGCGGAAGACGGCTGGGTGGGAGGGCTGTCGTTGCCGCCACCGGCAGTTTCGGCCGTCCCTACCGTCCCGACCTGACGGGCCTGGACTCCTTCACCGGAAGGCTGCTCCACGTCGCGGACTACCGCTTCCCTGAGCCGTTCGCGGGACAGCGCGTCATCGTGGTCGGTGCCGGCAACTCCGCCGTGCAAGTAGCGGCAGAACTCGCCACGTGCGCTCGAGTCACCCTTGCGAGCCGTGCCCCGGTGCGGTGGGCCGAGCAGCAGCCCTTCGGGGAGCGTGACCTGCACTTCTGGCTGGCCGTCAGCGGCCTCGACACCGCTCCCCTGGGGCGCTTCGTGCGCAGGCCGCCGACCCAGATGGTCATCGACGACGGCCGCTATCGGGCCGCGCTCGCGGCTGGGCGCCCCTGACCGTCGGGCGATGTTCGTCGGCATCAAAGGCTCCAAGGTGACCTGGAGTGAAGGCGGCGTCGAGGACATCGACACCATCGTGCTTGCCACCGGTTACCGTCCCGACCTCGGCTACCTGGCACCGCTGGGGGTTCTCGACGAGCAAGGACTCCCGCTTCACCGCGACGGCGCTTCGCGCGCCGACCCGGCTGTGGCGTACGTGGGCCTCGAGTGGCAGCGCAGCCTTTCCTCTGCCTCGCTCCGTGGTGTCGGACGGGACGCCCAGCGCATGGCGAGGCGTCTCTCGGCGCATCTCGCCGGGACGTAGGGGTCAGGCCCGATGTTTTCGATGTATGTCAAAATAGACGTATGTCGAATGCGAAGGCGTTGCCGCTGATCGGGACGGACGTGGCGCTGTGTTGCCCGCCGCTGAATGAGCGGCCGCTGACGGCGGAGGAGGCAGAGCGGTCTGCCGCGATGTTCAAGGCGCTTGGTGACCCGGTGCGGCTGCGGCTCTTCTCCCAGATCGCTTCCCATGCCGGCGGCGAGGCCTGCGTCTGCGACATCTCCGACGTCGGTGTCTCGCAGCCCACCGTCAGCCACCACCTGAAGAAGCTGCGTGAGGCCGGGCTTCTGACCTCCGAGCGGCGGGGCACATGGGTGTACTACCGCGTCGCCCCGAGCGTGATGGCCTCCATTGCGCGCAGCTTCTCCGTCTCCGGATGACAAGGCCAAGGCAGGTCGTCCGCGCGGCTGTTGAGGGTCAGCGACCCCTCCGGTCAGTAGCGCCGAGTTCGACGTTCCCAGACAGCGGCGTGGGCCCGGCCGTCCCTTCGGCCTTCCGGAAAGGGTGGATTGCGGTCGTCCGTACGGCCCCAGGCGTGCGATCTCCGATCGTCCCCTGAGATTCCGGCCCATAGCGTGATCAAGGCCATCGCCAGTTCGCTATCGAGTGCACTGCAGGAGGTCGTCTTGTCGGACATCGAGGGACACAGAGCGCCAGACGAGGGAACCACGGGTCGACGCCGGAACGGTGAGCGTTCATGGTGGCCGGTGGTGCGGGCCTGGGTGGCGGGACTGGCGGTGCTGGCGGGCCTTATGGTCCCGCTCGCCGCGGCCTCGCCCGCCGCTGCGGACGGCGACCAGACGCGCGCTTACGTCGCCAACTTCACCAGCGACAACGTATCGGTGATCGACACCAGGACCAACACCGTCACCAAGACCATCGGAGTCGGCGATGGGCCGTTCAGCGTGGCCGTCACTCCGGACGGCCGTCGCGCCTACGTCACCAATTCCAACGGCGACAACGTGTCGGTGATCGACACGAAGACCAACACCGTCACCGCCACGATCCCCGTCGGCGACAGTCCCAGCGGCGTGGCCGTCACTCCGGACGGCCGTCGCGCCTACGTCACCAATTCCGGCAGCGACAACGTGTCGGTGATCAACACGAAGACCAACACCGTCGCCAAGACCGTCGCAGTCGGCGACGGGCCGTTCAGCATGGCCGTCACTCCGGACGGCCGTCGCGCCTACGTCAGCAACTTCAACGGCGACAACGTGTCGGTGATCGACACGAAGACCAACACCGTCGCCAAGACCGTCGCAGTCGGCGATGGGCCGTTCAGCGTGGCCGTCACTCCGGACGGCCGTCATGCCTACGTCGGCAACTTCAGCGGCGACACGCTGTCGGTGATCGACACGAAGACCAACACCGTCACCGCCACGATCCCCGTCGGCGACGAGCCCAACGGTGTGGCCGTCACCCCGGACGGTCGCCGCGTCTACGTCGCCAACCGGGGCGACGACAACGTGTCGGTGATCAAATCAAAGACCAACACCGTCACCACGATCATCCCCGTCGGCAACAGGCCCAGCGACGTGGCCATCACTCCGGATGGTCGCCGCGCCTACGTCGCCAACTTTTTCAGCGACAACGTGTCGGTGATCAACACGCACATCAAGGAAGTCACCAGGACCGTTCCCGTCGGAAACGGACCGTTCGGCGTGGCCGTCACCCCGCAACGGCCGCGTGGGTGACCACCCCTCCTCCGTGCACAGAAACCCCGGTGCCTTTGATCGCGCCGGGGTTCTGCGTGTCCCGCAGCCGGATGGGCCGGGTCTTCGCCTGGGCGCGCAAGAGGACGCCGACGACGTCGGGCCGGCGGCCCGGAATGGGCGCTCGCTCCGTTCGGCGGTAGGCCAGGTGAAGCCCCGATCGCCTGCGGTTACGCATGGATCGTCATCTCTTCATTCCGGCTGACCAGCGCTGCCCGCTGGGCGCCGGTGACGTGCCCATTCACTCTCCAGCGCTGAGGAAGGCATAGCCATGAAGATCACCTTGAGGTCCGGGGCCGTAGTCGCGGCGGTCGGTGTGGGACTGTCCCTTGCGGTACTGCCGGTCGGTCCGGCGGGCGCCGCCGACGGGAACGGTGTGGCGTGCAACGACATCCCCGCACTGAAGGCCGCGATCAACTTCGCCAACACCCACCCCAACACCGGCATCACCCTCGCACCCCACTGCACCTACACCCTGACCGCGCCCGACAACGCGGACGACGGGCTTCCGGAGATCACCGGGGACGTGACCATCACCGGCCGCGACACCACCATCCGCCGCGCCCCGAACGTCACGCAGAATTTCCGCGTCCTCCACGTCCTGAACGGCGGCAACCTCACCCTCAACTCACTCACCATCAGCGGCGGCCGGTCCGTCAGCGGCTCCGGTGGCGGCATCGCGAACAACGGCACCCTGAACGTGAACCGCACGACCATCAAGAGCAACCAAGCCAGCTCGGGTGGTGGCCTCTTCAGCAACGGGACGCTCAACCTCCGCCGCAGCACCGTCGAGCGCAACACCGCAGACACCTTCGGCGGCGGGATCTACAACGCAGGCGGCACGATGACGATGAACGGTGGTGCCCTGCTCAAGAACCGGGCAAGCACCGACAACGGCGGCGGTCTGGAGAACATCGGAGGTACCGCGTCGTTGAACCACGTCTCGGTCAAGGGCAACACCGCCATCCGGGGCGGCGGAATCCGGCAGACGACCGGCGCCACCCTGCGCCTCGAAGAAAGCACAGTCAGCGACAACATTGCCGTGGCGGGCGGCGGCATCTCGAACCTCGGCACGGCGGCCACGCTGGTGCGAAGCCTGGTCACTCACAACACCGCCATCACCATGGGCGGCGGCATCGACAACCAGATCCCCAGTCAGGTCACGCTCACCGCCAGCAGGGTCATCCGCAACACCCCGGACAACTGCACGCCCGCGGGCAGCGTCCCCGGATGCACCAACCCCGCCGGCACCATCGCGCCGCCGAGCTCGCCGGTACCCCCGCCCGCCCAGGGCACCGGAGGGCACAAGCGAGTCTCCTGACGCACACACGTGGCAGCGAACCCCGGTCAACTCCGGCACGGGCGGGGGAGTTTGGCTCGTAGCGAGTGCGGGTGAATGATGACGAAGGGCGGGACCACTCACTGGTCCCGCCCTTCGTCATCTCTTCGCCCACCGTCATCAGCCGGCGCTTCCCTCGCCGCGAGGAACCGTCGCACCGTTGCGGAACAGGGAGTTTGACACAGCACTTTCATCGTTTATCGTCGATTAACGATGAAACATTTTCAGCCCCTTGACCGCGCCACCGCCCGGGAGTACGCCTCCTGGTTCAAGGTGCTGGCCGACGCGACCCGGATCCAGATCGTCTCGCTGCTGGCCCGCCATGGGCAGCCGATGAGCGTCGGCGCGATCGTCGACGCCGTGAATGTGGGGCAGTCCACCGTCTCGGCGCACCTGAAGCGGCTCGCCGAGGTCGGCTTCGTCCTCGTCGAGAACGTCGGTACCGCGAGCCACTACCGCATCAACGAGGAATGCGTGACCTGCTTCCCCTCCGCGGCCGACGTCGTCATGGGACATCCCGCACCTGCGCAGTCCTCCCCGGGGCACGAGTGAGGAGCAATCGTCATGCCCGGTCCACAGCAGCCGTCCACGGCCGCCGAGAACCGCCTGGAGGAAGTAACCAGCCGCTACGGAGCCCTCGCTCGCGCCGCCGCATCTGGAGAGCGGATCGTCGACTGCGGTGAGGAAGCCTTCGATGAAGGGTGCTTCGGCGCTGCCGGATACGCGCAGACCGCGGACCTGCCCGAAGGCGCTGTCAGGGCCAGCCTCGGCTGCGGCAACCCCGTCGCTGTTGCCCCGCTGGCTCCCGGCGACACGGTCCTGGACTTGGGCTCCGGCGGCGGCATCGACGTACTGCTCTCGGCACGCCGCGTCGCACCCGACGGCAAGGCCTACGGCCTCGATGCCACAGCCGGGATGGTCTCCCTCGCCCGCAGCAACGCACACGAGGCGGGCGTGGAGAACGTGGAGTTCCTGCACGGCAGGATCGAGGAAATCCCGCTGCCGGAAGCGCAGGTGGACGCGGTCATCTCCAACTGCGTCATCAACCTGTCCGCCGACAAGCCCCAAGTGCTCGCCGAGGCCTACCGCGTGCTCAGGCCCGGCGGTCACTTCGGCGTCAGCGACGTACTCGCTCACCCCGGACTGACACCTGCTCAGCGCGTGGAGGCCGAGCGGGTCACCGGCTGCGCCACCACGCTCACAGCCGAGGAGTACAGGGAGCTGCTCCTGGCCGCCGGCTTCACCCACATCGACATCACACCGACCACGGACGCGGGAGTGGGTGTGTATTCGGCGATCGTGAAGGCGCGCAAGCCCGCCGCCCCCGAAGGTGTCGTCCTGCGGCGCATGCGTCCCCGGGATGCCGACGCGGTGCTGGCGCTTTATCAGGTGGGAATCGATGAGGGGGACGCGACGTTCGAGGTCGCTGCCCCCTCCTGGGAGGCATTCGACGCGGCGAAGCTGCCCCTGCACCGCTACGTGGCCGTCGGTGACGCGACAGGCGAGACGCTGGGTTGGGCCGCGGTCGCCCCGACTTCACCACGGCAGGTGTACGCAGGAGTGGTCGAGCACTCGGTCTACGTGCGTCCCACTGCACGGGGTCGTGGCATCGCACGTGCACTGCTGGACGCGCTGGTCGCCTCGACCGAGACTGCGGGTATCTGGACCGTCCAGTCCGGCATCTTCCCCGAGAACACCGCCAGCCTGGCCCTCCACCGCAGCGCCGGCTTCCGCGTCATCGGCACCCGCGAACGCGTCGGCCGGCACCACGGCACATGGCGCGACGTCGTCCTCGTCGAACGCCGAAGCCCCGCAATCGACTGAGCGGGGCCTGACGTGCGGAGGACCCAGGTCAGTTCTTCTGAGTCTGTGGAGTCAGCGCGTGGACGGCGAACTTCCGGCGCCAGGCCAGCGATACGTACACCAAAGCCACCAGGACCGGTACCTCGATCAGCGGACCGACGACGCCGGAGAGGGCCTGGCCGGAGGTGACGCCGAAGGTGGCGATGGCCACGGCGATGGCGAGTTCGAAGTTGTTGCCCGCGGCGGTGAAGGCCAGGGTCGCGGTGCGGTCGTAGGGAATGCCGAGGCCCTTGCCGAGCGCGAACGTGCCGAACCACATCAGCGCGAAGTACGCCAGCAACGGCAGCGCGATGCGGGCGACGTCCAGCGGCTGCGAGGTGATCGTCTTCCCCTGCAGGGCGAAGAGGATGACGATGGTGAACAGCAGCCCGTACAGGGCGAACGGGCCGATCTTCGGCAGGAACCGGTTCTCGTAGGACTCGCGGCCCAGCTTCTTCTCGCCGAGGCGGCGGGTGAGGAACCCGGCGAGCAGCGGGATGCCGAGGAAGATGACGACGTTCCAGGCGATCTTCCACATGGAGATGTCCAGCTGCTCTGCGCCTGCGAGGCCGAGCCAGCCGGGCAGCAGGTCGAGGTAGAGCCAGCCGAGCAGGCCGAAGGCCAGGACCTGGAAGAAGGAGTTGAGTGCGACGAGGACGGCCGCAGCCTCGCGGTCGCCGCAGGCCAGGTCGTTCCAGATGATGACCATCGCGATGCAGCGCGCGAGGCCGACGATGATCAGGCCGGTGCGGTACTCGGGCAGGTCCGGGAGGAAGATCCAGGCCAGTGCGAACATCACAGCCGGTCCCAGGATCCAGTTGATGACCAGCGAGGAGACCATGAGCTTCCGGTCGCCGGTGACCGCGTCCAGCTTGTCGTAGCGGACCTTGGCCAGCACCGGATACATCATGATCAGCAGCCCGACGGCGATGGGCAGCGAGATGCCGCCGATCTCCACCTTGCTCAGGGCGTCGTCCAGTCCGGGGACCATGCGCCCCAGCCCCAGGCCCAGGCCCATCGCGAGGAGGATCCACACCGCGAGGAAGCGGTCCAGCGTGGACAGTCCGGCAACGACCCCGGATTCAGGCTCCGGGGTCGTTGCGGTGGTCGGTTCGGTGCGGGTCACGGACAGGCCCTCTTCTTGTCGGTTGCAGCAGTGGCACGGGCGGCGGCAGCCAGGTTCGAGAAGGAGCCGGCCACCGCCTCGATGACGTCGGGCCGGAGCTTGTAGTACGTGAAGCGGCCGCATGGCTCGGTGTCCACGACCCCGGCGTCCCGCAGCACCTTGAGGTGGTTGGAGAGGTTGGTCTGACGGGCACCGGTCTCTTCCACCAGGTGCGTCGTGCAGAGGGTCTCGTGGGCCAGCAGGGTCACGATCCGAAGCCTGAGGGGGTCCGCCAGAACCCGGATCAGGTCAGTGTCGACTGACGTCATCATGGGCTGATACTCTCACATCAGTCAGTGCTGACACCAGCGTCCGCTGATTCGTGGAATCTCACGAAGGGGGTCCGATGACCGCCTCGCTCTCCCCGCTCCTGCCCGATGAACGTCTCGCCTCAAGTGCTGCCCGCCTGGCCGCACGTCACCAGGGCACCTGCTCGGTCGAGACGGTGCAGCGTCTGCTCGCGGACTCCTACACCCGGCTCGCCGCACAGGCCCGCGTCCGGAACCACTTGATCGTGCTCGCCGAGCGCCTCGCCACGGAGCGACTCGACGCACTCGCCGACATCGCGAAGGCACCCCCGACGCGGCCCCTTCGAGTGCTGTTCGTCTGCAGCGGCAACGCCGGTCGTTCCCAGATGGCAGCGGCACTCCTGGCAGCACGGGCAGACGGCGGCGTCGTCGTCTCCTCAGCCGGCACCACCCCGTCCCTCGACGTGCAGACCGAGGTGACCCAGGTCCTCCTCGAGGCCGGCATCGACCTCGGCGACACCTACCCCAAGCCGCTGACGGACGAAGTGATCAATGCAGCCGACATCGTCATCACCATGGGCTGCGGCGACGCTTGCCCCGTCATCGAGGGCCACCGCTACCTGGACTGGCCCGTTCCCGATCCCGACGGAGCCCCGCTCGCTGTCGTGCGTCGCATCCGGGACGACATCGACGCCCACGTCAGCGAGTTGCTCAACTCTCTACCCGCAACCGCTTGAACTCCCTAGGACGAGAACTGATGCCCACTCCCACCGCGTCCGTGCTGTTCGTCTGCGTGCACAACGCCGGACGCTCCCAGATGGCAGCCGGCTTCCTCTCCCACCTCGCAGGTGAGCAGGTCGAAGTCCGCTCTGCCGGCTCCTTGCCCGCCGAACACGTCAACCCTGCCGCCGTTGACGCCATGAAAGAGGTGGGCATCGACATCTCCGACAGCACACCCAAGGTGCTGACCACCGACGCGGTACAGGCCTCCGACTACGTCATCACCATGGGCTGCGGAGACGCCTGCCCGGTCTTCCCCGGCAAGAAGTACCTGGACTGGGAACTCGATGACCCCGCCGGCAAAGGCATCGAAGCCGTCCGGCCCATTAGGGACCAGATCAGGACCCGCATCGAGTCACTCATTGCCGAGATCCACCTTGAGGGCAGCTCGGGCCGACAGTGACCCCTCGGATCGTCAGTTGGCTTGCTGGAATGCTCGCCCTGCCTGCAGGCCGAGAATGGCGCGATGCTTTCTCCGGGTGCGTGAGTTCCTTCACTCGGGCACATCCGCTTGCCGGGGCATCGCGGACGTGGAACGGCAGGGACTTAACACATGTGTGGGGGCTCATGACCGGCCGGGGAGCCGGTCGTGATCGCTCGCGTACGTGGCGAAGACCTCCGTCGGGGTACCACCCGCGTGGAGGAAGCGCTCATCCAAGGTGACCGCCAGATCGTCCAGAGCGTGGCCCAGGACGGCGGCGGCCATTCGTACATCCTCCCGGTCACTCGCCAGCCCTCGCCTGGCGAGGGCCTCGCTGTAGCCGATCATGGCCGCCAGTGACAGGTCTTCGTCGCCGTCGTAGAAGTAGTAGGCCTCGGCGTATTGAGTGAAGTCGACCCGGATACGCGCGACTTCAGCGGCGAGGCTCTCCAGGAGAATCGCACTCGCGGAGCTTTGCAGCTGCTGTGGCGACGGCTTGACTCGACGCAGTATGGCCAGTCGCAGTGCCAGGCTCCGTCTGCGGGTGAGAGCGGGGTAGATCTCCAGTACCCAGGAGACGGCCGCCGTGAGCAAGGCGAAACCGACCAGCGCTTCCAACGGTGCGACGACCCGTAGCCAGCCCGCATTCGGTGCGATGTCTCCCAGGCCCAATGTGGTCACCGTGGCAAGGGACAGGTAGAGAGAATCGAGAATGCCGGTGTGTTCGCCCGGCTCCAGACCCGCCGCGAAGGTGAACTCCTCCGGCATGTGGGGCAGATAGACGAGTGCCCACCCCAGGGCGATGGTGAATGCCCACATGGCGACCACGGTCACCAGCGCGAGTGGTCCGACGAGTTCGGCCACACGTCTGCGGGCGGGGAAAGAGTGGGAGAGCCGCCACAACGCGGTCATGACGACACGGCTGACTCCCCCTCTGCGTGTCGGATGCCAGAGCGTATGGAACAGGTCGCGCAGGGCCGTCAGGATGAGGGCGACTCCGGTCAGCGAGATCAACCAACCCATGCCGTTTCTCCCACCTGGGGCCTACGTGGAGTGTTCGCCGAGCCCCGGCCGCGAGGATCGCTCAGTGCGCTGCCGAGCGGGCGGGTACGTGGACGGGCCGCCTGCCGATCATGACACGGTCCAGGTCTCGGTCCCGGCCTCATCGTGACGTCGTACCCAGGTCGTGCCGCTCGGCGAGGCGTACGGGTTCGGACGTGCTTTGCCGGTCTGGGTCACGTGGCCAGAGCCGAGGGGAGGAAGAGCGCGGTGGTGGCGACGCCTGCGGCGACGGCCAGGACTGCATAGGCGAACCAGCGACGGATGGTTGTTCCGGGGAGGCGGGGGGCGAGGCGGGCGGCGGCGAGGGAGACGGCCAAGGATGTGCCGGCGAAGAGCAGCAGCACGGTGCAGTCCATGCTCGTCAGGGCTCTCGCGTGCGCGGCGAGCCCGGACGCGGAGTTGATGAAGACCACTGCCAGGGACGTGGCAACTGCCTGCTGGGGACCCAGACCCAGCAGGAGGCTGAGAGCGGGAACGATGATGAAGCCGCCGCCGACGCCGAACAGTCCGGTCAGCAGGCCGACGCCGAGGCCGGCGAGGAGCGACTTGGGAAGGCAGCTGCGCCAGTTGATGCCCCCGTCGTGGGTGCGGCAGGCGCCGACGGGTTCGTCAGAGCCACGCAACATCCGGACCGCCACCACAGTCATGAGTACAGCGAACGCGACGAACAGCCAGCGTTGCGGCAGTAGGCGGCCCAGCGCGGCACCTGCGAACGTGGCGGGGATTCCGGCGGCGCCGAAGACACCGGCGATACGCCATTGGACGTCGCGGCGTCGCTCTTGCGGCATCACGCCGCCGAGTGAGGAGACTGCCACCACAGCGAGGGAGGCGGGGATGGCCGCTTGCAGTGGCTGCCCGACGCCGTAGACGAATGCGGGCACCGCCAGAATCGACCCGCCGGCGCCGAGCAGACCGAGTGCCAGTCCGATGACGGCACCGAAGAGCGCGGCGAGGATACTGATCACCTCTGTCAGTGAACGAGAGCACGGATGCGAGACCCTTCGGGTGGGTTTCGCCGGGGGTGCGGGGGCGCCTGTGTGTGAGGCCGGGACGGTTCACACCGTCCCGGCCTTGAGGCTGTGACGCCCTAGCTCTTCGCCATGGAGATGCCCGCCGGCTCAGCGGCGTCGAAGGCGTCGTCGACGATGACCGCCGCGTGGCCCGCTTGCTCCAGCACCGATGCGGCAGCGGTGGCCCGGTATCCGCTTCCGCAGTGCACCCAGACGGTGCCGTCGGGAATCTCGGCCAGCCGGTCCTTGAGTTCGTACAGCGGGATGTGGACAGCGCCCTCCACGTGTGCGGAGCGGAACTCGTTGTGAGTGCGCACATCCAGCACCACACCTGCCTCCGGCAGGCCGTCGAGGCCGCCCTGCTGGACCGCGGCCAGGTCTTCGAAGGTGGCCCTGGGAGTCTCGCGCAGTTGCGCAGAATCGACGGCGAGATCGGCGGGCTGACCGGTAGCGGCGCCGGCGAGTGCGTCGATGCCGATACGGGCGAGTTCTCGCTGTGCTTCCGCGACCTGTTCGCTGGTTTCGCCCACGAGGGTCACAGGCGCGCCCCAGTCGATCATCCAGCCCAGCCAGGTGACCATGGGGCCGTCGAGGCCGAGGCTGACGATGCCTGCGAGGTGGGAGGCGGCGTAGGCCTTGCGGTTGCGCAGATCGATCACCCAATCGCCCGCGCTCAGACGCCGTGACAGCTCCTCCCGGGACGCCGTGGCCGGAGGCCGCAGGTCCAAGGGCTCGGGCCCGCCCGCATTCCTCACGCCCATGTGTGCGTAGTAGGCGGGGTAGGCGTCCAGACCGGACAGGGTCTGCTCGACGAACTCGTCCTCCGCCAGCGTCAGAGCCGGGTTCACCCGGCGCTGCTCACCGATGTCCGCGGTGTATCCGGAAGCCGGACTCGCCGAGCAGAAGCTGCCGAACCCGTGGGTCGGCCAGATGCGGGCGCCTTCGGGGAGGGCCCGGGCGAGCTTGTGGACAGAGGCGTGCTGGCGCCGCGCGAGTTCCCGGCTGTGCTCGGGGCCCAGCAGATCTGTGCGCCCAGTGGTGCCCAGCAGCAGCGAGCCTCCGGTGAACGCACCGACCGGTCCGGCTCCGCCTTCCAGCACGTACGAGAGGTGGTGGAACGTGTGTCCAGGAGTGGCGATCACGCGCACACGCATGCGACCCGACAGCTCGAGAACGTCGCCTTCCCGAAGGGGGCGGTGCGCGAAGGGCGCCTGGTCGGCTTCTGCAACGCCGTATTCGGCACCGGTCAGTCGCGCCAGTTCAAGACCGCCGGAGACGTAGTCGTTGTGCACGTGCGTCTCCAGAACCGCGCCGATCCGCACTCCCAGACGCCCGGCCTCCGCGATCACCCGGTCGACGTCCCGCTGCGGGTCGATCACCACGGCCACAGTGCCGTCGCCGGCCAGGTAGCTGCGGTCACCGAGAGAGGAGGTCGCCACGGTCGACACCGTCAGACCGCCCGCCAGGGATTCCGCAGCATGTGGCGTCGCTGTGTCAGTCACCGCGTTCCTCCTTCGATCGTGCGGCCGGAGTCGATCCACGCGGTCGTTCCGCCTGCGACGGAAAAGGCGGGAACTCCTGCCTCCTCGAGCGCGCGGACAGCTTCGGCGCTGCGGCGGCCGGTCTGACACACCACGTGCGCTCCTTCGGGCGCTGAAGCAGCGGGAGCGGCCAGCAGGTCCTCCAGCGGCACGTTCACCGCACCCGGCACATGGCCTGTCGCGTACTCCTCGGGCGAGCGGACATCGATCACCCGCACGGGGCCGGCTTCTCGTGTCGCTTCGAGCTCCTCGACGGTCACTTCGTGCACCGTGCGGGCCATACAGCGAGCCTCCTCCACTGAGCGAATCAGTCTTCGGTGAGCGCAAGCCGCAGCCGCAATCCCGGCAGGCGGAACTGCCTGACGGCTTCCTCATCGGAGGACAATACCCCCCCGGGTATTTATTCCACGAGGGGGTGTGGGAGATGGGCATGCTGAAGTCGCTACGCGCAGGACGGAGTCGTGGGCTCAGTGGGACGGAAAGGAGCGATACGCGAGAGCCGGCGCTCAGGCCAAGGACAAGAACAGCTTTTCCAGCCGCGCACGAAGCCTGTCCCGGTCCTCTGCCTGCTGCGGCTCTTCCGTCAGGCAGTGCTGGAGCCCGGTGGCGATGATCGAGAAGCCGGCCCGGTCAAGGGCGCGGGAGACCGCAGCAAGCTGAGTGACGACGTCCTCGCAGTCCCGTCCCTCTTCGATCATCTTGATGACGCCGGCGAGCTGCCCCTGGGCCCGTCGCAGACGGTTGAGTGCCGACTTGAGTTCGCCGGCGGCCATGTTCAGCTCCACTACGCCTCCTCGTTGATACCCCTAGGGGTATTGTACGCTCGTCGGGGAATACCGGTCGGACCATCGCGAAAGGACTCCGACGCCCACCACCGCAGCCCTGGAACCCGCTGAGGCAGCATCACGCGCAGGCGACTACGCGGTGATCGATGTGCGAACCCCCGGCGAGTATGCCTGCGGCCACCTGCCCGGTGCCCACAACATCCCCCTTGCCCATCTCTCCTCCGCCGTGCCCGCACTGCAGCAAGTCGCCAACAGGACACAGCCGTCCGAGCTCCGTGCCACCCTGAACGCCCTCACGCGGCAGCGACGTGGGTCCGCGTCACCGCCAACCGTCGTGGTCGACGGTGAGCCGGAGGAAGTGGGCCGAACACGAGATGCACGGGTCGTGGTTGCGTACGACGCGTTCACAGAGATGGGCCAACTCGGCGTCGGTGGCCGGTCCTTCACGCAGACGAGCCGCTGCCGCGGCATGCAGGTCCGCCTCGATCGCGCCCTGGTTCTGTGACGTGGGAGGGATCAGGGAAGCGTGGGTGACCGTACCGTCGCCGTCCAGCGTGTAGCGGTGGTAGAGGAGTCCACGGGGCGCCTCCGTGGCTCCGCTCCCGGTGGCCGGGCGGGGCGCCACCTCGACGTACGGCCTGGGCGGGGGCTCGTACGCGTCGACGAGGCGTAGCGCTTCAGTCACCGCGTACAGCACCTCGACGGCGCGGACGACGATGCTGCGGTAGGGATTACGGCACACCACACCGTTTCGCGGATCCCCGAGCCCGGCCTCCTGTGCCGCCTTGCGCACCTCGGGCGGCAGCCAGCGTCCGCTCACCGCGTACCGGGCTAGGGAGCCGGTGAGATAGCGGCGTCCGTCGAGGCGGGCGTGGAGTGCGGTGGAGTGCGGCACCTGGTGCTCGACCACGTGCTCTCCGAAGGAGCTGGCGGGGAAGGAGCGGGTGGGCAGCGGCTGGGTGCTGTCGGCGGGCAGTCCTGCGCTGCTCGGGGCGGGCATCACCGTGGGAGTGCCGGTCTCGATGGCGTACGTGCCGGGCTCGGCCAGCGCGAGCAGGTCGTGGTCGCACCCGGCGTCCGGGAAGTCGAAGCGCGAGACCCAGTGCAGGGTTGCCGCCGCATCGTCGAGAGCACGTCGCAGCTGCTGTGCGAGAGGCTGCAGCTCCCCCACGGAGGGCACGCGGTAGAAGCCGCCGAGTCGGGTGTTCACGGGGTGGATGGCACGGCCGCCGAGCAGTTCCATGATCGAGTTCCCGGCCTGTTTCAGGCGCAGCCCGCGCTCGACGTCCTCCCGTGCCACTCCGGCCAGCTCCACGACGTTGTCGACGCCGAAGAAGTCCGGGGCGTGCAGCAGGTAGATGTGCATGGTCTGGCTCTCGATCCATTCACCGCAGTACAGCAGGCGTCGCAGGGCGGTGAGTTGGCCGTCCACGACGGTCCCGCAGGCGTCTTCCACTGCCCGGCAGGCACTCATCTGGTAGGCGACGGGACAGATGCCGCACACCCGTGAGGTGAGGTCAGGGGGTTCGGTGTACGAGCGGCCGCGCAGGAAGGCCTCGAAGAAGCGGGGCGGTTCGAAGATGTCGAGCTGTACGTCGGCGACTCGTCCTCCGCGCAACAGCAGCCGCACCGAGCCTTCGCCCTCCACGCGTGCCAGGGCGCCGAGCTGGATCTCCCTGCGTACGCCCGGTTCCTGCGCGGTCACCCTTCCGACTCCATGCGCGAAGCAGTGTCGAACCGGGGGGCCGCGGTGTTGAAGGTTCGCAGCACGCGCACCACGTCGAGGGTGTCCATGCCGTCGCGGTGCAACAACGGGACGAAGGCGTCAAAGTTCGTGGAGTACGACGGTCCGAAGCAGCCGTAGCATCCGCGCCCGTACGTCGGACACAGCGCGCCGCACCCGGCGTGGGTCACCGGGCCGAGACACGGCGTCCCGTGGGCCACGGTCACGCATACGTTGCCGCGCCGCTTGCACTCGAAGCAGACGCTGTGGGCGGGTACGTCCGGGGTGCGGCCGGCCAGGAACGCGGTGATGACCTCGAGCAGCTGCCCGCGGTCGATGGGGCATCCCTGGAGTTCCAGGTCCACGGGGACGTGGGAGCTGATGGGCGTGGATGTGGCGAGGGTGGCGATGTAGTCGGGGTGTGCGTAGACGGCGGCGCGGAACTCGGCCACGTCCGCGTAGTTGCGGAGGGCCTGCACGCCGCCCGCGGTCGCGCAGGCCCCGATGGTCACAAGGCGTCGGGAGATGCTCCGTACGTGCTGGATCCGTTCGGCGTCCTCGCGGGTGGTGACCGAGCCTTCGACCAGGGACAGGTCGTACGGACCGGAGCCGGCGTCGCTGGACGCCTCCAGAAAGTAGGCGATCTTCACTTTGCCGGCGATGTCGAGCAGCTCGTCCTCGCAGTCGAGCAGGGTCAGCTGGCAGCCGTCGCAGGAGGCGAACTTCCATACGGCCAGTCGCGGACGGCTGTCGTCCTGCTGCGGCTCGATCGTCGTCGTCATGTCACAACTCCCGGACGGCCAGGAGGGGTTCGGCGGTCGCCCAGGAGACGACGGGGCCGTCGCGGCACAGCAGGAGCGGGCCGAGCTGGCAGTGGCCGCAGTGTCCCGTTCCGCAGTGCATGGTGCGCTCCAGGGAGACGTGCACGCGGTCCGCCGGGACCCCGTAGGAGGTCAGCTCCCGTGCGACGGCCCGCATCATCACCTCGGGCCCGCAGAGGAAGGCCACTGTGCCCGACGGGGCGAAGGAAGCCCGCGGCAGCAGGTTCGTCACCACGCCGACGTCGCCTTGCCATCCTTCGTCCGGGCGGTCAACGGTGACGTGCACCCCGACCCCGGCCGCCCGCCAGGCCTCGGCCTCAGGCACGTAGAGCAGGTCCACCGGCGTGCGTGCTCCGATGAGCACGGCCACCCGCCCATACCGGTGCGGCTCAGCGAGAATCGCCATGATCAGCGGGCGCAGCGGTGCAAGCCCGATTCCACCGGCGATCAGGACCACGTCGCGTCCGGCGGCGGCCATCAGGTCCCAGCCCGTGCCGAAGGGGCCGCGCACCCCCACGGCCGAACCGGGTGAGGTCTCCTTCAGTGCCCGTGAGACCGCGCCCACTGCCCGCACGGTGTGACTCAGCCGGTGTCCGTCCAGGCGGCTCACCGACAGGGGGATGTCGCCGACCGGGAAGCCGTAGACCATCGCGAACTGGCCGGGATGGAACGACGGAAGCGCTTCACGCAGCGGTTCCAGGGTGAGGGTCGCAGCGTCCGGGGTTTCCCGGGCGCGGCTGACCACCCGGTACGGAAGGGGTGCGGCGGCGGCCGGTGCCGTTCCGGCGCCCGGGAGCGGCATCACCATGCCCGCTCGCTCGACTCGTGCCCGGCTGGCTGCCCCGCGGGCGGGCCGTACAGGTCGAGCAGACGCGTCCGCGCCGCCCGGAGCCGCCGGCCGATCACCTGGTCGCCGATACACCGGAACAGAGCCAGACCCGCAGCGGGATCGTCCTCCATCGCGGCCCGCACCCGTGCCGCTTCGAACTCGTAAGCATGCACCGCGCTACGCGTGGACGCTCCCAGGTGCCAGCGGTAGGGCTCGAACAGCCAGGACCAGCCGAGGAGTTCACCCTTTCCGAGTGTCTCGACCACGACCGCGCCGCGGCCGGGAACGTGCACGTCGAGGGCGACGCTTCCGCTACGGATGATCCAGAACCGGTCGGCGACGTCGCCCTCGTCGAACAGCGCAGTGCCCGCCGCGAACATCACCTCGTGTCCGAAGCCCAGCAACCAGCCCCGGTGAACAGCGGGCAGGGCGTCGAGGAAACCGCCCGGCGCGACGGTCATCGCTCTTCCTCCGGGACTGGCCGGGCCTCGCGCTCCTGATGGAGAGCGTGGACCTCCTCGGTGATGTCGATGCCTGTCGGGCACCAGACGATGCACCGGCCGCAGCCCACGCACCCCGAACTGCCGAACTGGTCATGCCAGGTACCGATCTTGTGGGTGAGCCACTGCCGGTAGCGGCTGCCTGCGGAGCCTCTCACCGGTCCCGAGGGAAGATGCGTGAACTCGATGTCGTAGCAGGACTCCCAGCGCCGCCACCTCTCGACATGATCGCCGGTGAGGTCGGTGACGTCCTCTGCCGTGGTGCAGAAGCACGTCGGGCAGACCATGGTGCAGTTGCCGCAGGTCAGACAGCGAGCCGTGACATCGTTCCAGCGCTCCGCGTCCAGGGTGTCCCGCATCAGCACGCGCAGGTCGACCGTCGGCATGGAGCGCCCCATGTTCTCCGCTGCCTCGGCCACCAGCGTCCGGGCGGCGGCGCTCGTGTCCGAATCCGCCGTGCGAGAGGGCAGTTCGGCCAGCACCTCCTCGCCCTCAGGACTGCCGGCCCGGGCCAGGAAGCGGTGACCGTCTGCGTCGACGACTTCGGTCAGCGCAAGGTCGTACCCAGGGCCGGTGGCCGGGCCGGTTCCCATCGAGGTGCAGAAGCACGTCGCACCCGGCTCCGTGCACTCCACGACCACCAGGAAGGCGCGGCGGCGGCGTGCCCGGTAGCGGCTGTCGGCGCGCGGGCCGCCGGTGAGGACGCGATCCTGGATGGCGATCGCCCTCAGGTCACAGGGACGGACGCCGAGGAAGGCGTAGGACGGCTGCGGTCCGGTCTCCTCCGCGACCACCCACTCACCGTCCGGCCCACGGTCGGCCTGCCATTCCCGCTCCCGCTGGGGGTGCAGGAACTTCTTCCACGACTGAGGTCCGGCGCTGTGTGAGAAGGCGGCTTCGTCCTCCCGGCGCTTCAGTCGATAGCGGCCGGCTTCGAGTTCGACGCCCCACCCGAACGGCAGTTCGGCACCGTCCGCGATCTCCTCCAGCACGATGGCGCCGTCACGTACAACCGGTCCGATGACGGTCCGTCCGCTCCGTGACAGCACAGCGATCAGTGCGTCCAGCCCTTCCTTCTCGATGACCGCAGCAGCCTGCGGGCTGTCCGTCACCGCCGGTCCGCTGTCTGCCACGCCGCCGCCTCCCAGCACCTCACCGTCATTGCGGTCAGTATGAAGTCAGCCACGGAACGTGACCCGGGCCGGGCGACCGCCGTGGTCCGGACAGCCCCGGGTTTTGCCCCGTACGAGATCCGAATCAGCGGACCAGGACACTCGGCGCCGCCTGGCCCCCGGACGAAGGATGCGGACATGGAACAGCGGACCGTGTCACCGGATGCCGTCGTCATCGGGATCGGATGTCCATACCGGCGCGACGACGGGGTGGGGCCGGCCGTTCTGGACCGCCTGGCGGCCATGTGGGCCGGGGACCGCCGGTTCTCCGACTTCCCTGCCCTGGTCACCTGCGACGGAGACGTGACCCGGTTGATCGGGATCTGGGAGCGCGCCGCTTCGGCGGTCGTGGTGGACGCCGCGCAGAGCGTGGGACTGGGACGTCCGGGCACCGTGCGCCGATTCGACCTTGCCGACACGGAGCTTCAGCACGGACCTCTGCCCGCCAGCTCGCACGGCCTGGGCCTCGCGGAAGCGGTGGCGCTGGCCCACGCGCTGGGCCGGCTGCCCGCCAGGCTTGTCGTCTACACCGTCGAGGCCGCCGACACGGGTGTGGGAAACGGACTGTCGCCCGATGTGGCGGCCGCGGTGGACGAGGCGGCCGGCCGCGTCGCCGCCGAGATCGCCCGGAACGACTTTGCGGCAGGCAGTGCCGGCGATCCCTCCATCGACAGGAGGGTTCGCGGGGCTGCGGGACAGCAGACATCTGCCTGAGGCCTCGATGCCGTGCCGCATCATCCGTTCGTATCCCCGGGAGGGGAGCGCAGCCGGCAACCGGGGCCTGGACGCTGTCGTCATCGAACGGCCTCGGCAAACCGCTCGGCGGGAGGCTTCCGCGTGGTCCGTACGCCTTTCACGACAGCACGGCCGTACCAGGCGTTGTCTCGGACCGGCCCGTCAGGTGGCTTCGTACCTTGACCACGCCGTCCACGCTCTGACACAGGCGCTCCACGACGGGAACGAGGTGGACCGGAGCCACTTCCCCGCGCAGCGTCACGCAGCCGTCCCGCACCTCGACGGCGAGTTGTCTGGCGGCCAGGCCGAGGGTCCGTTCCAGTACGTCGCGGGTGATCTCATCGAGGACGGCCTCGTCGCTGCGCAGGAAGACGCGAACCAGATCCGTACGGCTGAGGATCCCGACGAGGCGGTCGGCCTCGTTCACGACAGGCAGTCTCTTGACCTGCTTGTCCGCCATCACGCGCGCTGCCTCCACGACGTTCCACTCGGGGCGGGCGACGACGGGAGGGCTCGTCATGAGCTCGTCGGCTCTGCTCGCCTCGCTGGGGGCCCGGCTGCCAGGCCGGGGTTCCCGGGAGGGCATCAGCCCTGAGGGGTCGGGTTGCCCGGCCTGCTTTCCCAGCAGGTCGGCCTCGGAGACGACACCGACCGGGTGTTCGTCGTCGTCGACCACGGGGAGAGCTGTGATGTCGTGCTCGGCCAGGATCTCGGCGATCTTCTTGAATCCGGTATCGCGGTGGACGCGCACCACGGCGCGGGTCATCAGATCGTGGACGGTCCGGTGTTGCATCAGCCGTCTCCCTCGCGTTGCCCGGCAGCGCTGCTGGTTCTCCCCTCACCATCCGCTGCGCGCGCTGAGGTCGCCACAGGAGCGCCGTGCGTCGGGCCTGGCGCCCCTGTGGGTGTCCCGCTCGTGCGCAGGTTGGGGCTGGCCGCAGCAGGTGTCATCCAAGATCGAACCGTACGTCCACGACACCTTCGACCGAACGGATGAGCCGCGCCGCGACCGGTACGAGGGATGAGTCGGCCAGTACCCCGGTGACCGTGACCACCCCCTTCTCCACCTGGACGCGTAGTCGGGAAGTGTCGCCCGGCAGCGTGTCGATCACCTCGCGCCTGATCTCCCCGGTGATGTCTTCGTCCGTCCGCAGGAAGACCTTCAGCAGATCGACCCGGCTGACGATGCCGGCCAGCCTCCCCTCCCCGTCCACCACCGGGAGGCGCTTCACACGCCTTCGCGCCATGATGCGGGCGGCCTCCCTGAGCGGGGCGTCCTCGTGGACGCACACAGCCGGCGTGGTCATCAAGTCACCTGCGGTCCGCGCGCCTGCCTTGCGCAGCTGATCCATGCGTTCGGGAGGTTCGTTCAGGTGCGGGACGTCGTCGCGGTACTCCTCCTTGACCAGCAGGTCGGCTTCCGAGACGACGCCGATGACGCGTCCGTCGGCCTCAAGCACCGGTACGGCGCTGACGAGCCATTCCTGCATGTTCTGGGTGATGTCCTTGAAGGTCGCCTGCCGGTCGACTGCCAGGACGGTCCGCGTCATGACGTCGCCGACATCGTGCAGTGAGGTTCCTGGCGGGAGGTCCTGCTGATGGGCGCGGCAGGTCTGCGCGCTGAAGGCCACGGCACGGCTGCCGGTCTCGCGTGTCATATCGGCTCCTTCTCCGAGCGCAGCCGGGCGGCGATGTCGGCGCCCCAGGCACGTACCTGCTGCTGGTTCCGGAAGTCACCGCCCATCTCCTCCTTGAGCATCTGGCCCGCCAGCATTCCGCTGGCACCGTCCGTGAGCCGGCCACCGAATGTGCGGTGCTCCTCGGCCCCGAGTCTCTTGGCAAGGCGTGCGACCTGGGGCGGAGCCGGGAGCTCGCCTTCCGTTGCGGAAGTGTCGAGTGGACCGCTGCTGAAGAGCCACACGGGCACTCGATCGAGTCGATGCCGGTGGTGATGGGCGAATCTGCTCGCACCGCGGCGCCAGCGGCCGATGTAGACGGCGGAGCCCAGCACGACGGCGTCGTAGCGGGTGACGTCCTGAACCTCCTCGGTGGCCGCGACATCCGCGAGCAGACCCTGGTCACGCAGAGCCTCACCGATCCAGGAGGCGATTTCGGCGGTGGAGCGGTTCTTGCTGCTGTACGTGACCAGTACGCGGAGTGCAGACATCGCGACGTCCCTTACGTATAAATCACCCTAAATATCCAGCTTCTCAAGATCCGGGGTGTGCCGCATGGGTGAACCGCTCCCGGTCCCCAAGCGAGCACGGTACGGAACCGGGAGGTCTTTCGGGCCACTGGTGCTCTTCGGCCCGGCCTCCCGACTCCACGCAGGCGTCACCAACCTCATGGCCTCCTACAGCTAGTCGTGGGGCACGACTGCGACGGGGCATGGTGCTTGGTGAAGCACGGCGTGGCTGATCAGCCCGAGTTCGAGGCCGACCCTTCCGTGGCGTCCGTGTGCTCCCACCACCAGCAGATCTGCCTGTGCGGCTGCCTGTACGAGTACGTGCTGAGGCGGCCCTTCCACGGACTCCTGACGCACGGCCACCTCGCGGTACCGGGACATCTCCTCCTGCAGCAGCCCTGTGACCTGCTTGTCGACCTCACTGACGATCGCTTCACCGCTCGGGCTGTCGGCGTCCACATCGTTGGGGAGTCGCCAAGCGTGGACGGCGTGGAGGCCGCAACCTCGCGCTGCCGCCTCCCTGAACGCGAAGGAGACCGCCGGCGAACCGACCGAGTCGTCCACGCCCAGCATCACGGTGCCCCGATCCTCAGAAACGTCGGAGTCCGGACCGCGTACCACGACAGTGGGGCAGACTGCCCGGCCGGCGACGCCCAGACTCACCGAACCGAGAAGGGCACCCGACAGCGCTCCGTGTCCGCGGGTTCCGACCGCCACGACCGCGGCCGAGCGGCTCTCCCATACGAGCGCTTCGACGGCGTCCATGACCCGTGTCTCCCCGGTCACCTTGATGTCCCGCTGGCGTAGTGCCGCGCGACGCTCACCCGTGGCCACGATGTTCTCGGCCAGGACGCGAGCGGAGGGACGATCCAGGCCGACACTGGCAAAGTTCTCGTACCGCTCCCACCGGGTGGCGTGCACGATGTGCAGGGCCCATCCATGCAGCGCTGCCTCGTCTGCCGCCCAGTCCACGGCTCGCCAACCGGGATCCGACCCGTCCACACCGACCACGACGCGCTGCTCCACCCGTCCTCACCCTCTCGGTCACGGTCGCAGGCCGGGACGGCCACTGGGGCGTGGCCGGAATTTGCAGTTCCAGGAGAGCACTCCCGTGGGCCCTTCGCCATGCGAGTGCGGGGGCTCAGCTGCCGACGTTCTCGTTCCGTGCCACGACGACGGGGCACTGCGCGTGGTGCAGCAACGCCTGGCTGACGGATCCGAGCAGCATGCCGGCGAACCCGCCCCTTCCCCGCGCACCCAGCACCATCAGCCGCGCGTCCCTGCTGACATCGATGAGCTCCTGACGGGTACGGCCATGCAACGTGCGACGCTCCACCGATACGTCCGGATACTTCTCGCGCATTCCGGACAGTGCTTCCGCCAGCAGGGCCTGCTCCTCGTTCTCCAGCTCACCGGGTCTCTTGGCGTAGGCCAGAGACTTGTCCGGCGGAGGTGTGGGGGGCACGGAGAACTCCGACCAGACGTGGGCGGCGATGAGATCCGTTTCGCCGAGCGAGGCTTCGGCGAACGCGAACGCGATCGCCGAAGAGTTCTCGGGAGAGCCGTCGACAGCCACCACGACCGGACCTGAACGGTTGGGCGTACCGCGGTGAACGAGGACCGGACATTGTGCGTGAGCTGCCAGGTGCAATGCGACGGACCCCAGCAACAGCCCGGTGAACCTGCCCAGCCCCCTGCTGCCGACGGCGAC
Source organism: Streptomyces sp. TAA486 (assembly GCF_000426165.1). Taxonomy (NCBI): domain Bacteria; kingdom Bacillati; phylum Actinomycetota; class Actinomycetes; order Kitasatosporales; family Streptomycetaceae; genus Streptomyces; species Streptomyces sp. TAA486. The sequence goes on along the minus strand of NZ_KE384503.1, from coordinate 208,403 downwards.
CAGTGACGCGGAGCGCGACAGATCGACCAGCACTCGAAGCACTTCGCCGGCCATGACGGCGCTGCTGACCTCGATACCGGGTGCGGCGGCCCGAGCACGCGACTCGGCCTCGGCCAGGTAGCCCTCCGCCTCCTCTTGCAGCGCATCTCTCACTGCTACGCACGCTTCTGCGCCCGCGGCCGGAAGAGGAGGCAAGGTCAACACATGCACGATGTGCAGCCCGACTCCGTGCAGGGCCGCTTCCTCCGAGGCTTGTTCCACGGCTGAGAAACCAGAAGGGGAACCGTCGACACCGGCGACCACAGCGTTGCTCAGTTCCACCACGGCTCCTCTCGGGCCTTGAGCGTCCCTGCCGCCGGCCTCTCTTCGGCCCGCACGTGTAGCTGCGGGTCGCTGTGCCTCGTGCATTCCTTGCGCGCTGCAGAAGCCGAGGGAATCGGTCCGCTGTCCACGGTGTGGGTCGCTGTGAGGGTGTGCAACCGGGAGGATTCTTCACGCGGAGCAGGCGCCTACGGCGGCGACGGCAAGCGCGGCCCGGCCACACGGGGCAGGTCGACCGGGGTCTCGGCCCTGCCCCTGATCGGTCGGGGTCTCAGGCTCGAGAGGTGGCGGACGGTTCCCGATCTTGTCCTGGAGGCCACCTTGCCGTGCTGTCGTGGACGCGATCATGACATCCGTGCCCGGACCGTCATGATCGCGTCACTCGTACGGGCTGGGCCGTTGGTCCCGCATTCCCGGTCTTCGGACTCAAGACCACCGGAACGACCACGCAGCATGCTGGCAATGGAAGGCACTGCGCGGAGCCGAGGAGAGAATGATGTCGGCATCGGTCACCTCGGGGCTGGACGGTACCCCTGCAAGTCGCGCCGCTGCGGAATGGGCGGCGAGCGAAGCCTCGAACCGGAAGGTCCCGCTGCACTTGGTCCGGGTGGAGGATGAGGACTCGATGAGTCTTGATCTTCATGAGGCCATGCGGTGGTCCCATGCGATCACTGAGGAAGCCGCTCAAGACCTCGCACGCAGATTCCCGGAGCTCTCCACAGCGGGAAGGGTGGTTGCGGGCAGCCCCTCCGACGTGCTCTGCGACATCTCGAGGAAGACCGACCTCCTGGTGCTGGGGTCGCGAGGCCTCAGCAGTCTGGCCGGGTTCGTGGTGGGCTCCACGGCGTTGGCCACAGTGGCTCACGCCACCTGCCCGGTCGTCCTGATCCGGGCACCCGCGGGAGAGGCAGAAGGTGAGGACAGCACGACGGGAGGTCCCTCGCCTGTGCCGGCGCGACCAGTGGTCGTCGGCCTCGACCTCGGCCGTCCTTGCGATGAGCTCCTCGAGTTCGCCTTCGAGGCCGCCGGCCGTCATGCCGTGCCCCTGCGCGTCTTCCATGCCTGGCAGCTGCCGCCGGTCTTCGGAGCGGCCCCGACGTATCCAGTCGGCATGGAAACGACGGATGAGCTGCAGTACCAGACGAACATGGAACTCACAGACGCCCTACGCCCTTGGCATGACAAGTTCCCCGAGGTCCCCCTGAGCCACCGAGCTGTCCTGTGCCGACCCTCCGACTTGCTCATCGACGCCGCATCCGAAGCGTCGCTGCTGGTCGTAGGACGGCGCATCCGTCACGCGAGGGCGGGTACTCACCTGGGTCACGTCGCCCATGCAGCCATACATCACGTGAGGACTCCGCTCGCGGTCGTCGCCCACCGGTAGGTCGTTCACGGAGTACGCCTGTCGGCCAGGACCACGTCCGGGCCTGGCGGGCACGGCCCCTGATGCGGGAACCCTCAGGCGGGCCGTCACTCCGGAGAACTTTTGCAGCTTGCGCTGCGGATCGTCGGGTAAGCGGCAGCCAGACCGCCGATGAGCGCACGCGCCGAAGGAGAAACTGTCAAATGCCACAGGGCGAACCGGCCACCAGGAACCCGGACAAAGGCTATGTAGCGCTTCTTGGCTGGAGTCTCAATGCGGTCGAAGCCCTCGACCGGTTCGACCGGCGATACGTCGTCGTGGCGCCGGAGTGGGCCGAGGAGTACTGCGTCGACCACGACATCCCCTACGTGCCGTGGAATTTCGAACGGCTCAACGACCGCTCCATGGAGATCGCCGAGACTCTTAAGAATGAGGGTGTCGACGTCGCGATCCCGCTGTTCGAGGAAACGGTTGAATGGGCAGGGGCGATCAACTCCGTTCTGCTGGACAACCCGCGCTTGTACGGTCAGGCCCTGCTGCTGCGGGACAAGGCGCTGATGAAGCGCCGCGCGCAACTCGGCGGCATCCGGGTCGGAATTTTCGAGGAGGCCCACGACCGGGACGACGTGATCCGCTTCCTCAAGCGCGTCAATCAGACCCTGCTCAAGCTGGACGGCGACCCGAACGACCCGATCCATCTCAAGGCGTTCGACAAGGCAGGATGCCTCGGGCACCGCGTCATCCGTACCCCGGACGAGGTGGACACGATTCCGGAAGAGGAGTTCCCGGTTCTCATGGAATCCCACCTCGATGGCTGGGAGTTCGCGGTCGAGGCGTGGGTGCACAACGGGAAGATCAAGTTCCTCAACATCTCCGAATACGTCACGCTGGGATACTCGGTGTTCGTGCCGGCAACCCCGGAACTGGAGCAGTACCGCCCGCAGATCACGGCGCAGATCGAGAAGCTCATCAAGACGTTCGACATCGAGTTCGGCTTCGTGCACCCGGAGTATTTCGTCACCAGTGACGGCGAGATGTACTTCGGCGAGGTCGCCTACCGGCCGCCGGGCTTCAAGGTGTTCGAACTGCTGGAGCGGGCATACGGGTTCAACGCCTACCATGGGCTCGTGCTGGCCTTCGACCCGAAGACCACCGAGGAAGAGATCGAAGCCTTCTTCCCGCGCGAGGTCGTCGACGCGTCAGGGGTCGCCGGCTGCTTCGGCGTCTACCCGCGCCGCCGCGTCGTCAGCGACCTGGAGATCCCGGAGGAGACCGAGGACGACGACTACTACGAGTCGCACGACCTCTCGAGGCCGCTGGAGGAGACTGTCACCAAGAGGACCGCGTTCGGCACCCACTGGGGCCTGCTGTACTTCTTCGGTGAAGACCCGTACCGGATGCGCGACCTGTTGAAGAAGCAGGAAGAGCTCGACTTCTACGTCTGACGGCCCCGTGGACGCAGGAGACCAACCCGAGGGAAACCCTTTGAAACCGACCGTCGACGTCAGCGGTGAGGCCTCGACGCTGGACAAGCGCGTGACCTCACTCGACGACGCCATCCAGGCCATGGCCGAAACCCGCGACTTCGGCAAGCACACGAAGCTGCGGCGGGTCCTGGAAGCCTTGCGGCGGGTGCTCATGCAGCCAGGCGGCGCCGCGGCCGTCCAGGCCAGGGCACAGGCCCTTGAGGAAGCCGGGCTTTTCCAGGAGACGGACTGGGCGTCACCGGAGATCCTCATCCCGTCGCTGGTCAGCCCGGGACTGCACAGCGGAGACGCGGACACCGTCGTCATGGAGGCGACCAGCGAGCTGCGGATTCTCGCCGTCGCCCGCGGCGACTTCGCGCACCCGACGTTGCCCGCCGAGGACGCCCGCCAGTTCCTGTCCCAGGTACTGGCAATGAACCTGGAGCTGCTCTTCACCCCGCCCAGCGAGGCGGAGCGAACCCAGCAGGGCCGGACCGCACAGCTTATCCGGGACCTGTTCCACCACCTCGCCGACGAGATCGGTTACGACAGCGTCCTGGACAACCTGGTCGACGAGATCTGGCGGATCCTGCGCCAGCGTCCGATCCAGGTCGAGGCGGTGCAGTCCCTGATCACCCGGATCGCGACCTACCGCAACGACCCGGACGTCGCTCTTGGCGATTCGTCAGGGCATGGCATCGACCGGCTCATCACGAGCCTGTTCGGGACCACCGAGGCGTGCCGGGAGGACCCGGGCATCGACGTCTTCCGCTCCCGGCTCGAGGCGATGGACGCCGGCGGCCTGCAGTACGAGGCGACGGGGTTCGCGCGGGCGATGCACGACACCGGCCTGGTGTCGCCGTACCACGCGGAGCTGCTCCGGTTCCTTCTGCGCGAGAGCGACTACCTCATCGGTGAGGCGCTCGGGCTGTCCGACACCGGCCGGAACTGCCTGCTGCGCTACAGCCAACTGGTGCACCGGCTGATCGAGGTGGCCGTGCACCCGCAGACTGCGCAAAGCATCTACGGGCTGGCGCTGCTGCTCGATCGCGGCATCCTCTACGAGCCGCCCGTGGTGCCCGCGCTGTGGCGCCAGCTGTCGCTTGAGCTCTCCCCGGTCGCGCGGGAGCGGTTGACGACGGTTTTCGGCGAGGTGCCAGGGCCGCAGGCGCGGCTGGTCGCGGGGGTGCTCTCCATGCTGGGCCAGCCGCTCGGCGTCGGTCAGGGCGACAACCCCACCTGCCAGTCCGCCCGCGCGCTGTCGATGTGGTCCTCCAACGACCCGGACTACCTGCTGCAAATGGTGGTCTGGGCGGCCCGCGACGACGAGATCCTCATGCACTTCGAGGGTCAGCCGATCTCGTCGAAGGACAGCGCGACCGGAGTCGCGAGCACGCTGCCGATGGACCTGGACCCCGTGTCGCTGCTCGTGGTGCCCCACTTGGACCGGATCTACGCCGAGATGGGGCGTCGCTGCGCCGCGCGGCCAGGGGACCCGCACCGGTGGGTCAACCCCGAGTTTCACGGCTGGTGGGCGGCCCGTGGGTTCCACATCAACGTCGACGTCGCGACCGGGAACCTGGTCGACCTCGACGAGTTCCTGCGGCAGTTCCACGCCAGCTACCACCCGTCCTACAACGGCGAGCAGCCGCTGATCCACCCGCAGCCGGCCGGCGTGGCCGTCACCGACAGCGCGGCCCGCTACGTCGGCTGGCACGCGATCACGATCCTGCGGGTCGCGCCGGATCCACAGGACGTCATGCGGGTGTATTTCTTCAACCCGAACAACGACAGCGGCCAGGATTGGGGCGACGGTGTCGTCGTCTCCACCGCGGGCAACGGCGAGCGGTTCGGCGAGGCCTCACTGCCGTTCGACCAGTTCGCCTCGCGGCTCTACATCTTCCACGCCGACCCGCTCGAGCGCGGCGAACCGGAGCGGGTGCCCGCGGAAGACGTCGCGCGGATCATCGGCTACATCGAGCGCAGTTGGGGCAACGACCGGCTACCCGCGGGGACGCTGCAAGCTCTCGAAAGGCCCACGAGCCTGTGAGGCCACTGCGTAGCCATGGGTCGTGGCGGTTGCACGAGGGGAGCTTCGAGGGCACGCCGTCCACACCGACGCCGGAGTCGTACCACGTGACGCCGCGCGCGTGTTACGGCGGCCGTTGACCTTCCTGTACGCCGAGGTTCCTCATGGCTGGGGCACAAGGCGACCGGACGCGGTGCATGCCGTAACCAGTGTTGCCGCGCAGTCGTTGAACACCCACCGCGGGGGGATAGGAGGTGTTCGCTCATGAGTCACGGCTCCACTCCGGTCCGTTGTCCCGCATGCCTCGGCAGCGGCGACGGCCAGACCGTCATGACCGGCAGGGGCACCTACGTTGAAACGTGCTGCTCGTGCGAGGGGACCGGACGACTGATCATCGTTTTGCGCTTCGGTTGCCTCGCCCTGCCGCTTTCATCGCCTCTGCGGCTGCACGTGCCATTGCAGTGCCGGGACGCCTCATGAAGACGTGACAGCCACCCCGGCACATGCTCCGGACCGGGGTGGCCGTATGACCGCCGAGTCTGCCGGCCGCTCCGCCTCTGTCCCACGACGAGACACGGCGTTCTTCTGCCGCTCTTCCGAGTACTCATTCGTCTCATCCCGGCCGCGTGCCAAGCCAGTTGGTGCAGGCGCTACCCCTCCAGTGAGAGGGGCTCCGGCCAGGGAGATCTCATGTGAGGTCGTGTCCGCGTCTCCGCATACGCCACCGGATCGTGGCAAGAAACCCTTGCACGTTGTCTGCACGCCCGGGCTTGCAGATAGGCGAGGCCATCCCAGTTCGATGAGCAGCTGGGGTGGCCGCTCACCCCGAACGATCCGGTTTTCCCGCAGGAGCTGCACGCCGGCAGTGAGGCTCATGATGGATGCGGACGCGGAAGTGGGGCGTCAGGAGAGCCTCTCGTGGATCTCGGATGCCCGCTCCTCATCCAGATGTGCAGCAGACCGACTTTTTCAGGGATGGCCGTTGTCCCCTCCGGCTTGCTCAGGGTCGAGAGAATCGTCGGCGGACTTGTCGCGTCTGGTCATTCGTCCCGACCCCTCGCACAGGCGGCACGCCTCGACGTAGCTGCCGTGGCCGTTCATGACGGTCTGGCCGTCACCGGAACCGTTGCAGGTCGTGCACCGGAGGGGCATTGAGTCTGCCGTCATGCGGAAGCACCTCCAAGTGCTTCCGCTTTCCCGCGGCATGGCCGAACACGCACAGGCCGGCGCTGGTTGTGCGCCGCCGAAGTCGTCGTGACCTGTGGCAATTCAGCCGGTCGTGCTGACGGTGTGACGCCCCGTCCTCTGGTTTCCGGGACGGGCGACCCCCTGATGACCCGCTAGGCAGCCGGATCGGTCTGCCTGTCTCAGGCGTCGGCTTTCGATTCCGGGGAGGCCTCCGGGGTGCGCAGCTGTTCGTTGATGCGCTTGGCTTCCTCGAGCTGGTCTTCAAGGATGATGATGCGGCAGGCAGCCTCAACGGAGGTTCCCTGGTCGACCAGTTCGCGGGCGCGTGCGGCGAGCCTCAGTTGGTAGCGGGAGTAGCGGCGGTGCCCACCGTCCGAACGGAGCGGCACGATCAAGTGTGCCTCGCCGATGGCTCGCAGGAAGGCGGGCGTGGTGCCGAGCATTTCGGCGGCCCGCCCCATGGTGTAGGCGGGGTAATCGTCGTCGTCGAGGTTGCTCGACGGGGTGGAGGGATTGTCTGCGGCCACTGGCACCTCTCGGGAGACGCGTCGAGGGGCCCTGGCACCGTGCGGCACCAGGGCCCCGAGGGGATCAACACCATCTACCGGCTATGTGCACCGGATTCCGTTTTCCGCACCACCGTCCGGAGGGACGGGTGCGGGGATCGCAGCTGCGTGACCGGGGACCACCTTCCAATCCGGGGCCTGCGGTACCCGGGCGGACTTCCTGCCCGGGCGATCCTGATGGCGCGTTTCTCCTCCTTCTCTACTGATCTGTCGTGCATTGCTCGATCTTGCAGAACTGCGTGCGACCCCTGGAGTCGCTTGGCCCGGCAGCCAGTGGTGGAGCCTTCACCATGCAGCCTCACCACTCGACCGCCGGTCCACTACTTGCTTGACCTGCATACGAGGCAGTTCGTCACCTGCCCCGCCCTTCTGATCTCTGCGAGTACGAGAAGCAATCTACCCCCATCACCTCTCCATGTCTACATCCGCCACTACAGATTTTCTCCAGCCCGGGCACCCTTGATTCTCGTGTCTGCGCATGGCGGAAGTCTGCACCGGTCGCTGCCGTCACCGGTCCGGGGCGGTCCAGGTAAGGGAGCCCGCGACCCTCCGCGGCTCGGGGAACCTCATGGAGCCGTGGCCTGCTCAGAACACCCGGGTGCACGAGGAGCTCGCCAGCCTTTGCCGCAGCCCGGCGGTTCTGCACCGTCGACCTGCAACCGTCGCCCAGCGTTGCCCGCCGACACCCGCGATGTGCGCGGCATCGCCCTCACGCAGCAGCCGGGCATCGGGTTGCGTGAACGGCCACTCTTCGCGAACGGCGCCGCCACCACGGTCGTGTGTGTCACCTGGAGGCCGCACGATCAAGCCGAGTTGCCATTGGCTCGCTGAGCTCCCTGCGGTCTGCGGAGACGCACCCCCTGGCCTGCACCAGTCCAGCCGGACACGAACTCGTCTCTTCGCAGGCGCAGTCAAAGCGGATGGCCTCGGCAGCCGTTTCGCGTGCATCCGGGTGCCGTATCGAGAGATGCAGAAGCCCCGCGTTATTCCGCTCGCGGCGAGGGCAAGAGCATCCGCACGAACAGTCCACCAACCAGCCTGGGATGAGCGTGATGATTGATCAGCTCAGCGCGGAAACTCACCGGCGTCCCGTTTCCAGCATGCATCCCCAAAGCAGTCGTCAGGCGCGCAGCATCGTCCGCGGTTACCTTTCCGGTCTGCGCCCACCAGTCACTCCAGAAACCGTCGACAACGTGCTCCTCGTGGTTTCCGAGTTGGTGACCAACGCGTACCGGCACGCGGGCGGACTCAGCGGCTTCCGCGTGAGCGGGGCAGCGGGAAACCTGCACGTTCGAGTGACCGACCCCAGTCCTGTGCTTCCTCACTCACGGTCCACCGGTACGGACAAGGACCTTGAGCGGGCCGGCGGTTTCGGCTGGCCTTTGGTGCACCACCTCGCTCGTGAGGTCACGGTGCGCCGTGAGCCGCAAGGCGGAAAGACCATCGAGGTCGTCATCAGGTGAAGAACGAAGCAGGCTGACCGCACCACGGCAGAGGGCCAACACAATCGTCCTTGACCACATCACCGTCCTGGAGGACACGGGGCTTGTGAGGTTCGGGGAGCTGAACGACGTGCAGTGATCGGCACCGGTCGTCTCAGCGTTCCCTTTCACGCTGTTGCCGGGGTCGGGTATCGGTTGCCTGCAGGGCGTCGAAGGCCTCGTCGACGAGTGTCGGCAGGTGCCGGCTGCCTTCGCCGTCCACCCATACGGTGAGCGCGGTGGTCAGCGCGGCCAATGAGGCTGCGGCCAGGACGCGGGTCCGCAAGGGGTCTGCGGTCGGCTGTCGTGCCGTCAGGGCGTCGGTGAAGAGCTGTTCGGTGGCGTGCTGGTTCTGCCATTGGCGGGCACGGAGTGCCGGCGTGGTCAGCACGAGCCGTGTGCGGACGAGGAGTGCTTCTTTGTCTGCCTCGTAGATCCTCGCCAGGCCCAGGCTCAGGGCGTGGTGGAGAGCGGTGAGGGTGTCTTCCTCCGGCGGCCGGTCTTCGATGAGCTGCGCGATCAGGGGGTCGTAGTCGTCTGATTCGACGACGGATTCCTTGGTGGGGAAGTAGCGGAAGAAGGTCATGTGGGAGACGCCTGCGGCCGTGGCGATCTCTTCGACCGTGGTGTTGTCGTAGCCCTGGTCGAGGATGAGCCGGAGTGCGTGTTCCTGGATGTTCCGGCGGGTCTGCGCCTTCTTGCGTTCACGCAGACCCCGAGATGCCGGCGGCGTGCCCTCGGCAGGCGAAGTCATGGCTCTTCTCCCTCAGTTCGGGACAACATCGCAGTCGGCTGTCGGAGTCACAAGGCATGGTCGCCGCCCAGGGCTTTTGTGAGCCACTTGTTCAGTGCGGTCACGGAGGTGCCGCGCCAGGCGAGATGGGCATCGGGCCGGACGAGCATCACGTGCGGTCCGAGGGGCTTGGAGGGCGTGAGAGCGGCGATCTTGTCGGTGCCTCCGAGTCGCCGGTGGGTGAGCGCGAGAGAGTCTGCTGCTCCCGTAGGGGGCATCAACAGTGCCCAGTGGGCGCCGAGTTCGGCGTGCAGCCTGGTCTTGCTCCCGTCGTCCTTCGAGCAGTCCAGGTCGGGGACCCGGTCGCCGGGCTGTGGGCCGCGGACCGTCCAAGGGTGCTGGGAGCGGGGCGCGAGGGGGCCGCCGCGGTAGCTGATCTTCAGCTGCGAGGCCTGCTCCCAGATCAGTCGCTGCACTGTGGGCCGGTTCATGAGAGGTACGAGGAGGTGATCGCGCAAGGCCCGGGCCGGCGCACTCTGGCCGGTCACCACGCGGGTCATGGCGCTCGTGGACTCCAGCACCTCCCGTGCGACGGGACGGCGTTCGGCCTGGTAGGTCTCCAGCAGACTCTCCTCGGCCTGCCCCCAGGCCACCAGGGCGAGTTTCCACGCCAGATTCTCCGCATCGCCCAGACCCGTGTTCAGGCCCTGACCTCCCAGAGGGCTGTGAATGTGGGCAGCGTCGCCGGCCAGGAGGATGCGCCCCTGACGGTAGGTGGACGCCAGCCGGCGGTGAATACGGAAAGTGGAGGTCCACAGGGCTTCCTGGACCGGCACCGATTCGAGCCTTGCCTCCGCTCGCAGTACCCCGGTGAGTACCTTCAGCAGCTCCTCGGGGTCGAGCTCGGGGCTGGTGCCGGCGGGGGCCGGGGCCATCACCCGCCAGGTGTTCCCGGGCAGGGGGAAGACCCCGCACATCTGCTCGCCGCGCAGCCACACCGACGCGGCGTCCCGGGGAAGTGGAAGGTCTGCTCGTATGTCCGCCAGGAGGAAGCGTTCGATGACGGCGACGCCGGGGAAGTCGATCCCGGCTACCCGTCGTACGCGGCTGTGCGCGCCGTCGCACCCCACGAGCCACTGCGCACGAACCGGGCCACCGGCGACCTCGGCGGTGACGCCGTCGGCGTCCTGCTCGGCGGTGGTCAGCTCCTGCCCCCATTCCACCTCCACGCCCAGTGCGTGCAGATGTCGCCTGAGTCGGGCCTCCACTTCGCTCTGGGAGATGAGCAGGCCCGGGCGGGTCACCAGCTTTGTGGGGTTCCCGACTTTCAGCCGGGCGACGGGACGGCCGTAGACATGAGTGATCACCTGCCTGATGTGGATCGAACTCTCCGGCAGGTCTTCCAACGCGCCCAGGCGGTCGAGGACTTCAGTGCCTCTTGGCTGCAGTCCCAGCGCCCGGGATGTCCTCGCCGGTGCCTCGGCTCTGTCGATCACCCGGACCGACACTCCTGCTGCGGCAAGGCCGCACGCCAGCGCGAGTCCCGTCGGACCCGCCCCCGCCACGATCACGGTCGGAGCATTCACGTCGACTCCTGTGTTAGGGACTAACATCTGTTAGTCCCTAACTCTAACCGCGGCGACAGGGGATGCCAAACGATCGGCCGTAGAGCGCCCGCTCGGCCGGCGGCGGTGCGCAGCCCCAGGCACTCAGGAACGCCACAATGTCCGAGACGGCTGGAGGACTTGGACGTCGTGGAGGGGTTCGCATAGTGCGCGGTGCGGGGCCTGCCAAAAGGTCTGCAGGGCTTTTACGGCCAGCAGCCGGGACTCGATATCCACTTGGCCGGCTGCAGTGGTGGCAGCGCGCAGGCCGCTTGCCCGGAGGACTTCGATCAGGTGGTGGAGCACGCCTCCGCAGACGTCTGTCACGGCCGGTGTATCGGTGACACGCGAGAGCGTGCCGCCCGTCGCCCGGGCACTGGCTTCCATCGCGGCGACCAGGCGCACGAGGTGGACGGGCCCGTCGTTGGCGTCCTGGACCATCTCCCGCGCGATGACTTCGAGCGGCTCGCCATCGGATCGCGACCAGGCTTCGATGAGGCGGGCCAGTGGCGCTGGGTCGATCAGCCGGTCCTCGCTATGGCCGTGGTCCGTTGCCTGCGCCCAGAGCATCGACGGGCCGACGCCGGGTCGCTCGTGAGAACGGGAACCGGACATGTCACCCCTGTTTCGCTGCCACGGGCCGCTTCACCCGACGTCACAGCGGGTTGTCCCTGATGCAGTCTCGGCTTCGGGGCGGCGCCTCGCATTGCCGTCTCCCGGCAGTCTTCGGCCGCCGTAGGCTTCCGCATCGTGGCGCGTGCACGCGCGGCGTGAGGTAGGGGAAACCGCTTGTGACCTTGAGGTTCCGTCAAGGTCGTGTGGGTGAGGCAGCACTCACGCGCGTCCGCAGAGCCCGCCCAGGATCGTGGTCGTGCCGTCCCGCGCCTGTGTGCGTCAAGGCGCCGGGGATGGGGGCTTTGCGTCTCGTCGGGCCACAACGAGCAGCGCTGCTGCTGGAATCGTGATCAAGGCGATGATGACGATGGTGTCCACTACCGGGCTGGCGCTCACGATCCCGACGGACACGAGGCCCAGCAAGAGCAGCATCGTCGGCCGTGCCGGCACGCTGCTCCAAGTCCGGGGGCCTGGCGGAGTGTCGGTGAACTGCTTGGTCCATCGCGGATCACGGGCCGTGAGGGCAGCATCCATCGCCGCAAGCTGTTCTCTCTCGCGCTTCGACAGCACAGCCACTCCGCTTGGACGCGTCGACGGCCCGCTCTGCGTCGCACTGCCACTCCACGGCCACCTGGGTAGGGACCGGGAGAGTGCGACTGGGCGGTGCCATGGTGCTCCCGTCGAGAGATGGAGGCAAGGACCGTCACGCGGTAGCGGTTCCGGACAAGACCGTGAGGGCATCGCTTCGTGTCGTCAGGCCAGGGCGAAGTAGCGCAGCCAGACGTAGCCGGCTGCCAGGGTGACGGTCACGGCGGTGACGACCAGGCCGTACTTGGTGAACTGCCAGAAGGAGATGGGCTGCCGGTTGGACTCGGCGATCCCGAGGACGACGACGTTGGCGGATGCGCCGATCGCGGTGGCGTTGCCGCCCAGGTCGGCACCCAGAGCCAGGGCCCACCACAGGACGTGCTTCCCGTCGCCGCTCCCGCCCATGTCGTGGACGAGGTCGGCGGTGATCGGCGCCATCGTCGCCACGTACGGAATGTTGTCGACGATGCCCGACAAGGCGGCCGAACCGAACAGCAGGAGCATCGAGGCCAGCAGCGGCTCTCCTCCGGTGGCCGTCGCCAGGGACTTGGACAGTTCGCCGATCACACCGGTCTCGATCAGCGCGCCGACCATGACGAACAGGCCGGCGAAGAAGGCCAGCGTGGGCCACTCCACTTCCTTCAGCACCGTGCCGGTCTCGGCTGTGGAAATGGCGATCAGCAGCCCTGCACCGAGCAGAGCGACAACGCTCGGCTCGAAATGCAGCACCGGATGCAGCACGAACCCGGCAACGACCAGCACGAGGACGATGAGCGACTGGACCAGGAGCCGAGGGTCATGGATGGCCTCGCGCTCCTCGAGGGCCATGACCTCCTTGGTGCGTTCCTCGTCGTACACGAAGACCCGGCGGAACATGATCCGGCACATCAGGACCAGGACAGCCGTGAGTACCACGGCGATGGGCAGCATGTGCACGAGGAAGTCGTTGAAGGTGAGCCCCCCGCGGCTGGCGATGATGATGTTCGGGGGGTCACCGACGAGCGTGCCTGCGCCGCCGATGTTGGAGGCGAGGACCTCGGCGATCAGAAACGGGGCGGACCGCAGCCCGAGCCGCTCACACACCAGCAGCGTGACGGGGGCGATCAGAAGCACCGTGGTGACGTTGTCCAGCAAGGCCGAGGCGGCAGCGGTGATCACGACCAGCATCGCCATCACCCGGAAGGGCCGGCCGTGGGCCCGCTTGACCGACCAGATCGCCAGGTATTCGAAGACGCCGGTCTGCCGGAGTACGCCGACGATGGCCATCATGCCCAGCAGCAGGAAGATGACGTTCCAGTCGATGCCGGAGCGTTCGCTGTAGAAGGCGGCCTTGTCGTCGGTGGCGCCGATCGCGAGCATGACCGCTGCCCCGCCCAGGGCTGCGGCCGTGCGGTGGATCCGCTCGGTGACGATGAGGACGTACGCGCCCACGAAGGCCGCGATCGCTGCCCAGCTGTGCCAGTCGTTCACGTCTCTCCCAGCAGTCGGTCGAGCAGGTGGGGTGCTGTGATCACGCCGAGCATCCGGGGCGGCGCACCCCGGGCATGGGATCCGTCGGGGGGCCTTTCCATGACTGCGACCAAGGGGCTGCGCTCGTGCGCCATGAGGGCGGCTACTTCGAGCGCGGTGTCCTCCGCGTCCGCCGTCGGCGGCTTGTGCCGTTCACGCTCCGGGGGAAGTGCGTCGGAGACGGGCCTGCCGGCCAGGGCCTGGCACAGCCGGTCGGCATGCTCCTCATCAACGACCCTGGCCAAGGCCGGGTCCTCGATCACATAGCCGGGTACGAGCAGCTTCACCAACTGCGAGGCGGGCAGCACCGCCTGCGGTTGATCCTGGTCATCGACCACCAGGAGCCCCGGTAGCCGACGTCCCGCAAGCAGCCGCGCTGCCTCCAGGATGTCGCTGCCGAGGGTCACGGAGGGGTATTCCTCGGCCAGTTCACGTGCGCGCATTGTCGCTCCCCTTCACCATTCCGCCGTGCTCCGCGGCATTCCGACCGGACGCGGAGGTTTGCTGATGCCTTCCCGTATCCCCCTCGTCCGGGATGCCGACCAGTTCCTCGACGCGGAAGAGGCGGGCGATCGGAACGTCGGTGCTGCTGTGGGCAATGATCGAGAAGGCGATGCACACCGCCACCAGCGTGAAGACGTCCTGGCCGTGCGGGACGCCGGACTGCAGCACCAGCAGCCCGTAGACGACCGAGGCGAAGCCCTTGGGCCCGAACCAGGCGGCGGTCAGCCTCTCCCGTCTGTCGAAGTGCGTGCCGATCAGCGACAGCAACAACGATGCGGGTCGGACGAGCAGGATCGTCAGCACGACGGCCGCGTAACCGCCCCAGGAGAGTCCGTCGAAGAGCTGGGGGGTGAGCAGGGCGCCGAAGACGAGCAGGGCGCCGAACTTGGCCAATTCCGCGAACGCTTCGCCCAGCGGTTCGAAGGCCTGCTTGCCCTCCGGGGAGACCGACGCCAGCACGGCACCCGCGCAGAACGCCGCCAGGTAGGGGTTCGCGTGCGTCAGGTGGCAGGCCGCGTAAAGGATCACGCCCACCGACAGCGGCAGCAGTGGCTGCAGCTTGGGCTCGGCTCCGAGGAGGGGAACACGGGTGATCCAGTGGACCGCCAGCGGGAGCAGGGCGCCCAGTGCCAGGCCGGCCACCAACTCCAGGACAACCGCGTCCAGTGAAGCCGTAGCGGTGTGCGACGACGGACCCGCTGCGGCGATGAGTACCAGGACGACGGGCAGCGCCAGGCCGTCGTTGGTGCCGCTTTCCACGTTCAGCAACTGCCGCAGACGAGCCGGGACTTCCTTGCGGCCTACGATCGCGGAGGCGAAGACAGGGTCGGTGGGCGACAGCACCGCCCCCACCAGGAACGATGTCGTCCAGTCCAGACCGGCCAGGAAGTGCGCCACCAACGCCACGCCGACGAAGGCCAACGGCATGCCCAGCACCAGAGCCCTGGCCGGCGAACGCCATGCGCCACGGAGACTCGGGAACGAGACGTGCATGCCGTCGGTGAACAGCACCGCGAACAGGGCCAGATCCGCGGTCACCGCGACGACATCGCTGTCCGGCGTGATGTGGATCCACCCGAGAAAGCCGTCGCCGACCAGGGCTCCGCCGACGAGGAACAACAAAGAGGTGGAGAGAATCGATCGGGCTGCCAGGCCTGAGAACAGCACCGCGACAAGAAGCGCCGCGCCGAAGACCACTACGAGCACCACGGGAAGCCACCGATCGGAAGAGAGAGCTGTCTCTTGATCGCCGACCAGGCTTCCCGGCACTCCAGGTCAGAACCTTACACGGCATCCAGCGACCCGCGACAGGCCACGGAGGCCACGGTGACCCCCAAGGACCGCGGCAGATCTTGGGATGCGCCGGCCTTGTTGAATCACGACTCGGCAGCACACCACGAGTGCGAGTGACGGGCGCGGCTCGCTGTCGATGAGCACCTTGCTCCACCGGGAGTCACCCATGGCCTCTCTGGGCGTGCTATTCGAACAGCACGCCCAGAGAGGATTGCTCCGTGACTGCTACTTCAAAGTGCGCATCTCGGAAGTACGCGTACGCGGGCATGCTGGACTGGTGGAGGAGCCGATCGCGGCACGGATGCGGGAGGCATACGCCCGTTTCACGAGTAGATGGCCTCGCTCCTGCGCCGTGATCAGGAGGCCGGGCGCATCCCTGCGGACCAGGAGCCCGACCAGGCCGCTGCGGCGCTCGTCGCCCTGGCCGAAGGACTCGCGTACTACGTGCTCATCGGCGCGACTGCCGCCGATGCCGTAAGGGAACGCGTACCCGCGGCCATCGACGATGTCTACGCGTGAGGAATCGCCCTGCGTGGGCTCATCGGTTGCTCATCCAGTGGGCTGTGTGCGTGCCACGTAGACGGTGTTGGTGGAGGAGCCGCCGCGCAGGGGGTTGTCAAAGGTGACGACGTGCGCGGTGGACTCGGCGAAGACCTCTGCCAGTGCCGAGGTGAAACTCTCCTCCGGTGGGTCATTCGACCAGAGCGCGAACACGCCGCCGGCATGGAGTCGCTCTGCCAGAGCGCGCAAGCCCGCCGGCTGGTAGAAGCTTGCGTGACGGGGGTGCAGGACGTGTCCGGGTGAGTGGTCGATGTCCACCAAAACGGCATGGAAGCGGCGTCCCGGCATGTCGGGATCGAGACCGCCCAGGCTCTGCGACATGGAGAAGAAGTCTCCGGCGACCAGACGGCAGCGTGCATCGGAGGTCAGCCGGGCCCCCAGCGGCACCAGGTGCCGCTCATGCCACTCGATCACCTCTCCGAGGGCCTCGAGAACGGTCAGCGACCGAACGCGCCCGTCCCTCAAGACGGCCTCAGCGGTGTACCCGAGCCCGAGTCCGCCAACGAGGACATCGAGACCTTCCTGGGCCACCCATGCCAGCCCGAGTTCGGCGAGTGCGATCTCCCCGGCGGTGAACAGGCTCGACATGAGGAAGTCGTCGCCGAGTTTGACCTCGTAGAGGTCGGTGCCCGAGGCGGGATCCCTACGGCGCCGCAGAGTGATTTCGCCCATGGGCGTCGGGCGCCAGTCGAGCTCTTCGAAACGCGCGCTCATGGAATCCCTTAACTGTTGTCGTGGTGTTGTTCGGTGCGTCCGGCAACCTCTGCCTCCCGGGCGAAGGGAGAGCGCCTGCCGCCGCCACGTATGACGGCGAAGTGGAGCATCGCTGGGGCCGTAGCTCCACGATGCCAGCAGCCCGTGGATGAACCGTCGGCAGACGGCTGGTACATGGCAGGCATCTGCTTGGTGCGCTTCAGGTGCGGTGACCGGAGTTGATCACACGGGAGCCGGTGGTGGGTGTTACGGGAGCGCCTGTCGGTGAGCGCAGAGTGCCGACCCTGTTGCGGGTCCTTTCTGCGGTCGGCGGGGGCGAGCCGACGATCCGGAGGACGGTCCGGGCAGTGGGGCACTGGCTCTTGCGGGAGTCGGCGACGGCCGCGTCAACTGAGCTTGATGCGTTGCGGAGTTCGGACAGCAGGTCCTACAACGGCCGTACGGCTGCGTCAAGTACGAACTCCGTGAACGGTGCCGGCCGGTGCCCGCGCGCGGCGAGAGCCTCTGAGCCGGCGGCGACTCGCAAGCGGGCGCCGCTTCCTCTTGTGTCACGCGTTTGTTCGTCGGCGGAGGCAACGGGTACGTCTCTCCCCAGATGATCCTGCGAGGGAGTGCCATGACCCACTCGATCCCGCGCAGCGCGGGCGCTGTGGCCCTCGCCGTGGCGCTTGCCCTCGGCGCGGGCTGCTCCGGCGAGGAGAAGCCCGCGAAGAAGCCGACCTCATCGCCCTCATCCCGCACGTCGGCGCCGTCTGCTTCCACGAAGGGCGCCACCAGAAGCTCTTCACCGTCGGCGTCGTCAGCGAGGGCCACCGCCCCCGAGGACACGGCACGCGCCACCGCGCAGATCACCAAGAACTGGGAGTCGCTCTTCTCCCCGGAACGGACCGTGGAGGAGAAGATTGCCGTGGTCGAGGACGGGGAGACGCAGGCGCTCATGATCGAGGCGTTCGCTCACGATGAGGGCGCCGAGCAGCTCCGCTCACGCATCGAAGAGGCGAGCTATGACTCGGCCACGGAAGCACACGTCACCTACGCCCTGATCAGGGACGGCGAAGAGGTGAGGTCGGCCGAGAAGGGAACGGCGGTCCGGCAGGACGGCACCTGGAAGGTCTCGCTGCAGACCATGTGCACGCTCGCCGACTTCGGCAAGGACGTGCCCCGCTCGGGGTCGTGTGAGTGAACGACCGTCCCACGGTCGTGACGGGTCGGGCCGCTGAGCGAAGAGACCGAGGGGCCCGGCATCGTGCAGCCCCGCTCCCATCACATGATCATGAGCGGTGACCTACACTCGGGCTCCCTTGGCTTCGACTTCCCCGCACTTTCGGCGATGCCGGAGAGTGCAGGTCAGAGGACCGCATGGCGCCCGACGGAATGCCTGAGACCTCGCGTCCGAACCGCCCCGGGGACATCTCCCTTTCCTTGGGCGTGGTCGCTTTGCTCTTCTCCTTCGTCCCGGTCATCGGCGATCTGGTCGCCGCGGTCACCGGTCCGCTGGCCCTCGTCCTCGGCGCGATAGGTGTAAGGCGCAGTGAACAAGGAGTGGCAACGAACTTCGGCCCCTCCCTCATCGGCGCCACTCTCGGAGCCCTGGCGATCCTTGTCGTCGCGTTGATGTTCGCGGTGACTCGCTGACTCCGGAGCCGCTGATCGGGCAGCTGCTGCCCGACGACCTGATTGACGGGCCCTTCAGTTCACCTTCCTGTACCAGGGGTCATGGCCGATGATGAGCGACCATGCCACGCACGCGCCGGGGGAATGCCGGTCAGCAGGCCCTTGACCTGCTGACCGGCGCTCCGCTGGCCGCTGTACGTGCGGGCCTGTTCGCACTGATCAGTTTGGCCCTCGGCGTGGGGGCCCACCATCTGCTCACCGGGCAGTCGGTGTCCTCGGCGAGGGTCGGGGCGGCAGCCGGACTGCTGTTCGTCGCGGGGCTGTTCGGAGTGAGGCGCCGGCGTTCCCTGGGGGCAATCACCGTCGGGTGCCTGGCTGCGCAGGCCGGACTGCACGAAGTGCTGGGCGGGTTCCATGTCACACACTCCGCCGTGGCGATGTCCGGCCACGGCCACAGTCACGACTTTGGCGGCCACGGTGCGGCGTCCACGCCCGTCGCCGACGGTGGGCTGCTCGGGGCGCACGGCGTGTGGCACTTCCGGCTTCAGCACTCGCTGACGATGACGGTGGCGCACGTACTGATCGCGCTGGTCATCGCCGTCGTGATGCACCGCGCCGACGCGGCGTGCTGGTCCTTGACGACGAGCGGGGCGAGCGCGGTGGCGCTGCTCGTGGCCCCCATCGGGAGGGTGTTCTCGGCGTGGGGCTGGTCTCCGGCCCGGTGGGGCCCGAAGTCGGTCCCCCGGCCGAGCATGTGCGGGGAACGCTCGCCGCCGACGACCTCGGTGCTCGCGGATGTGGTGGTACGCCGCGGTCCTCCGCCGGGGTTCGGGATCGCCTGAACCCGCGGGGCGGCCGACGCCGCCCCCTTCCACCACATGCTGGGAGCATCACTCATGTCCCGAACAGCTCTACGTACCCGCGCCAGCCGCGTGGGCATCGTCGCGGCGGCCACCGTGGCGCTCGTGACAGTCACCGCAGGGCCGGCTGCCGCGCATGTCGAAGTCGAGTCCGAAGGCGCCCGGGCGCTCGCGAAGGACGTCACCGTCACCTTCGAAGCCGAATCGGAGTCCGACAGCGCGGGCATCACCAAGCTCGACGTGACACTGCCCGAAGGCATCGACGCGGAGGACGTCACCTACAAGGACGGCCCCGACGGCTGGAAGTTCAAGACCTCCGGCGACGGATACACCGTCGAAGGCCCCCAGGTCGAAGTAGGGGAGAACGCGAACCACTCGATCTCGATAGCTCAGTTGCCGGATGCCGAGGAACTGGCGTTCAAGACACTGCAGAGCTATGGCGACGGGCGCACCGACCGGTGGATCGAGGTGCCGCAGGAAGGCAAGGCCGAACCGGAGACGCCCGCGCCTGTGCTAAAGCTGGAACCGGCCGAAGCCGGCGCCTCACCGGCGGCCCCGGAGTCCTCCGGTGACGACGGTGCTGAGCCGTCTCCCGGCGAGCAGGCCAACGATGCGGCGGCCCCGAAGGAAGACGACGGACTCCCCATGGCGGTCTGGTTCATCATCGTGGCGGGCGTCCTCGCCGCCCTCAGCGCAGCAGGGGTGCTGCTGATGCGCCGCGGTGCCAACTCCGGCAAGTAGCAGCAATCCGCGTGGGGTTCGGGATCGGGACCGAGTTCGTTCCGTACCCCACGCGGGGCCCGTCCGCCGCGCGTTCACGGTCGAAGACGGGACAACCCTGAGCTGGTGTTCCCGGCGGTCGGAACCGTGCCGGCGCGATCACACGTCGGCCACCAAGGCATACCGTTCATCGGTCACCGACCTGCCCCACAGATCGGCGTCGTCGCTGAGCGACTCGACCCGCAGACTGCGAACGAGCGGACGCACCACGGCAGTGAGATCGTCCGCGCTGACACCGCCGTTCCAAGGCAGCGACTCCGCACCATCCACATACGTCATGGGGCTGCCGGCCTCACGCCACCGCCCCTCCACCAACAACAGCCGTCCGCCACGGCGCACGCGAGCGATCCAGTCGCGCAATGCTGCCTCCGGATCCGGCACGGTCCAGATCAGATGCCGTGACAGCACCACATCGAACTGCTGATCCCCGGTCGGCAGCGCCATGGCATCCCCGACCAGGAATCGCCCCGGGAGCCCGGCGGCCGCCACCTTCGTCCGAGCCTGCTCGATCATGCGCGGAGCAAGGTCCACCCCGGTCACCCGATGTCCTGCCTGGGCCAGCAGCAATGACAGCGACCCTGTCCCGCAGCCGATGTCGACAACATCCCGCGGAGCGGACGGCATCCAGGAGCTCAGCGACCGTTCCCACGCTGTGCGTGTGCGGTCGGCACGTAACCCGTGGTCCGGCTCCTCGTCGAACGACGATGCAGCGGCCTCCCAGTAGGCGATGATCGAAGCAGCTCGTTCAGTCATGAGCCCGACCCTGCCAGCAGCCACTGACACCCCGGCGCCGGGCAGCAGCCTGCTTCGCCGCCTGTTCCCGGCGACGGCACGGGACTCGTCACCGCTCCCACGGCAGGCAACGAGCACCGAGTATGGCGCCGTCCTCTGGCGCCGACTCGACGGGCCGCGGCTTCTCGTCCCGGGTGTCGGCTCGGGTGTGCGTGCCCGGTCCGGCGGGGACTGGGCGGCGGGTGATCCTCCGACGGCGTGTACGCCCGCGTCTTGAGTAGAGATTACTCATCCGTGCTTTCACGGGACTCGTGCTTAATGGCCCGCATGAATATGCACGGGGGCTCGGTGTGGATCGAGCGACTTCTGATACGCAACGGGCTTCCGCAATTGGTGCCCGGCTGGACCGCACGAACTCACGTGGTTCCCCGGATGCTGCCCTCACTTGCCTTCTTCGCTGCGTTCGCGACGGTCGTCATCACCAGGGACGGGCGCTACTTGGGGGTGTTGTCCTGTGCCGCCGGTCTGACGGCAGGCATCACCGTCTGGGTGTTGTGCGGGAAGCTCCGCAAACACATGTGGGAACTCCCCCGAGGCGTGGTTCCCGGGATCACGATGCTTTTCCTCGCTCTGCCCGGAGCGGTCGTTCTGCTGCATTATGCGGCCGACCGGGAGGTGTGGGTCGACACGAGCAACGAGGTCGGCGGCATCTCCCCGGGGATTGCCGCATTCCTGGTCGGCGTCCTCTCCACAGCTGCCGCAATCATCTGGCTGGCAGTCAGTTATGCCGGAGTGCAGTTCGGTGTCGTCGCCCTCATCCGGATCGCCTTCATGCAGTCCTTGCGCGATCTCAGGAACTCAGGGCGGCTTCATGGCCGGGCTCTCCCCGCCATGCTCTTCGTCACCTTCCTCGGCTTCTTCGCAGGAGAGATGTGGCAGCTCGGCGCCCATCTCACCTGGCTGCGCACCGTGCTGGTCCTGTGCCTGTTCGCCCTGGTCGCCACGGCGGCCGGCGCGAGCCACCTGCGGGACGAACTCGACGCCTTGGAAGACGTGAATCTCAGCAGGCGGCAGGTGCGCAACGTGCTGACTGTCCTGGCGACCCGTCAGCTCGTCCAGGCCACAGTCGTCGGTGTTGTCATCTTCGCCTTCTTCACCGTCCTGGGTGTCGTCGCCGTCGATCCGCAGACCGCGGAGACGTGGGTGGGGGCCGAGCCCAGCGCCTCGGTCATCCCCGGTGTCCCGCAGGCTCTGCTGCGGTGTGCCGCACTTCTCGCCGGCTTCGGGGCGACGAACTTCGTGGTGAGCACGATGACTGATCGCGATGCGCGCAGCGAGTTCTTCCGCCCGATCGTCAGCGACTTGGAAGAGAGCCTGAGGCGGTGGGCCGAAGCGACGCGGCGGGCACCCGAACCCGTCGCGGCGTAGAAGGACTGACGGTGCTTCTGCGCCGGGTCGGACCCCCGATCCGGTGAGCCCGCCACCCTCGGCTCAGGTGGGGCCGAGGGTGGCGGTGTCGAAGCCCGGAGCGGATCTCAAGGACGCCGGCGCCAGGCGCGACAGGCGAAGATGATTCCGATGGACAGCACCAGAGTGACGAGGACCGAGCCCTCGACTCCGGAACCGCCACCGGTGAGCAACGCGCTCGCGTCCGACGATTCCTTGACGGTCAGCAGCGAGTTCTGCAGCTCGTTCCCCGACACGCGAATGCCGAACACATTGCCCTGTGTCCAGTTCCACACCGCATGCCAGGCGCACACGGCCACGAGGCCGCCTTCCCTGACGGCCCAGAAGCCCAGGAACACAGCGACCAGTGCCAGATTGACGAGGGGAAGCGGGCGCAGCGCTGCAGGATTGGCGAGGTGCATGGCGCTGAAGAAGACGGTCTGCGTCACCATCGCCGATCCCAGCCCCCATTTCCGGTTCACCGCCTGCAACAGGTAGCCCCGGGTGAATATCTCCTCCGTGCTGCCCTGGACGGTGAACGCGAGCAGGAGAACCAGGACCGCGCCCAGTTGGGGCCATCGAACCCACGCGCCGTCGTGCATCGCGAAGTGCATGTGACCCGAGACCACATTCAGGAACACCGGCAGCGAGAACATCACCAGTGCGAGTCCGGCACCGAAGCCGATCGACCTGCCGGCACGAGATGTCTGGAAGCCCAGTGTGGCCGGACTGCGCCCTTCCTTCCACCGCACCCAGACAAGGAGGAGCAGCAGGGGCGGAAGAAAGCCGCCGAGGAGCGCGAGCAACGTCTCCCGGAAGCCCCCCTGTTGGGTGGTGCCCTCCAGCGCCACGATCACGGACGCCAGGAGCACTGATCCCACGCCGAAGATGACAAGGCCCATGACGATGGAGAGGGCCGGACCAGTGGGCCGGGCAGCCGTCTGCATGCCGTCCAGCAGCGGGTTCGGGCGGGTGAATCCGGCCCCCACCGATCGAGTTGCGCTGTTCATGTCTTCCTTTCCGAGTTCCGGGACAGGTGGTCGTCGATTGCGACTCGGCAATCTCCTCGACCGGCCATCGACGCGACAGCTTGGATTGGGGCTTCAGCACATCTGCGCAGAGGGCAGGGGCCCGCCCCGCGCCGTGTGCAGAGGGGGAGCCTCGGGCAACGCCTCGCCGGTCGGCGCGAGGCCTGTGCGCACGGGTGTCCGTGCGACTCGGAGGATTCTTGTGGCGGCACCGGTTGTCACGCCTGAGTAATTGCTACTCCACTGCTGCTCGCGGACCGGGGACCGCCGGTCTTGAGTACGGGCTCCGCGGGCCTCTGGCGGAGTGCGAGGCGGGTCAGGCCACCTCTGATGGCGCCCGCATGGCATCAATTGGTGCCAGGTGATGCCGAGGTGGCGCCGCGCGACGCCAAGTGGCACCACAACGGTGCCGCCGGGGTGCAATCCGTCTCCCGGAGAGGCGCATGAACGCCCATGGCGCCACTGTGGTGCGACTCGATCTCGCCGCATTTTCCCAGTTCAGGCCAGCTCCCTTCGAGCTCGCTCCGCATCGGGTGCCGTCCGCGCTTGCACATGGCGCCATAATGGTGCCATTATGACGTCATGGATCTCACCCCGTATGTCGACACCCTCCGCCGTGAACTCGCGGTGGCCGCCGAAGCCGGCGGTGACGAGGCCCGCGAGCTGGCCGATCGGCTCACCGCTCCCCTGGAGTCGGCGACTCGTCTGACCATGCTCAATGTGCTCTCCGCCGCGATGGGCGAGATCACCCGCGAGCTCGCGCCCGGATCGGTCGACGTACGGCTGCGCGGCCTGGACCCCGACTTCGTGGTGACGCCACCGCCCGCCGACAGTGGCCCGGCGGAGCCGGCCGGGCCCGTCGAACCGCACAAGACCTCGGGACCCGCCGACAGCGACGAGGGCGGCACCGCCCGCGTCAACCTCCGTCTCCCCGCCCAGCTCAAGGCCCGAGCCGAGGAGGCCGCCACACGCGAGGGCCTGTCGGTCAACGCGTGGCTGGTGCGGGCCGTGTCGGCCGCGGTCGACGGCGGCACGCGGCCCCGTGCGACGGAGAAGACCCAGAGCATCGGACAGAGCTTCACGGGTTGGGTGCGCTGACTGCGCGCCCGCCCGCACCGCAGCACCTGAACAACGCAGCACCCACACCACGTCCCACCAGCGGGGACGTCATGGAGACCCAAGAGGACGGGACAGCTATGCCTACTTTCGACACTCCCGAACCGATCTCGGCCACGGCGCACGTGGAGGCCGGTTCCCTCCAGTTCAGCGCGGGCGACCGCATCGACACCGTCGTGGAGGTGCGGCCCCGCGACCCCGCCAAGGACCAGGACGTGCGCACGGCCGAACAGACCGAGGTCACCTGCGCGAGCGGCGTACTGACCGTCAGAACGCCCAGGCAGCGCTATCTGTTCGGCCGCACCGGCACCGTCGACGTGACCGTCGAACTGCCCACGGGTTCACGCGTCGACATGACCGGCGCCTGGGTCCAGGTGCTCGGCGAGGGCCGGCTCGGAGCGGTCCGCGTGAAGACCTCGTCCGGCGACGTACGCCTCGACACGACCGGTCCGCTGCAACTGACCGCGTCGCACGGCTCCATCACCGTGGAACGGGTCGAGGGCCTGGCCGAGATCACCACCAGTTCCGGCAGCATGCGCGTCGGCCTCGTCGACGGCCCGGCCGTACTGAAGAACTCGCACGGCACCACGACCGTGGGCGCAGCGACCGGAGAGCTTCGCGTGAGCGGCGCCAACGGCGACATCCAGATCCGCCGGGCCGAGGACTCCGTCGCCGCCACCACCGCACACGGCACCCTGCGGGTGGACGAAGTGGCCCGCGGCACAGTCCATTTGGAGACCGCCTACGGAGCCATCGACATCGGCGTCCGCGAGGGCACCGCCGCCTGGCTCGACGTCAGCTCGGGCTCCGGGCAGGTGCGCAACACGCTCACGGCGTCCGAGACCCCGGAGAAGACCGACGACACCGTCGAGGTCCGCGCCCGCACCCGGCACGGCAACATCGACATCCGCCGCGCGAGGGCCTGACGCCGGAAGACGGCCTCAACTCGTCTACTCCGCCAACCACTTCAGCTGCCTTCTCACGGGAGGATTCCATGGCTTCATCTGTCATGCCCACGTATAAGAGCAAGGGCCGTCACCCGACGCCGGCCGCCGTCTCCGCCATCGGTCTGCGCAAGTCGTACGGCGACGAGACCGTCCTCGACGGCATCGATCTGCGTATCCCTGCCGGGTCCGTGTTCGCGCTGCTCGGGCCCAACGGCGCCGGCAAGACCACCGCCGTGAAGATCCTTTCCACGCTCATCACCGCCGACGGCGGGCAGGCCCAGGTCGCGGGCCACGACGTCGCCACGTCACCGGGCGGGGTGCGCGCCGCGATCGGTGTCACCGGGCAGTTCTCCGCCGTTGACGGGCTGATCACCGGCGAGGAGAACATGCTCCTCATGGCGGACCTGCACCACCTGTCCAAGCGCGAGGGGCGGCGGGTCACCGCCGAGCTGCTCGAGCGGTTCGACCTCGTCGACGCCGCCAAGAAGCCCGCCCAGAGCTACTCCGGTGGCATGAAGCGGCGCCTGGACATCGCCATGACCTTGGTCGGCGAGCCGCAGATCATCTTCCTCGACGAGCCGACCACCGGCCTCGACCCGCGAAGCCGTCACACCATGTGGCAGATCATCCGCGAGCTCGTCTCCGACGGCGTCACCGTCTTCCTCACCACGCAGTACCTGGACGAGGCCGACGAACTCGCCGACCGGATCGCGGTGCTGAACGACGGCAGGATCGTGGCCGAGGGGAGCGCCGACGAGCTGAAGCGGCTGATCCCCGGCGGGCACGTCCGGCTCCGGTTCTCCGATCCGGCGGCGTACCGGTCGGCCGCTTCCGCCCTGGACCAGGCCGGCCGGGACGACGAGGCGCTGTCGCTGCAGATCCTCAGCGACGGCAGCCAGCGCGAGCTGCGCTCCGTCCTCGACCGGCTCGACTCCGCCGGCATCGACGCGGACGAGCTGACCGTGCACACGCCCGACCTCGACGACGTGTTCTTCGCCCTCACCGGTGCCGGAGAGCCCAGCCGAACCGACCGGACCGACCAGCCGAAGGAGGCTGTCCGATGAGCTCCCAGCCGTCGCCCCCCGCCACCCTTCCAAGGAATGGACTGCGCCCATGAGTACTTCTCTGGCTCCCGCCCGCCCGAGCCGGATCTCCCTCGCCGTGCGCGACTCGTCCACGATGCTGCGCCGCAAACTGCTGCACGTGCGCCGCTATCCGTCCCTGACGCTCAACCTGCTGCTCACGCCGGTGATGCTGCTGCTCTTCGTCTACATCTTCGGAGACACCATGAGCGCGGGGATCGGCGGCGGCGGGGCGGACCGGTCCGAGTACATCGCCTACCTCGTCCCGGGCCTGCTGCTGATGACAATCGGCAGCACCACGATCGGCAGCGCGGTGTCCGTCGCGATGGACATGAACGAGGGCATCATCGCCCGCTTCCGCACGATGGCGGTCCACCGCGGGTCGGTGCTCATCGGGCACGTCGTCGGCAGTGTGCTGCAGTGCGTGATGAGCGTGGTCCTCGTCGGGGCCGTCGCGGCGGCCATCGGCTTCCGGTCCACGGACGCCACGGTCCTGGAGTGGATCGCGGCGCTCGGGCTGCTTGTGCTGTTCTCCCTGGCGCTCACCTGGATCGCGGTCGGGATGGGCCTGTCCAGTCCGAGCGCCGAGGCGGCCAGCAACAACGCGATGCCGCTGATCTTCCTGCCGCTCATCTCCAGCACGTTCGTCCCGGTCGACGCGATGCCGGGCTGGTTCCAGCCGGTCGCCGAGTACCAGCCCTTCACCCCGGCCATCGAGACCCTGCGCGGCCTGCTGCTCGGCAGCGAGATCGGCCACAACGGGTGGCTGGCCGTGGCCTGGTGCGTGGGGCTGGCCGTCCTCGGCCACGTCTGGTCCCAGTCGCTGTTCAACCGCGACCCGAAGTAGGGGACTCGGGCCTGCGGGCCGCGTGCCCGCAAGCCCGTCCCGTTCCAGGGGCGGCGTACTCCGGCACCGCGTCGGGGCACGCCGCCCGTCGGCGTTCTCCGCCTGCCGTGACGTGGTCACGGTGCGGGCGGAACGCCGGTGGGGGGCTGGCCTCGTCCGGCGCGCCGGCAGGACTCGGGGCCCGGCTACCGCTCGAAGCGGTAGCCCATGCCGGCCTCGGTGATCAGGTGCCGCGGGTGCGCCGGGTCCTGTTCGAGTTTGCGGCGCAACTGCGCCATGTAGACACGCAGATAGTTGGTCTCCGTCTCGTACGTGGGGCCCCACACGTCCCGCAGCAGCTGCCTCTGGGTCACCAGGCGCCCGGAGTTGCGTACGAGGACTTCGAGTACGTGCCATTCGGTGGGCGTGAGCCGGATGTCGCTGCCGTCGCGCCTGACCTTCTTGGCCGCGAGGTCGACGCTCAGGGTCTCGGTCTCGACGACCACGTCCTCCTCGTCGGCCGGGGTCGCCCTGCGGACGGCGGCGCGCAGGCGCGCGAGGAGTTCGTCCATGCC
Source organism: Streptomyces sp. TAA486 (assembly GCF_000426165.1). Classification (NCBI taxonomy): domain Bacteria; kingdom Bacillati; phylum Actinomycetota; class Actinomycetes; order Kitasatosporales; family Streptomycetaceae; genus Streptomyces; species Streptomyces sp. TAA486. The sequence goes on along the minus strand of NZ_KE384503.1, from coordinate 180,862 downwards.
GAAGGGCTTGGTGACGTAGTCGTCGGCGCCTGCGTCGAGGGCGTCCACCTTCTCGTCGGAGGTGTGGCGCGCGGACAGCACGATGATCGGCACCCGCGTCCAGCCGCGCAGGCCCTTGATGACGTCGATGCCGTCGATGTCGGGCAGCCCGAGGTCGAGGATGACCACGTCGGGGTGCCCGGCGGCGGCGAGTTGAAGGGCGGTGGCACCGTCGTGGGCGGAGTCCACGCGGTACTTGCGGGCGCGCAGGTTGATCGTGAGGGCCCGTACGAGCTGAGGTTCGTCGTCGACGACGAGGACCCGCGGCATCCGTCCCCCCTCGGGCCGTGGCGTGTCTGCCTGGGGTCGCGTGGATCGCGTCATGAGGTGACTCCCGCGGGAAGGTCGGGCCGGGCAGGTGGCCTGCCGGGAGCGGTCGCCAGGGTGAGCACCATGGTCAGGCCGCCGCTCGGGGTGTCCTCCGCGGTGAGCGAGCTGCCCATGGCCTCGGCGAAGCCGCGGGCGACGGCGAGTCCGAGGCCGACGCCGTCGCCGCGCGGGACGTCGCCCCGGCGCTGGAACGGCTCGAAGATGCGTTCCTTTTCCGTGTCGGGCACGCCGGGGCCGCGGTCGATGGTGCGCAGCTCGACGGTGTCGCCGAACGTGCTGGCGGACAACAGCACCTGCCTGTCACGGGGGCTGTACTTGACGGCGTTCTCGACGACGTTGGCGACGACGCGCTCCAGGAGCCCTCTGTCGGCGGTGACCATCGGCAGGGTCTCGGGGATGTCCAGCCTCACCGCGGATTCGGGCACGCCCCTGAGCGCGAGCGGTACGACTTCGTCGAGGTCGGTCTCGCGCATGAGCGGGGTGACGGCACCGGTCTGGAGTCTGCTCATGTCCAGCAGGTTGCCGATGAGGTGGTCGAGCCGGTCGGCGCCCTCCTCGATGGCGGCGAGGAGTTCGGCCTCGTCCGCCTCGGACCAGGCGACGTCGTCGGAACGCAGCGAGGACACCGATGCCTTGACGGCGGCGAGCGGTGTGCGCAGATCGTGCGAGACCGCCGCGAGCAGGGCGGTGCGGATGCGGTCGGTCTCCTCCAGCCGGCGGGCCCGTTCCGCCTCGGCGATCAGCCGCCGGCGTTCCAGGACGGCGGTGGCCTGTGCGGCGAACGCCCCGAGGACGCGGCGGTCCTCGGCGGGCAGCACCCTGCCCCGCAAGGCAAGTGCCGTGCTGTCCCCGGCGGGGACGTCCACATCGGCATCGTCGGGCTGCTCCGCCGGGTCGGGCCCGACGCTTCCGGCGCATCTCCAGCCGCCCCGCCCGCCGGTGCGTTCCAGCAGGGCGGCGGACTCCATGCCGAAGGTCTCACGGACGCGTTCCAGCAGGACGGCCAGCTCCGATCCTTCCCCCTCCACCGTCGGCGAGGTACCGACTCGTCGCTCCTTTGCGGAGGGAGCTTCCTCTCGTACCTCTCGCTCCGCGGGAACCGCCCCGCGCAGCACACTGCCCGTGAGGTGACTGAGGATCTCGGCCTCCGAGCGGAGCCGTGCCGCCTGGTGGGTGCGGCGGGCTGCCAGATCGACCACGGAGGCCACCGCGACGCCCACCACCACGAAGATCACGATGGCGAGGATGTTCTTCGGGTCGGAGATGGTCCAGGTGTGGACGGGGGCGGTGAAGAAGTAGTTCAGCAGCAGCGACCCGACGACGGCGGAGGCGAGGGCGGGGAGCAGCCCGCCCAGCAGGGCCGCGGTGACGGTCAGCGTGAGGAAGAGCAGCATCTCGTTCGCGAGGCCGAGCCCCGGTCCCACGGCGGTGATCAGCAGCGTGAGCAGGGCGGGCCCTGCCGTGCCGGTCAGCCAGCCGGCGACGAGGCGGCTGCGCCCGAGACGCGTCCCGCGTGCGGCGGGCAGCCCCCGGCCCCTGGCGGCGTGTTCGTGCGTGACGATGTGCACGTCGATGTCGGGGTCGGACTCGCGCGCGACGGTTGCTCCCACCCCGGGACCGAGCACGTACTGCCAGGCCTTCCGCCGGCTGGTGCCGAGCACGATCTGCGTGGCGTTGACTCCCCGGGCGAATGCGAGCAGCGCGTCGGGGACGTCATCGCCGACGACGGTGTGGAAGGTGCCCCCGAGATCCTCGACGAGGGTGCGCTGGACGGCGAGTTCCTCCGGCGAGGCCGAAGTCAGCCCGTCGCTGCGGGAGATGTAGACGGCGAGGATCTCACTGCCGGAGCCCTTCGCCGCGATACGGGTCGCCCGCCGGATCAGGGTGCGGCCCTCGGGGCCGCCGGTGAGGCCCACCAGGATGCGTTCGCGGGCGGGCCATGGCGAGGAGATGCCCTTCTCGGCGCGGTACTGCTGGAGGTACTCGTCGACCCTGTCCGCCGTCCACAGCAGGGCGAGTTCGCGCAGTGCGGTGAGGTTGCCGGGGCGGAAGTAGTTCGACAGGGCGGCGTCGATCTTGTCCGCCGCGTAGACGTTGCCGTGCGCCAGGCGCCTGCGCAGCGCCTGCGGTGACATGTCCACCAGCTCGATCTGGTCGGCACGGCGGACGACCCCGTCGGGCACCGTCTCGCGCTGCCGCACCCCGGTGATGGACTCCACGACGTCGGTGAGGGACTCCAGGTGCTGGATGTTGACGGTGGAGATCACGGTGATTCCCGCCTCGAGCAGCTCCTCGATGTCCTGCCAGCGCTTCTCGTTCCGGGAGCCGGGGACGTTCGTGTGGGCCAGCTCGTCGACGAGGGCGACGGCGGGCTCGCGGGCGAGCACGGCGTCGAGGTCCATCTCCGTGAAGTCCGCCCCGCGGTGGGTCGCCTCACGGCGCGGGACGACTTCCAGGCCGTGGAGCAGCACCTCGGTACGCGGGCGCCCGTGGCATTCGACGAAGCCCACGACGACGTCCGTGCCCCTCTCCAGACGGCGGTGCGCCTCCGAGAGCATGTCGTAGGTCTTGCCGACACCGGGGGCGGCTCCCAGGTAGATGCGCAGTTTGCCGCGGGCCATGGCTCCATTGTCTTCCACGTGGGTGGGGGTCACGGCGGCCGGATGATCACGGAGTACGGGTCACGGCCGCCGCTGAGGTCGGTGGTTCGGTCGGGTTCAGCCGCGCAGGTCGCGCAGGGCGAGGTTCAGTTCCAGGACGTCGACCGTCGGCTCGCCCAGGAAGCCGGCGACGCGGCCCTCGGTGTGCCGGTCGACCAGGCCGCGGACCTCGGCCGGGTCGAGGTGACGGGCCTCGGCGACCCGGTCGGTCTGGATCCTGGCGTACGCGGGCGAGATGTCCGGGTCGAGGCCCGATCCGCTGGCAGTGACCGCGTCCGTCGGCACGGCCGAGCGCGGTACCCCGTTGAAGTCGGCGATCCGCGCCGTGCGGGCCTCGACGTCCTTGCGCAGTTGCGGACTTGTGGCCGCCAGATTGGAGGCCCCGGAGGCGAGCGCGTCGTAGTCACCGGCGGAGGGCCGGGGCTGGAACCACTGCGGTGCGGGCTTGCCGTCCTTGCCGTTCCAGGTCTGGCCGATCAGCGAGGACCCCACGTCCTTGCCGCCGCTGCGGACGATGGAGCCGTCGGCCTGGCCGGGGAAGGCGGCCTGGGCGACGCCCGTCACCACCAGCGGGTACAGGACGCCGGTGACGAGGGTGAGTACGAGCAGCGCCCTCAGCGCCGCCCATGCGAGACGTGAGCCGTTGCGGATGGACGCGTTCATGATCCGACCCCCGGGAGGAGCGAGATGAGCAAGTCGATGACCTTGATGCCGATGAAGGGGACGATCAGCCCGCCGAGGCCGTATATGCCGAGGTTGCGGCGCAGCATTCCGTCGGCGCTCATCGGCCGGTAGCGCACCCCTCTCAGCGCGAGCGGCACCAGCGCGACGATCACGAGTGCGTTGAAGACGACCGCGGAGAGGATCGCGGACTGCGGACTGGTCAGGCGCATGATGTTCAGCGCCTCCAGCCCCGGGTAGGCCGTCACGAACATCGCGGGAATGATCGCGAAGTACTTGGCCACGTCGTTGGCGATGGAGAAGGTCGTCAGCGCGCCGCGCGTGATCAGCAGTTGCTTGCCGATCTCGACGATCTCGATCAGCTTCGTCGGGTTGGACTCCAGGTCGACCATGTTCCCGGCCTCCTTGGCGGCCGAGGTGCCGGTGTTCATCGCGACGCCCACGTCGGCCTGAGCCAGCGCCGGGGCGTCGTTGGTGCCGTCACCGGTCATCGCGACGAGCTTCCCGTCCCCCTGCTCCCGCCTGATCAGGGCCATCTTGTCCTCGGGGGTCGCCTCCGCGAGGAAGTCGTCCACCCCGGCCTCGTCGGCGATGGCCTTGGCGGTGAGCGGGTTGTCACCGGTGATCATCACCGTTCGGATGCCCATGCTGCGCAGTTCGGCGAAGCGCTCGCGCATGCCGTGCTTGACGACGTCCTTGAGGTGGATCACGCCGAGGACGCGGGCGCCACGGCCGTCCTCGACGGCCACGAGCAGCGGGGTCCCGCCGGAGGTGGAGATGGCCTCCACCTCGTTGCGGGCGTCCTCCGGGACCGTGCCGCCGCGCTCGGTCACCCACACCGTCACGGCTTCGGTGGCTCCCTTGCGTACGCGGTAGGCGCTGCCGTTCTCCGCGACGTCGACGCCGCTCATTCGGGTCTGCGCGCTGAACGGGACGAACTGCGCGTTGCCCAACTCGCCCTCGTCCCGGGCGCGGAGGCCGTGCTTCTCCTTGGCCAGGACGACGATGGAGCGGCCCTCGGGGGTCTCGTCGGCGAGCGAGGAGAGCTGCGCGGCGTCGGCGAGTTCGCCGGGGTCGGCGTTCCCGAGCGGCACGAAGGCCGCCGCCTCGCGGTTCCCCAGCGTGATCGTCCCGGTCTTGTCCAGCAGCAGCGTCGTGACGTCGCCGGCCGCCTCGACGGCCCGGCCCGACATCGCGAGGACGTTGCGCTGCACGAGCCGGTCCATGCCGGCGATGCCGATGGCCGAGAGCAGTGCGCCGATCGTCGTCGGGATCAGACAGACGAGCAGCGCGGTGAGCACGGTCGTGGACTGCTCGGCGCCCGCGTACACCGCGAACGGCTGGAGCGTGACCGTGGCCAGCAGGAAGACGATCGTCAGCGACGCGAGCAGGATGTTCAACGCGATCTCGTTCGGCGTCTTCTGACGGGCCGCGCCCTCGACGAGACCGATCATCCGGTCCAGGAACGTCTCACCGGGCTTCGTGGTGATCCTGACCTTGATGCGGTCGGAGAGCACCCTCGTGCCGCCCGTGACAGCCGAGCGGTCGCCGCCGGACTCGCGGATCACCGGCGCGGATTCACCGGTGATGGCCGATTCGTCGACGCTGGCGACGCCCTCGATGACATCGCCGTCGCCTGGGATGGTGTCACCGGCCTCGCAGAGCACCACGTCGCCGACGCGCAGCTCGCTGCCGGGGACGCTGTGCTCGGTGGCGTCGTCGGCGAGGCGGCGGGCCATGGTGCCGGTCCTTGCGCGGCGCAGTGTGTCGGCCTGGGCCTTGCCGCGTCCCTCGGCGACGGCTTCGGCGAGGTTGGCGAAGATCACGGTCAGCCACAGCCATACGGCGATCGACCATGCGAACCAGCCGGGATCCACGATCGCCAGCACCGTGGTCAGCACCGAGCCGATCTCGACGACGAACATGACGGGCGACTTGATCATCAGGCGCGGGTCCAGTTTCCGCACGGCGTCCGGCAGCGACGTCACCAGCTGCCCGGGATCGAACATGCCGGGCGGTGTGTTCTGCGAGGCCGCCGGGTGTGGGGCGGTTCCGGCCGAAGACATGGGGGTGGTGCCCTCCGCTGCTGGTGTCCCGGGACGGGGAAGTGGACGTTGAGGGGGACGGGGACGAGGACCTGAAGGTGCGGGGATGTTGCCGGTACGTCCGGTGCGTATGGTCATGACAGCCCTTCCGCCAGCGGGCCCAGGGCGAGGGCGGGGAAGAAGGTCAGCCCGGCGACGATGAGCACCGCGCCCACCAGCAACCCGGCGAAGAGCGGCTTCTGCGTCTTCAGTGTTCCCGCGCTCGCCGGGACCGGCCGCTGGCCGGCGAGCGATCCCGCCAGGGCGAGTACGAACACCATCGGCAGGAACCGCCCGAGCAGCATCGTCAGACCGAGAGTCGTGTTGAACCACTGCGTGTCCGCGGTCAGTCCGGCGAAGGCGCTGCCGTTGTTGTTGGCCGCGGAGGTGTACGCGTACAGCACTTCGGAGAAGCCGTGCGGCCCGGAGTTGAGGATCGAGTTCTGCGGGGTCTGCAGCGCCAGGGCCGTGCCGGTGAACGCCAGCACCAGCGCCGGGGTGATCAGGATGTAGCAGGCGGCGAGTTTCATCTCCCTGTGGCGGATCTTCTTCCCCAGGTATTCGGGCGTCCGTCCCACCATGAGCCCGGCGATGAAGACGGCGATCACCGCGATGATCAGCATCCCGTACAGGCCCGAACCGACGCCGCCGGGCGCCACTTCGCCGAGCATCATGCCGAGCAGCAGCACCCCGCCGCCGAGCGCGGAGAACGACGAATGGGCCGCGTCGACCGCGCCCGTCGACGTCATGGTCGTGGAGACCGCGAACAGCGAGGACGCGCCGACGCCGAAGCGGGTCTCCTTGCCCTCCGTCGCTCCGCCGGCCGCCTGCGCCGCGCCGCCGGGATGGGCGGACTCCAGCACCGTCACCGCGATCACCGCTCCGAGCCAGATCACCCCCATCGCGGCGACGATCGCGTACCCCTGCTTGACGCTGCCGACGAGCCTGCCGAAAGTGCGCGGCAGCGAGAACGGGACGACCAGCAGCAGGAAGATCTCGAAGAGGTTCGTGAGCGCGTCCGGATTCTCGTACGGGTGGGCGGAGTTGGCGTTGAAGAAGCCCCCGCCGTTGGTGCCGAGCTCCTTGATCGCCTCCTGGGAGGCCACCGCGCCGCCGGGCAGGTGCTGGGTGGCACCCGTCACCGTGGTGATCTCGTGCGGCGACGCGAAGTTCTGCACCGCTCCGGCCGCGACGAGTGCGACCGCCGCCAGCGTCGCCACCGGCAGCAGGATGCGTACGGTGCCGCGCACCAAGTCGGCCCAGAAGTTGCCCAGTTCGCCCGTACGCGAGTGTGCGAAGCCCCGCACCAGCGCCATGGCGACGGCCATGCCGACGGCGGCGGACACGAAGTTCTGCACCGCCAGCCCACCCGTCTGCACCAGGTGCCCCATGGCCGCTTCGCCGGAGTAGGACTGCCAGTTGGTGTTCGTGACGAAGGAGGCCGCGGTGTTGAAGGCCTGGTCGGGCGGGATCGGCTGGAAGCCCAGCGACAGCGGCAGGTGGTTCTGAAGCCGCTGGAGCAGGTACAGGAAGAGGACGGAGACCGCCGAGAAGGCGAGGACGCCTCGCAGATAGGCGGGCCAGCGCTGCTCGGCGGAGGGGTTCGCGCCGATCGCGCGGTAGATCCACCGTTCCACGCGGAGGTGGCGGGTGGAGGTGTAGACGCGGGCCATGTGGTCGCCCAGGGGCCTGTGCACGAGTACCAGCGCCGCGATCAGTGCCGTGACCTGGAGTACGACCGCGAGGGTCTGGTTCATCGTCAGAACCTCTCCGGGAAGATCAGCGAGACGATCAGGTAGCCCAGCACCAGGACGGCCAGGACGAGACCGGCGATGCTCTCGGCGCTCACAGCTTCGCCACCCCTCCGGCGACCAGAACCACCAGCGCGAACACCGCGACGACGGTGACGACGAAAGCCAGATCGGCCATTCGCTTGCTCCCGGGAAACTCGGACCGTTGATGCCCGCGGTCGCGAGCTCACGCATGAGGAAACTCCCCGTGGGACCCGGCGCGGCCGCCCTTGACGAACCTCTGACGCCCCAACGGGCGATCTTGACGTCGCCCTGACGTCGCCCTGACGTCGCGGGGCCGGACGCGGCCACCGCGGACCGACAGGGACCTTCGGCCCGCCCCCTACAGGGCCCACCGGGCCTGGCACACCGTGCCGGAAGGGCCGACCCTGGGGAGAGAGCACCAACGATGGGGTGACTCGATGTCTCTGCTCCGCGTACTCGTCGCCTACAGCAGCAGGAACCGGTCCACGGCCGAGATCGCCGCGTGGATCGGCGAGACGCTGCGCGACCGAGGGCTGGAGGCGGACATCACCGCCGCGGAGAAGGCGCACGACCTGACCCGCTACGACGCGGTGGTACTGGGCTCCGCGGTGTACGTCGGACGGTGGCGCCACGACGCGAAGCGATTCGCCGCGCTTCACCGGCGTCAGCTGCTGCGCATGCCCGTGTGGCTCTTCAGCAGCGGGCGTCGCAGCACCTCCGGCAGGGACGAGCCGATACCGCCTCCGCGGCGCGTGGCGCGGATCGCGAGGAGGCTCGGGGCGGAGGAGCACCGTACGTTCGGCGGCCGGCTCACGGACGGGGCGCGCGGCGTCCTCGCCGGTCGGATCCTCGGAGAGGGACCGGGAGGCGACCTTCGCGACCAGCAGGAAGTGAGCGCCTGGGGCGGCGACATCGCTGCCCGACTCCGCTCGGAGCGAGCCCGGGTCTGACGCGTGGGACACGGAACGGACGTGACGGACGGCGCCGGAGGACGGTGGCAGTTCTGGGTCGACCGGGGCGGCACCTTCACGGACATCGTGGCCAGGCGCCCCGACGGCACCCTGCTGACGCACAAGCTGCTCTCGGAGAACCCCGACCGCTACGACGACCCCGCCGTGGCAGGGATCAGCACGCTGCTCGGCCGGGAGGAGGGCGCGAGCGTGCCCGGCGGCCGGGTCGAAGCGGTGCGGATGGGAACCACCGTCGCCACCAACGCCCTGCTGGAACGCAAGGGCGAGCGCACGGCCCTGGTCGTCACACGGGGCTTCGGCGACGCGTTGCGCATCGGCTACCAGAACCGTCCCCGCATCTTCGACAGGGCGATCACGCTCCCCCGGGCCCTTTACCAGCGGGTGATCGAGGTCGACGAACGCATCACCGCGGACGGCACGGTCCTGCGCGCCCCGGATCTCGACGCGCTCGCGCCCGAGCTGCGACGCGCCTACGACGACGGCATCCGGGCGGTCGCGGTGGTGTGCCTGCACAGCCATCTGCACCCGGCACACGAGAGGGCCGTCGGAGAACTCGCCGAACGGACCGGGTTCCCGCAGGTCTCGCTCTCCAGCGAGGTCAGCCCTCTCATGAAGCTCGTGCCGCGCGGTGACACCGCTGTGGTCGACGCCTACCTGTCCCCGGTTCTGCGGCGCTACGTGGAGCAGGTCGCCGACCGGATGCGGGGCGTGCGCCTGATGTTCATGCAGTCGAACGGCGGTCTCGCCGAGGCGGGGCACTTCCGCGGGAAGGACGCGATCCTCTCCGGCCCGGCGGGCGGCATCGTCGGGATGGCCCGGATGTCACGGCTGGCGGGCTACGACGAGGTGATCGGCTTCGACATGGGCGGCACCTCCACCGACGTGTCGCACTACGCGGGCGACTACGAGCGGGTGTTCAGCACACAGGTGGGCGGCGTACGCCTCCAGTCTCCGATGCTGGACATCCACACCGTCGCCGCGGGCGGCGGGTCGGTCCTGCACTTCGACGGCAGCCGCTACCGGGTGGGACCGGACTCCGCGGGCGCTCATCCCGGCCCGGCCTCCTACCGGGGCGGCGGCCCGCTGACGGTCACCGACGCCAACGTGATGCTGGGACGAGTCCAACCCGCTTACTTCCCCCATGTGTTCGGGCCGGAAGGCGACCGCTCCCTGGACCGTGAGACCGTGCGGCAGCGGTTCGCCGAGCTGGCCGAGGACATCCACGCCCGCACGGGCGACAACCGTTCCCCCGAGCAGGTCGCCGAGGGCTTCCTCGACATCGCCGTGGCCAGCATCGGCAGCGCGATCAAGCGCATCTCGATCCAGAAGGGCCACGACGTCACGCGGTACGCACTGACCACGTTCGGCGGCGCCGGCGCCCAGCACGCGTGCGCCGTCGCCGACTCCCTGGGCATCCGAACGGTCCTCGTACCGCCGATGGCAGGTGTGCTCTCCGCCCTCGGCATGGGCCTCGCCGACACCACAGCCATGCGTGAGCAGTCGGTCGAACTCACGCTGGAGGAGCGGCACATGGAGCGGATTCGGGACGTGGCCGCGGACCTGGAGGAGGCGGCGTGCGCCGAACTACGGGACCAGGACATCCGCGAGGAGCACGTCCGCGTGGCGCGGCGCGCACAGCTCCGCTACGACGGGACCGACACGACCGTGCCCGTCGAACTCACCGAACGCGCCGCCATGACCGAGGAGTTCGAGGCGAGTCACCGCGCGATGTACTCGTTCCTCCTGGACCGTCCCGTCGTCGTGGAGGCCGTCGCGGTGGAGGCGGTCGGCATCACGGAGGAGCCCGGCCTCGGCGACCTCGGCGAAGCGGACGGCCATGCGGACGACGGGACCGGCGACCCGGGCGGGGGCGAGGTGCCCGCCGGAGGCACCGTGCGGCTCTGCTCGGGCGGGGAATGGCGTGACGCCCCCCTGCACCGCCGCGGATCGCTGCGCCCCGGCGATCGCGTGACGGGGCCGGCGATCATCACCGAGGCGAACGCCACGACGGTCGTGGACGCGGACTGGAGCGCGTCCATGACGCCGACGGGACACCTGCTCGTGGAGCGTGTGGGGCTCCCCCTCGGCCCCGGGGGGCCTGGGGGGACCCCCAGGGAGGCCGACGTCGGGACCGAGGCCGATCCCGTCCTGCTGGAGATCTTCAACAACCTCTTCATGTCCATCGCCGAACAGACGGGCGCGCGGCTGGAGTCGACGGCGCAGTCGGTCAACATCAAGGAGCGGCTGGACTTTTCGTGTGCGCTCTTCGATCCGGAAGGCAATCTCGTCGCCAACGCGCCGCACATCCCCGTGCATCTCGGCTCGATGGGCACCACCGTCCAGGAGGTGATCCGGCGCCGGGCGGGGACGATGAAGCCCGGTGAGGCCTACGCCGTCAACGACCCGTACAACGGCGGCACGCACCTGCCGGACGTCACTGTGGTGACCCCCGCCTTCGAGGATCCCGCGGGCCGCGAGGACCCGGCCGACGCGCGGATCCTCTTCTTCGTCGCCTCGCGCGGGCATCACGCCGAGATCGGCGGGCTGACGCCCGGTTCGATGCCCGCGGACAGCCGGGAGATCCGCGAGGAGGGCGTGCTCTTCGACAACTGGCTGCTCGTCGAGGACGGCAGACTCCGTGAGGAGGAGACGCGGAGGCTGCTCACCGAGGCGCCGTACCCCTCCCGCAACCCGGACACGAACCTCGCCGACCTGCGGGCGCAGATCGCCGCCAACCGGAAGGGCGTCGAGGAAGTCGCCCAGATGATCGGCCACTTCGGCCTGGACGTGGTGCAGGCGTACATGCGGCACGTGCAGGACAACGCCGAGGAGGCCGTGCGCAAGGTCATCGACGCGCTGGAGGACGGCGAGTACCGCTACGAGACCGATTCCGGCTCGGTCATCTCCGTACGGGTCTCGGTCGACCGCGAACACCGGTCCGCGACAGTGGACTTCACCGGCACCTCGGCGCAGCTCGCATCGAACCTGAACGCGCCGACCTCCGTGGTGACCGCGGCCGTCCTCTACGTCTTCCGCACACTCGTCGCGGACGACATCCCGCTCAACGACGGCTGTCTGAGGCCGCTGCGGATCATCATCCCGCCCGGATCGATGCTCGCCCCGGTGCACCCGGCCGCCGTCGTCGCGGGCAACGTCGAGACCTCACAGGCGATCACCGGTGCGCTCTACGCCGCCATGGGCATGCAGGCGGAGGGCTCGGGGACGATGAACAACGTCACGTTCGGCAACGAGCGGCACCAGTACTACGAGACCGTCGCGTCGGGTTCGGGCGCGGGCGACGGATTCGACGGGGCGTCCGTCGTGCAGACGCACATGACCAACTCGCGGCTCACGGACCCCGAGGTCCTCGAATGGCAACTGCCCGTGCTCGTCGAGGAGTTCGCCGTCCGGCACGGCAGCGGAGGAGCGGGCCGGCGAAGGGGCGGCGACGGCGCGGTGCGCAGGATCCGCTTCCTCGAGGCGATGACAGTGAGCACGCTCTCGGGCCACCGGAGGGTGCCTCCGTACGGAATGGCGGGCGGCGGCACGGGCGCACTCGGCTCGAACCGCGTCGAACGCGCCGACGGCAGCAGCCTCGTCATGGGCGCATGCGACTCGGCCGAGGTGGCCGCCGGCGACGTGCTGGTGGTGGAGACCCCGGGCGGCGGCGGATACGGGACACCGCGGGACGGTGCCGCACCGCGGGACGGTGCCGCCGCGGCCGGAGGTGCGGGCGGCCCGGGCGACCGGAAGGCCGCGTGACGTCGGCAGCTGTGCGGCGGCCGGGACCTTCGGCTCCCCCGGGAAGGACCCTTCGGAGCTGGTTCGCCGTGCCGGACGGATCCCACGCTGGAGGCAGGGAGCCGAGCCGAGGGAGAGCCCCGCACCGCCGCTCGCTGTTCCGTCCGAAGGAGCCCAACCCGGGAAGGGGAGCCGGCATGGCACACGATGCCGACGTACGCGACCAGGCCCGGCGGCCCGTCGGCGATCATGGACAGGAACCGGAGCCAGGAGCGTCGCCACGAACCGTCGGTGACGTCATGACGCACGCCGCCATCGCCGTCGGGCGGCAGGCCACGTTCAAGGACGTCACGAGAAACATGCAGGAGTGGCGCGTGAGTGCGCTCCCGGTCCTGGAGGCCGACGGACGCGTCATCGGCGTGGTCTCCGAGGCCGATCTGCTGGCCAAGGAGGAGTACCGCGAGGGGGCCCCGGGCCTGAGTGAGTCGCGCGAGCGCATGGAGCGGCTGCTGAAGTCGGGTGCGCAGACGGCCGGCGACCTCATGAGCAGCCCCGCCGTCTCCGTCCATGAGGACGCTCAGCTGACCGAGGCCGCCCGCATCATGGCGCGGAAGCAGGTCAAGCGCCTGCCGGTCGTGGACGGCGAGGGCAGGCTGACCGGCATCGTCAGCCGCAGTGATCTTCTGAAGGTGTTCCTGCGGGAGGACGAGGAGATCGCCGAGGAGATCCGGCGGGACGCGTTCGCTCTGCTGCCCGGCGCGGGGGCCGAGCTTCGGGTCCAGGTCGAGAAGGGGGTGGCCACCGTGCGCGGGCGGCTGCCCGATTCCTCTCTGGCACCGGTCGCCGCGCGGCTCATCCGCTCGGTCGCCGGCGTCGTGGACGTGCGGTTCGACCTGGGGTGAGCGGACGCGGGCGGGCCGCCGTGGCTGTTGCGCCGGCCCGGCCCGACGGGCTCACGGTCCTGCGGCGGACCGTGAGCCAGGCCGTCCGGGGACGGGCGGGGCGGGAGCAAGACGGGCGCATCGCGCCGGCGTCAGGCTGCCGCCGTCAGACGGGCCGCGAGGGACTTGCCGTGGGTGCCGGCCTCCTCGTGGGCCCTGGTCCGTGAGGCCTCGGCGACGTCGACCAGGGACTCCATGCCGGGGGTGCGGGCGGCCAGCGTGAGCTCCGGCACGACGAACTCCAGCTCCAGGCCCATGCCTTCGCCGAGGACCTTGCCCAGGTAGTTCTGCACGAACTCCCAGCTCTCACGGGGCGTCCCGGGCCCGTAGCCGCCGCCGCGGCTGGCCACGACGACGGTGGGGGTGCCCGCCGCCGAAGGCGAGTCGGTCCCGAAGGTGCGCCCGTTGAGGACCACCTGGTCGATCCACGCCTTGAGGGTCGAGGGGATCGTGAAGTTGTACATGGGGGCGCCGATCAGCACGGCGTCAGCCTGTTCCAGTTCGCGGGCCAGCTCGTCACGCAGCGCGTAGGCCGTGGCCTGCTCGGGAGTGCGGGCCTCGGGGGACACGAAGGCCGAGGAGGCGGCCACGCCGTCGAGGTGCGGCAGCGGGTCGGCGGCCAGGTCGCGGTGGACGACCGTCCCGTCCGGGTGCTGCGCCTCCCATGCCTTGCGGAAGGACGCGGCGACGTCGCGGGAGACGGACGCGTCCTGCGGGAAGACGGAGGAGTCGAGGTGAAGCAGTGTGGCCATGAAAGAAGCTCCTTGGGGTACGTAAGGAGGTGGTGTTGCGTACGTAGCTATTAATAACACAGGTACTTACTTTTCTGCACGCCCTTGTGTGGGCGCAGTACTCTTGAGGCATGGCAGAGCCCCGGGGACAGACGCAGCAGGAGGGGACGCTCGGCACCGTCGGCGGGTGCAGCGAGCCCGAGAGCAGCATCACGCGCGTCTTCCAGGTGCTGGGCAAGCGCTGGACGGGGCTCGTTCTCGCGGCGCTGATGAACGGGCCGGGTCACTTCGCGCAGCTGCGCCGTGCGGTGCCCGGCATCAGCGAGCGGATGCTCTCCGACAGGCTGACCGAGCTGGCGTCGCTGGGCCTCGTCGTACGCACCGTGGAGGAGGGCCCGCCGCTGCGGGTCAGCTACAAGCTCACGGGGGCCGGGCTGGCGCTGCGTCCCGCGATGACGGAGCTGACGCGGTGGGCCGACACACACCTTCCGGACGAAGCGGTGGGCTGCCCCACGGAGTTCAGGGCCTGATCCACCGGCGAGCTGGGAAAGGCCGGTAGTGCTTCCGTAGGGTGGGCCCGATGACAGCGAACCCGGAAGCGGAAGCCGAAGAGCCGGAGCAGCCGCCGGAACAGCCCGAGAAGCCCGAGCCGTCGGGCGAAGCCCCGGCGCCGCAAGGGGCCGGCTCCGCGGAACCCGGCACGGAGCGCCTGGAAAAGGCCGTGCGGGCGGCCGAGACCGCGCTGATCGAGTTCGAGATCGCGGTGGAGACCTTCCGGGTCGAGGTGGAGAACTTCTCGCGGCTGCACCACCAGCGCCTCGGACCGATGTACGCGCGTCTCGACGAGCTGGACGCCGCGATACTCGAGGTCACCGCCGAGATCAGCGGAGACCCCGAGGATCTGCGCAGGGCGCAGGAGGCGCGGGCCGCCGTGCTGCCGATGCCCCGGGTCGAGGAGCTCTTCCACGGGTGGATCGACTCCGACGGCATGCCGCCCGAGGCCACCGCCATGCTCACCGGGCAGAACGTGCAGCCGCCCGCCCGCGTGCGTCCCAGCGAGGAGGCGCGCAAGGCGTACCGGGAGCTGGTGCGCAAGGCGCACCCCGACCTGGCGCAGGAGGAGGGGGAGCGGCAGCGCCGCGAGGACTTCCTCGTACGCGTGAACAAGGCCTACGCGGACGGCGATGCGGAGGCTCTGCGGAACCTGCTGAAGGAGTGGGAGAACGGTCCTCGCGAAGAGGAACCGGAACCGCGGGTGCCGCAGAGCGAACTCCTCTACGCCCGTCTGGAGTGGCTGGCGGAGCGCAAGGAAGTGCTCACGGCGATGGTCGCGGAGATGGAAGAGAGCGCCATCGGCGCCATGCTGAAGATGGCGCCCGACGATCCCGACGCGCTGCTCGACGAGATCGCCGAGCAGCTGCTTGAACAGGTGGCCGATCGCGAGCGCGAACTGGAGCGGCTCGTGGAGCAGCGCGACGCCGCAGCGGCCGGGAACGCCGGCGCCGGTGAGCAAGAGAGCTGAGAGAGAGTTTTTCGTCATGGAATTCGGTCAGTTGCCGCAGGTCGATGTCGCATCGGTGCCGGCGGACGCGCTGTTGCTGGACGTCCGGGAGAACGACGAGTGGGCAGCCGGGCGCGCCGAGGGCGCACTGCACATTCCGATGAGTGAATTCGTCGGCAGGCTGGGCGAGTTGACCGAGCGTGCCGGTGAGGACGAGCGGGTCTACGTGGTCTGCCGGGTCGGCGGGCGCTCCGCGCAGGTGACGCAGTATCTGCGGCAGCAGGGCGTGGACGCGGTCAACGTCGACGGCGGCATGCTCGCGTGGGAGGCGGCCGGACGGCCGCTGAAGGCCGACGCCGAGAGCGCGTACGTGCTCTGAGTCCGGGTTCTGACTCCGGGGTCTGAGTGCGCGCCGGAGCTCCGGCTGCACCGCCGGAGCGCCCGGCTCGGTCCCGGCGGCGCGGCGGCGCCTCAGCCGTCGAAGTCGACCTCCACGGCCTCGGTCACGGGGTGGGACTGGCAGGCCAGCACATAGCCGGCCTCCAACTCGTCCGGTTCCAGCGCGTAGTTGCGCTCCATGCGCACCTCACCGGAGACCAGGCGCACCCGGCAGGTGCCGCAGACCCCGCCCTTGCACGCGAACGGCGCGTCCGCGCGGTGGCGCAGCACCGTCTCCAGCACCGATTCCCCGTCGTCCATGGGCCAACAGCCCGAGCGGCCGTCGAGGTTGGCCGTCACGGACGCCGAGCGGGAACCGCCCGCGTCCCGCCTGGACGCGGCAGGTGCCGAGGGCGCCTCCGTGACGTGGAAGATCTCCTGGTGGATGCGGGCACGCGGTACCCCGAGGCCGCGCAGCGCCCGCGAGGCCTCCTCGACCAGGCCGAGAGGCCCGCACAGATACCAGCCGTCCACGTCCTGCACGGACAGCAGTGACGGCAGCAGCCCGCTCAGCCGCGCCTCGTCCAGACGACCGCTCGGCAGGCCGCTCTGCTGCTCCTCGCGGGAGAGCGCCGTGACCAGCTGGAAGCGGTCGGGGAAGCGGTCCTTGAGGTCGGCGACCTCTTCCAGGAACATCGTCGACGCCGCGGACCTGTCGCTCCGTACGAGGCAGAAGCGCGCCTCCGGTTCACGCGCGAGCAGCGTGGACGCGATGGACAGCACGGGAGTGATGCCGCTGCCTCCGACGACCGCCGCGAAGCGGCCGGGGCGCGGCTCCAGGACGAAGCGGCCCGTGGGCGGCAGCACGTCCACGGTGTCGCCGGGCCTCAGCTCCTTCACCGCGTAGCTGGAGAAGTCGCCGCCCTCGACTCCGCGTATGCCGATGCGCAGCTCCGGCGGCTCGTCCTGGGCGGGCGTGCAGAGCGAGTACGTGCGCCGGACCTCGGCGCTCGCCGCGACGGTGTCCGCCCCGGCACGGTGCCGGCGCAGCGCGATGTGCTGACCCGGCGAGTAGCCGTAGAGGGGACGCAGCTCGGGCGGCACGGCGAAGGTGAGGGCGACGGAGTCGTCGGTGAGCCGGTCGACGGCCGTGACGCGCAGCGGATGGAAGGTGCTCACGGCGCCCTCACACCTCCTTGAAGTGGTCGAACGGCTCCCGGCAGGACTCGCAGCGGCGCAGCGCCTTGCAAGCCGTGGACGAGAAGCGGCTGAGCAGCGTCGTCTCCGTCGAGCCGCAGTTGGGGCAGCGGATGGCGAGCGTCAGCGGGATCGGCGCCCGCGAGGCGCTGCCGCCCGCGACGCCGGCGCGTGGCGGTGCGATGCCGTGGGCGGCGAGCTTGCGCCGGCCCTCGTCGGATATGTCGTCGGTGCTCCACGGAGGCGCGTAGACGACGCGCACGGTGACCTCGGGGACGCCGTGCTCACGCAGGACGTGCTCGATGTCGGTGGTCATGGCCTCCACCGCCGGGCAGCCCGTGTAGGTCGGGGTCAGCTCGACCTCGACGGGGCCGTGCGGTGCCGTCTCGTGGACGCCGCGCAGCACTCCCAGCTCGGCGAGGGTGATGACGGGAAGCTCCGGGTCGGGAACGGACCCGGCCCACGCCTCGAGGTCGCGCTGCCGGTCCCCGCCCGCCCGTACGCCGGCCCCGGTGGGGATCCCCTCAGGCCCTCCGGGGCCGAGGGGGACGGTCACCACGACGCTCCGGGATGGCTGCGGTGCAGATGCTGCATCTCGGCGAGCATCCGGCCGAAGGGTTCGGTGTGCAGACCCTGACGGCCGGCTCCGGCCTTCCAGCCCCCGAGCTGAGGGGACGCGGGCACCGAAAGCGTGGCCCGCTCGAACGTCCCCGTGATGCGCTGCGTCCAGCCCGTGCGCAGCGCATCCCAGTCGACCTCGCCGACCGGTCCGGGACCCACGACGGGTTCGAAGAGCTCACCCGTGAACCCCCAGAGGGAGTCCGCTGCGCGCTGGGCGCGCTCGTGACTCTCCTCCGTGCCGTCGCCGAGGCGCAGCGTCCACTGCTCGGCGTGGTCGCGGTGGTACTCCGACTCCTTGACCGCCTTGGCGGCGAGCGGCTGCCCGAGCTCGGCGAGCTGTCCGTACAGCAGCTCCTGCCAGGCGGAGAAGTACAGCTGGCGGATCATCGTGTGGGCGAAGTCGCCGTTGGGCTGCTCGGCCAACTGGCAGTTGCGGAAGGCGCGTTCCTCACGGAGGAAGGCCAGCTCGTCCTCGTCCCCGAGTTCGGCGTAGAGGGCGCGCGCCTGGCCGAGCAGGTCGAGGGCGATGTTGGCCAGCGCCAGCTCCTCCTCCAGCACGGGGGCGTGCCCGGCCCACTCCCCCAGGCGGTGGGAGAGGACGAGCGCGTCGTCCGCCAGCGGCAGCAGCGGGTCGTCGAGCGCGGCCGCGCTGCGCGCGGAGAGCCCCTCGGAGCCCGTCACAGGTTCCGCACCCCGTCCGGCACTTCGTAGAAGGTCGGGTGGCGGTAGGGCTTGTCGGCGGCGGGCCCGAAGAACGGGTCCTTCTCGTCCGGCGAGGACGCGGTGATCTCGTGGGACGGCACCACCCACACCGACACGCCCTCGGAGCGCCGTGTGTAGAGGTCCCGCGCGTTGCGCAGCGCCATCTCGGCGTCGGGGGCGTGCAGGCTCCCGGCGTGCGTGTGCGACAGGCCGCGCCTGCTGCGTACGAACACCTCCCAGAGGGGCCAGTCCGTACCGCTCATCACGCGCTCACCGCCGTCTCCGTCAGATCCTGCTCACGCACCCTGCCACGGCCCGGGGCCGCGTTCTTCGCCGCGTACGCCGCCGCGGCGTCACGCACCCAGGCGCCGTTCTCATGGGCCTCCCGGCGGCGCCTCAGCCGCTCCTCGTTGCACGGCCCGTTGCCCTTCAGCACCTGGCGGAACTCCTCCCAGTCGATCGGGCCGAAGTCCCAGTGCCCGCGAGACTCGTTCCAGCTCAGCTCGGGGTCGGGGAGGGTGAGGCCGAGCGCCTCGGCCTGCGGCACGCAGATGTCGACGAAGCGCTGGCGCAGCTCGTCGTTGGAATGCCGCTTGATCTTCCACTCCATGGACCGGGCGCTGTGCGCGGACTCGTCGTCCGGCGGGCCGAACATCATCAGCGAGGGCCACCACCAGCGGTCCACCGCGTCCTGCGCCATGGCGTGCTGGGCCTCGGTGCCGCGGCTCAGTGCGAGCAGCAGCTCGAAGCCCTGCCGCTGGTGGAAGGACTCCTCCTTGCAGATGCGGATCATCGCCCGTGCGTACGGACCGTAGGAACAGCGGCACAGCGGCACCTGGTTGGTGATCGCGGCGCCGTCGACGAGCCAGCCGATCGCGCCGACGTCGGCCCAGGTCAGCGTCGGGTAGTTGAAGATCGACGAGTACTTCTGGCGGCCGGAGTGCAGCTTGTCGAGCAGCTCCTCGCGGCTGGTGCCGAGCGTCTCCGCGGCGCTGTAGAGATACAGCCCGTGCCCCGCCTCGTCCTGCACCTTGGCCATGAGGATGGCCTTGCGGCGCAGGGACGGCGCCCGGGAGATCCAGTTCGCCTCGGGCTGCATGCCGATGATCTCGGAGTGCGCGTGCTGGGCCATCTGACGTACGAGCGTGCTGCGGTAGTCGTCCGGCATCCAGTCGCGCGGCTCGATCCGCTCGTCCGCGGCGATGGCGCCGTCGAAGGCCGCGAGCGGCTCCGCCGACTCTCCGGCGGCCTGTGCGCCCTCGCCGAGCAGCACCGATGTCATCCCGACCCCCTTGCCGGCGGCCGAAGCCGCGATCCCAGCCGACCGATCGTTCGGTTCAATGGTGAGCTGAGGGCCCACAGGGTGTCAAGGCTCGATAATGTCTGAGGTCGTATCGGCCGATCGACGCATGAACGCGGGGAGCAGGGGAGGGCATGGAGCACGAAGAGCAGCAGGTGCCGCAGTCGGAGGCGCGGCGCGGGCCACCGCATGAGGGTGGGGGTCCCCCGTGGCCCGCCAGGGCGGAAGCGGGGGCTCCGGGACCGGCGGGGCTGTCCCGCCTCGGCCGCACGATCGTGGCGGTGGCCGCCGCGGCCGCGGTCCTCGCCGTCGCCGTGCACCTGTCCATGGTCTTCCTGCACGTAGCTCCCTCGAACACGCTCACCAAGAAGCACGGGCAGGGCATCGACGACTACGTCTATCCCGAGTTCGAGCAGAACTGGAAGCTCTTCGCGCCCAACCCCCTGCAGCAGAACATCCACGTGCACGCGCGCGCCCGCGTCGCCAAGGACGACGGCAGCACCGAGACGACCGGCTGGGTCAACCTCTCGAAGATGGACGGCGAGGCCATCGACCACAGCCTCGCGCCCAGCCACACGGAGCAGAACGAACTCCGCAGGGGCTGGGAGTTCTACCGCGGCTCGCACGACGACAAGGGCAAGCCCGTCGGCCTGCGCGGCGAGCTGTCCGAGAGCTACATCAAGCGAATAGTGATGCTGCGCTTCGGCTCCGAACTCAACGGCGGAACGGTGGAGCGAATACAGGTCCGTTCCGCGACGACGCCCGTCGCTCCTCCCTCCTGGAGTGACGAGAAGACGGACTCGAAGACCGACTACCAGGTGCAGCCCTGGTGGCAGATCGCCAGCGCCGACCTTCCGGGGGGCTGGGACAAGTGACCGGACTGCAGCGCCCCCGTCCCGAGGAGTCCCCGGCCGAGCCGGCGGACGAGAGCTTCGTCGCGCGCGGTATCGCCCGGGTGACCTCGGAGGCGATCGCCCCGTACCAGACGGCTGTCGTACGGATCGGCTTCGCCGCCACCTGGCTCTTCTTCCTCCTTCGAGAATTCCCGCACCGCCACGAGCTGTACGGGCCCGACGGCCCCTGGAGCTGGAAGCTGGCCGAGCGGCTGATCGGGTCCAACAACGCCTTCACCGTGCTGATGTGGTCGGACAGCGCCGCATGGTTCGAGTTCGTCTACCTGGTGGCCGTCGCCGCCAGCCTCGCCGTGGTCCTCGGCTGGCGCACGCGCACCGCCTCCGTCGTCTACATGGTCGGCGTGCTCGCTCTGCAGAACCGCAGCGTCTTCATGGGCGACGGCGGCGACAACGTGATCCACCTGATGGCGATGTACGTGGTCCTCACGCGCTGCGCCGAGGTCTGGTCCCTGGACGCGCGGCGGCAGCGGAGGAAGGCGGCCGCTGCCGACGGCGACCCGTACGCTCCCCGCGGGCGTGACGCGACCGGCGTCGTGCTGTGGTCCGTGTTCGGCGTGATCATGCTCGTGTCGACCGTCGGCGGCGGACTCAGCATCGGCTGGGGCCTGTTCTTCTGGGCGCTGTGGGCCGCACAGGCCGCGTGGTGGATGGTCAACCGCTACATGCCCGGCAGCGAGGCGCGGACCGTCTGCGACATGCTGGCCAACCTCGTGCACAACGCGACGCTGCTGGTCATCGTCGTCGAGGTCTGCCTGATCTACGCGACGGCCGGCTGGTACAAGATCCAGGGTTCGCGGTGGCAGGACGGCACGGCCGTCTACTACCCGATGAACCTGGACTACTTCTCACCCTGGCCGGAGATCAGCTCCTTCATGGCGGCCAGTGGCCTGCTGATACTGCTGATCACCTATGGCACGGTCGCGGTCCAGGTGGCATTCCCGTTCACGCTGTTCAACAGGCGCGTCAAGAACGCGCTCCTCGCCGCCATGATCGCGGAGCATCTGAGCATCGCGGTGCTGCTCGGGCTGCCGTTCTTCTCCATGGCCATGGTCGCGGCCGATGCTGTCTTCCTGCCGACCGTCCTTCTCATCTGGGTCGGGGACCGCTTCCACGGTGGCTGGCGCCGGGTGCTCGCGCGGCTGGCTCCCGGACGGGGCGGCGGTAAGCGTGGCAGCGGCGGTCCCGGTGACACCGGTGAGGGTGAAGGCGGCGGGACTTCCCATGCCTCGCAGGTGCCTCAGCAGCGGAGCGGCGACGGGATTTCCGTACGCTGACGCCATGACCGCCGGAGAGGACACAGGGGCGGCCGCCGCCTCCCCGGGACGGGGTGGCAGCGGCCCGTCCACTGCCCCGGTGCTGCGGCAGTGGCGGGAGCTTGCGGACGGCAGCGTGCTGCTCGACGGCTTCCACGCGCTCAAGCACGCACTGCGCTTCGGCGCGGGCGTCCCGCTCGCGCTGACGGAGGACCGCGCGGCGCTGCTCACGCTCGCCGGCGGACTCGCGCCCGATCTCACGGAGACGCTGGACGGGCTGCTGAGCGAGGTGCCGCCGGGAACGCTGAACGGGCTGGTGCCGCGCCCCCATCCCACGGGCGTCGCGGCCCTCGCCGTGCGCGGCTCCGGGCAGGTGCCGGATGTCCGTGCGGCCCCCGTCGTCGTGCTCGACAACCCGCGCCATCTGGGCAACGTGGGCGCGGTGATCCGGCTCGCCGCGGGAGCCGGTGCGGCGGGTGTGTTCACGACCGGCACCGTCGACCCGTGGCACCCCAACGTGGTCAGGGCGAGCGCCGGGTTGCACTTCGCGACGGCCGTGCGTCGGTGCGAACCGTCCGGCCTGCCGCCGGGGCCGCTCTACGCGCTCGATCCGGACGGGCGGGACATCCGTGGTCTCGTACTGCCCGACGACGCGCTCGTGGCGTTCGGCTCGGAGCGGCACGGGCTCTCCGACGGGCTGCGCGAGCGGGCCGACCATCTGGTGGCCCTGCCGATGCATCCGCAGGTCTCCAGCTACAACCTGGCCACCAGCGTCGCGATGACGCTCTACCACTGGATGGCGGGGCGGGCGCAGGAGCCCGTCGCGGGCGCCTCCGGGCAGGACTGAGCGCCCGGCGGCCGTTTCCGGCCGGAGGGGTCCACAGGGTCCCTACAGGTACGGGCCGCCCGAGCGGGTGGGGCGCCCCGGCTCCTCGTCGCCGAGAGTGCCGTCCTCGGGGAGCGTCCCCGGCGGCAGCGCCCGGCGCATCTGCTCCAGCTGGGCCCGCGCGGCCATCTGCTGGGCGAAGAGCGCTGTCTGGATGCCGTGGAAGAGCCCTTCGAGCCAGCCCACCAGCTGTGCCTGTGCGATGCGCAGCTCGGCGTCGGTCGGCACCGTGTCTTCGGTGAAGGGCAGCGAGAGCCTTTCCAGTTCCTCGATCAGCTCCGGTGCGAGACCGTCCTCGAGCTCTTTGATGGAGCTGGTGTGGATCTCCTTCAGCCGCACCCGGCTCGCCTCGTCGAGCGGGGCCGACTTCACCTCTTCGAGCAGCTGCTTGATCATGCTGCCGATGCGCATGACCTTCGCGGGCTGCTCGACCATCTCCGTGACCGGGACCTCAGCCTGCTCTTCGCCGTCCTCGCCGCCGGCCGTGGAGTCGGCGCTGCCCAGAGCCATGCCGTCCGGTCCGACCACCAGGACGTGCTTGCTCTCCTTCGGGCGTTCGTTGCTCGGCTGTGTCATGACCCCATTCTGCACTCATGCCGTGGCCGGATGTCCTCGGAGTCCCTCAAGGGCTCGCACGGGTCAGGGGCCGGCGGAGCCGCCCGCCGTCGCCTCGCGCGTCACACGTGCCTCAACCTCACCGCGATCAGGGCGAATCCCAGGCCGATGAGCGTCATCCCGGCGCCGAGGGGGAGTACGGGGGAGACCTCGCCCGTGGCGGCCGTCGTGGGGGGATGCTGCGAGGACGGACCGGAGTCCTCCTCGGCGCCGGGGTCGGGCTCGTAGAGATCGTGAGTGCCGAAGGCCCCTGGGCCGTCTCCGGTGTCCTCGCCGGTGCCGTCGCTCTCGAGGCCGCCGTCCGCCTCCGGACGGTACGGGGCCGCGGGAGCGGGCCCGTCCTGCGAAGTACCGTGATCATCCGGCGACTTCGCCGTGCCCGTGTCCTCGCGCATCACTGCGGAGTCCCTCGACAAGCCCCGGTATCCGTCGGCGGGTGATTCCGGAGCGGGTGCCGCCCCCGTGAGAGCCGCGATCAGCATCGCGGCCACGCAGGGCATCACCGCGGTCGCGCGGAGTCTGCGGGTTCGGGCAGGGGTGAGGGTGTTGCGTCTGTGCCGCACGGCAGAGACCCTCCCGTTGCGGAGCGTCCAATAATGCAATCAGCGTTACATAATTGGACAAGTCCGGCATCCGGAAGAGTCCCTGTCGGCCGCGTCCTGTGCTCCGAAGAACTCTAAGGAACCAGCAGGATCTTTCCCACGTGGCTGCTCTCCTCCATGGCGATGTGCGCGTCCGTGGCGTTCCTCATCGGCACGGTCCTGTCGACGACGGGCCGCACCCGGCCGTCCGAGACCAGCGGCCACACGTGTTCGCGCACGGCCGCGACGATCGCCGCCTTCTCCGCGGCGGGACGTGCCCGCAGCGAAGTCGCCGTCACGGCAGCCCGCTTGGCGAGCAGGGCGCCCAGGTTCAACTCGCCCTTGCGTCCGCCCTGGAGACCGATGATGGCGAGACGTCCGTTGACGGCGAGCGCCTTGATGTTCTGCTCCAGGTACTTGGCGCCGATGATGTCGAGGATGACGTCGGCACCGTTGCCGTCCGTCCCCGCGCGCACCTCCTCGACGAAGTCCTGCTCGCGGTAGTTGATCAGGATGTCCGCGCCGAGTTCCGCGCAGCGGTCCAGCTTCTCCTTGCTGCCCGCGGTCACCGCCACCTTCGCGCCGACGGCCTTCGCCAGCTGGATCGCCATGGTGCCGATGCCGCTGCCGCCGCCGTGCACGAGCAGCGTCTCACCGGGACGCAGATGCGCGACCATGAAGACGTTCGACCAGATCGTGCTGGTCACTTCGGGCAGCGACGCGGCGGTCTTCAGGTCGATGCCGTCCGGTACGGGCAGCAGTTGGCCGGTCGGGACGGCAACCTGCTCCGCATAACCGCCACCGCCGAGCAGCGCGCAGACCTCGTCGCCGACGGCCCATGTGTTCACGCCAGGGCCGAGTGCCGAGATCCGGCCCGAGCACTCGAGGCCGGGATACGGGGAGGCGCCGGGCGGCGGATCGTAGAAGCCCTGCCGCTGGAGGGTGTCGGCGCGGTTGACGGCGCTCGCCGCGACCTCGACCAGCACCTCGCCCTCGCCGGGTTCGGGGACGGGGACCTCGGCCCAGACGAGGGCCTCGGGACCGCCTGGTTCGGGAATGGTGACCGCGTGCATCGTGGAGTTGGACGTACCCATGGGGCCGAACGCTACTCCCAGGCCTCACCGGTACGGCACCGCCCCGGACCGTCGCATCCGTGGCCGGCCCATGCGTCCGGCGTACGGGCACGCGCTCAACTTCCGCGCTCGCGGGCCGTCTCCGCCTGTCTGCGCGCCGCCCGATTCCGGCGGCGAGTGACCGCAGCGCCCCAACTCCCGGCGCTTCCGCGGGCGCTGCCGCGCCGGGGCACAGAACCGCGGAAGCGGGTGGTCAGCCGCGGAGGGTGGTTCAGCTCCCGCCTCCGCGCTCGCCGCGCCAGAAGCCGACGGTGCCGGGACCGGACGGACCGCCCGGACCCCGCCCGTCCCCGGAATCGCCGGGACCGCCCGTGACGCCGCCGGTGCCGCTGTGCGTCGGGTCGGTGCTGCCGCGCGCTTCCGTCGGGTGCGGCGCCGCCGAACGGTGGATCACCACGAGGCGGTCAGTGGACTGGAGCGGGTCCGCCTGCGGATCGTCGTACCCGAGCAGACGGTGACCCCGTACGACCGTGACCACCAGATCCCTGCACTCCCTCGGCGAACTGCCCACCTCGGCCTTGGTGACGGGACGTTCGCTGAGGCTGAGTCCCGAGCCTTGCTGGATCAGGTCCTCCATGACGGAGCTGGCGTTCGGGCTGAGCACGGAGAGCCCGAGGAGACGGCCGGCGGCGCTGGCGCTCGTGATCACGGAATCCGCTCCCGACTGCCGCAGCAGAGGCACGTTCTCCTCCTCACGCACCGCGGCCACGATTTTCAGGCGGCGGTTGAGCTGACGCGCGGTGAGCGTGACCAGCACCGCGGTGTCGTCGCGCTGTGTCGCGATCACGATCTGCTTCGCGCGGCGCACCTCGGCGCGCGTGAGCACGTCGCTGCGGGTGGCGTCGCCGACGACGCTCACATAGCCCTCGTCGTTCGCGGCCTTCGCGACGTGGTGGTTCGGGTCGATGACCACGACCCGGTCCCTGCGCACCCCGGTGGACAGCAGCGTCTGCGCCGCCGAGCGGCCCTTCGTGCCGAAGCCGACGACGACGGTGTGGTCGCGCAACTGGGACCTCCAACGGGTCAGGCGCCACTGCTCGCGGGTGCGGTCGGTGAGAGCTTCGAGCGTGGTGCCGATGAGGATGATCAGGAACAGGATGCGAAGCGGCGTGACGAGCAGGACGTTCGCGATGCGGGCGCTGTCGCTCGCGGGCGCGATGTCGCCGTAGCCGGTGGTCGAGAGGGTGACGGTCGTGTAGTAGACGGCGTCGAGGAAGGAGACCTTGCCGTCGGCGTTGTCGTTGTAGCCGGCGCGGTCGAGGTAGACGATCAGGACGGTCAGGAACAGCACGGTGAGCGCCGCCAGGATGCGGCGTCCGACCTGAAGTTGCGGGCTGACCTCGGAACGCGGCAGCAGGATCCGGTACTGGTCGCTCCCGTCGGTCCTGGCCCTCACCAGGCGAACCAGGGGAGCGGCAGCACCTGGACGTCGGTGCCGGAGGCGGCGCCGCCGGGCCGGATCACGGCGAGGGCGGTAGCAGTGGCGACACCGCGGAGCATGGCCGGCCCGTTGTAGTGGAGCGGCCGGGCCCGCGAGGCAGCGGCCGCGAAGGCGACCGGCACGAGCCGCGTGTCGCGCGGATGCCCCTGCACGTCATCGGTGATCCGCGCGAACACCTCCCGCTCGGCGGGCTGGTCGCCGAGCGTACGGATCAGCGGTGCGGCGAGCGTCATCAGACCGGAGATCGCCGCGAGGGGATTGCCGGGCAGGCCCACCAGCAGCGGACCGCCGCCCGGGCCGGAGTCCCGCCGCTCCGGGAGCCGGGCCAGCCGCATGGGGTGCCCCGGCCGTACGCGTACGCCCTCGACGAGGAGACGCGCTCCGACGCGGGCGAGCGTGGGACGCAGATGGTCGACGGGGCCGCGCGCGGTGCCTCCCGTGGTGATGAGGATGTCGGCGGTCGTCGTGGCGACGGCTTCGTGGAGCGCCTCGGCGTCGTCGCCGAGACGGCGGGTGACGATCACGTCGGCGCCGAGGGCCGAGAGCCAGGGCGCGACCGCCGGGCCGAGCGCGTCGCGGATGCGGCCTTCGTGCGGGACGCCGCCGTGCAGCAACTCGCCACCCAGCACGAGGACTTCGGCGCGCGGGCGCCTGGTGACGGTCAGCCGGTCGTAGCCCGCCGCGGCGGCGAGTCCGAGCACGGCGGGAGTGACCCGGGTGCCGGTGGGCAGCAGCCGGTCGCCGGAGCGGCACTCCTGGCCGCGTGGCCGGATGTCCGTTCCGGGCTGCGGCCGCCGCGTCGTGCGCAGACGCCTTCCGTCGCGCTCGCCGTACTCGAACCGCAGCACCGCGCTCGCGCCGGGCGGGATGCGCGCACCCGTAGCAATGGGGATCGCGCGGCCGTCGGGGAGCTGGCGGGGCTCGGACGTGGCCCCGGCGAGTATCCCGGTGCCCGTGGGGTCCTCTTCGAGGGTCCACGGGCCCGGGCCGGCGACGGCCCAGCCGTCCATGGCCGAGGTGTCGAAGGACGGCAGGTCGGTGAGGGCGTCGATCGGGGCGGCGAGGGTGTGGTGCAGCGCCTGCTCGAGGGGCAGGGCAAGGGAGGGGAGCGGGCCGGCGGCGCGTGAGGCGTACGTGCGGGCGTCGGGCCAGGGGGCGTCGCGGGCGTGGGACGGGGTTTCCTCCGCCTGCTGGGCCGAACTGCGGCCGCCCGCTCGGGCGGAGCGGGGGTTGAGCCAGTCCGGGGCCGCCAGTTCGTCGCCGTCATCGGACGCCGAGGCCGAGCTTCCGGAGGTCGGGCTTCCGGAGCCGGAATTGGCGGTGGTGCCGGAGCCGTGGGCGCCTGGGCCGGGCTCGTGGCCGCCGCCCCCGGTGCTCCCATCGCCGCTTCGGGGTCGCGGAGCCTCGCCCCCCGCCGGAGCCGCCCGGCCGTCACCGCGGCGGGCCCCGCCGACAGCGCCGTTGGCCAGGGCGATGGCCTCGTCGAGTTCGTCGGCGCCGCTCATCGCCCGTCGCCCTGCTCCCCTTCGCCCTCCTCGGCCCAACGCGCGGCCAGCCGGGCCGCCTTCTGCAAGGCCTCAGCGACGTCTTCGGGGGAGCCGCCCCGCTGGGCGGCGGCATAACCCACGAGGAAGGTCGTCAGCGGCGCCGCGGGGCGGGCGACGCCGTGTGCCGCGTCGCGGGCCAGGTCGAGCAGTGCGGCGGTGTCGACATCGAGGTCGATGCCGAGTTCGGCCTTCACTGCGGCCATCCATTCGTCCAGCACAGTGTCATGCTCCCTGATACGGGCCCTCGCCGCGGCGACGTCTTCCCAGGTGTCGCAGTCGAGGGCATCGGAGGCGGTCGGTAGGCGACCAACATCGATGTCGATGCGACGAAGTCTCAGCTCAGGAAGGATCAGCCGCAAGGGGAGACCCGTGAGGCTTCCGTATTCGGTGCGCAGCAGAGCCAGTTCGCGGCGCAGGGATTCGGTGCGGTAGGCGGCGAGGAGCGGCTGGTCGCGGCCGTCGTTGACCAGCGCACCCTCGATGGATTCGTCCCCGTCGACCTCCCCGGTTCCTCTCGCGCCATCTTCCCCGTACGTGCCCTGCGCGGCTGCCACGGCCGAGAGGAGCGTCCGTACGGTCTCCGGGCGCAGGAAGGGAAGATCGGCGGAGAGGACGAGCACCGTCTCCTTTGTGACGCCGTGCAGACCCGCGTCGAGCGCCGAGAGCGGACCGCCGCCCGGCGGGTCCTCCCGCACCCACTTCACCGGCCGGTACGTGGGCCGGCGCGGGCCGACGACGACCGTGGTGGACGCGTCGGCGGAGGCAGCCAGCACCCGGTCGAGGAGGGTGCGGGCGCCGACGGTCAGCGACGGTTTGTCGGTGCCGCCGAGGCGCCTGGCGCCGCCGCCCGCGAGGACGACGGCGTCGTGCGTGTGCGCATGGGCGTCAGGTGTCACGCCCTAGAGCGTACGGAGAAGCACCGCGGGCCGTTCGACGCAGTCCGCGACGTGACGCAGGAAGCCGCCCGCCGTTCCACCGTCGCACACCCTGTGGTCGAAGGTGAAGGAGAGCTGCACGACCTGGCGTACGGCCAGCTGCCCCTCGTGGACCCACGGCTTCTCGGCGATCCGGCCCACGCCGAGCATGGCCGCCTCGGGGTGGTTGATGATCGGGGTCGAGCCGTCGACGCCGAAGACGCCGTAGTTGTTGAGGGTGAAGGTGCCGCCGGTCATGTCGCCGGGCTTGAGTTCGCCGTTGCGGGCGGACCCGGTGAGCCGGGTGAGCTCCTCGCTGAGCCGGACGGCGTCGAGCGTGTGTGCGTCCCGTACGACCGGGACGACGAGGCCCCGCGGGGTCTGCGCGGCGAATCCGAGGTGCACCGCGGAGCGGCGCACCACCTCGCCGGCTTCGGTGTCGACGGTCGCGTTGAGGTCGGGGAAGCGGGTCAGTGCCGCCGTGCAGATGCGGGCGAGCAGTGCCAGCAGGGACACCTTGGGTGCGTCGCCCTGCGCCACCGACGAGTGGGAGTTCATCGCCCTGCGGGCGGCGAGCAGTTCGGTCGCGTCGACGTCGACCCAGCAGGTGGCGTCGGGGATCTCCCGGCGGCTGCGGGACATCTTGTCGGCGACGGTGCGGCGGAATCCCGTCAGCGGAATGCGGGTTGCCGACTCCTCGGCCTGTGGCGCGACGGGCCGGGCCTCGGGCAGCGGCGCGGGCCGCACCGGCGGCTGAGCCGGCGGCTGGGCGGTCGGCGCGGTGCGGGAGCGCGCCGCCCGCTCGACGTCCGCGCGGAGGATCAGCCCGTCCGGGCCCGATCCTGTGACACCGCGCAGATCGAGGTCGTGCTCACGGGCGATCCGCCGCACGAGCGGCGAGATGACCGCGATGGAACCCTGCTGCACCGCCGTGCGGGCAGGCGGTGCAGCAGGGGGCGTGGTGTCACCGGGACGGAAGCCGTCCACCGGCCGAGCGCGGCGACGGCGGCCCGCCGGGGCTGCCGTGCCGTAGCCGACCAGCACGTTGCCGGAGCTCTCCGCGGCGGCGCCCGCGCCCGCCAGGACGTCCGCTTCCGTGCCGGTGCCGGTGCCGGTGCCGGTGCCGGTGACGGCGGGCTGAGTCTCGTCCTGCGGCGCGCCCACGGCGACCGTCAACAGGGGTGCGCCGACCGGGATCTCCGTGCCCTCGTCCCCGTATCGCGCCGTGACGACGCCGCCGTAGGGGCAGGGAACATCCACGAGTGCCTTGGCCGTCTCGACCTCGACGACGGACTGGTCCACCGCCACCACGTCGCCCACGGCCACGAGCCACCGCACGACGGTCGCTTCCGTCAGCCCTTCTCCCAGGTCGGGAAGGGTGAACTCCCGTACGGAGGCCATCAGCGGACCCCTTCCCCTGCGCTTCCGACGCCCTCGCCGTCGCGCCACTCGCTCTCCCACTGGAGCCTGGAGACGGCGTCCAGCACCCGGTCCACGTCCGGCAGATGGTGCTTCTCCAGCATCGGCGGCGGATACGGGATGTCGAAGCCCGCGACGCGCAGCACCGGGGCCTCCAGATAGTGGAAGCAGCGCTCGCTCACGCGTGCCGCCACCTCCGCGCCCGGACCGGCGAAGCCCGTCGACTCGTGCACGACCACGGCCCGCCCGGTGCGCCGCACGGACGCCACCACGGTCTCCTCGTCGAAGGGGACCAGCGAGCGCAGGTCGACGACCTCCAGCTCCATACCCTCGTCCCGCGCGGCGGCCTCGGCGGCCTCCATGCAGACGGGCAGCGAGGGGCCGTAGGTGATGAGCGTCGCCGAGGTGCCAGGGCGGCGGACCACGGCGCGGCCGATGGCGGGCACCTCGGCCGGCCGCTCAGGCGACCAGTCGTCCTTGCCCCAGTACAGCCGCTTCGGCTCCAGGAAGATCACCGGGTCGTCGCTGGCGATGGCGCGGCGCAGCAGCCCGTACGCGTCGGCGACCGTCGCCGGGGTGACGACGTGCAGCCCGGGCGTGGCCATGTAGTACGCCTCGGAGGAGTCGCTGTGGTGCTCGACGCCGCCGATCCCGCCGCCGTACGGCACGCGGACGGTGAGCGGCATGGGAAGGGCGCCCCGTGTGCGGTTCCTCATCCGGGAGATGTGCGAGACCAGTTGCTCGAAACCGGGGTACGCGAAGGCGTCGAACTGCATCTCGACCACCGGACGCATGCCGTACATGGCCATGCCGACGGCCGTGCCGAGGATGCCGGCCTCGGCGAGCGGGGTGTCGGTGCAGCGGTCCTCCCCGAACTCCGCCGCCAGACCGTCCGTCACACGGAAGACACCGCCGAGCGTGCCGACGTCCTCACCGAAGACGTGCACGTCCGGGTCGGCGGCGAGGGCGTCCCGCAGCGCGCGGTTGAGGGCCTGCGCCATCGTGGACGGCTTGCGTGCGGGCTCCTGTGGCGGCTGCGCACCGGGCTGCAACGACGTGCCCGTCGCTGTGCTCATTTCCGGCTCCCCTGCTCGTCGGTGTGCGCCTGACCGTGCGGGTCCTGCTCGCCGGCCGCCGGGATCCCCTCCGCCTCGGCTGCCTCGAGCTCCGCGCGCAGCCGCTCGGCCTGCTGCTGCAGCTGCGCCGTCCTGTGGGCGAAGACGTGGTCGAAGAGGTCCATCGGGTGCAGCTCCGGCTCCTGGTGCATGCGCTCGCGCATGTCGCCGGCCATCCGCTCGGCCTCCTCTCCGGCCTGCTGCGCGCCCGCGTCGTCCAGGAGCCCGCGCGAGCGCAGCTCCTGTTCCATCAGCACGAGCGGATCGTGCTCGCGCCAGGCGTCCACCTCGGAGGCCTCCCGGTAGCGGGTGGCGTCGTCGGCGTTGGTGTGTGCGTCCAGGCGGTACGTCACGGCCTCCACGAGGCAGGGGCCCTCGCCCCTGCGGGCCCGCTCGACGGCGTCCGTGAGCACATGGTGCATGGCTGCCGCGTCGTTGCCGTCGACGAGGCGGCCGGGCATGCCGTAACCGACCGCCTTGTGCGCGAGGGACGGCGCGGCGGTCTGCTTCGCCAGCGGTACGGAGATCGCGAAGCCGTTGTTCTGCACGAGGAAGACGACGGGGGCCTGCCACACGGCGGCGAAGTTGAGGGCCTCGTGGAAGTCGCCCTCGCTCGTGCCTCCGTCACCGACCATCGCGAGTGCGACCACGTCGTCGCCCTTGAGACGGGCCGCGTGCGCCAGCCCCACCGCGTGCGGAAGCTGGGTGGCCAGGGGCGTGCTGAGCGGGGCGACGCGGCTGGTGCGCGGGTCGTATCCGCTGTGCCAGTCGCCGCGGAGCAGCGACAGCACGGCGACCGGGTCGAGGCCCCGCGCGACGGCGGCGAGGGTGTCCCGGTAGCTGGGGAAGAGCCAGTCCTGCTCCTGCAGGGCCAGCGCCGCAGCGACCTCGGAGGCCTCCTGGCCCGTGGAGGACGGGTAGACGGCGAGGCGGCCCTGCTTGGTCAGCGCCGTGGCCTGCTCGTTGAACCGGCGGCCCCGCACCAGTTGCCCGTACAGCTTGAGAAGCAGCCCGCCGTCGAGCTCCGCACCCGTGCCGAGCAGCCGCAGCGGCTCGCGGTCGGGCAGCAGCGGTTCAGGGTCTCGGCGGGGGCGCCAGGCCGGGGGTGGTGCGAGGTGGTAGGCACCGGACTGCTCGAGAACCGTCATGGGTGAGCACCTCACTCGAAGGGGGCCGGGTTTGATCGGAGCCAGGGCCTGTCCGGGTGCGGGTACCCGGACAGGCCCCGATGGGCGTGGAGGCATGTTGCTCCTGCGCTCCCCTACCGATTGTTCGGTTGACGGCACATTTTGGCTACAGGCGGCGCCAGGCTGTGGACAAGTTGAGCGATCGTGCGTTCGATGGATGCAAGACGTCCAACGAGGGGAGGTCGCAGGGCATGCCGGACGGACAGATTGCCGATTCGTCCAGCGGTCCCGAGGGCGCCGGCCCAACCGGGCCCGACGGACTGGAAGTACGCCCTCCGGTCCGCCCGCTCGACCCCGTCGACAGGGACATACTGCGGCTGCTCCGCGCGGACGGCCGGATGTCTGTACGCGCCCTGGCGGAGCAGGTCCACATCTCACGCGCCAACGCCTACGCCCGGATCAACCGTCTGGTGGACGACGGCGTCATCCGCGGCTTCAGTGCCCGCATCGACGAGGAGCGGGCGGGGCAGGGAGCCTCGGCGTACATCACGCTCAAGATCGTGCAGGGCTCCTGGCGCAGCGTCCGCGAGAAACTGCTGCGGCTGCCGGGAGCCGTCCATATGGCGCTGGTCAGCGGCGACTTCGACGTGCTGCTGCTGGTGCACACGGCTGACAACAGGTCGCTGCGCGAACTGGTCCTCACGCGGATCCATTCGATCCCGGAAGTGATCAGTACGCGCACGTTGCTGGTCTTCGAGGAGACCCACCTGGAGCCCGACATCTGACGGGCGGTGACCGGTCGAGGCGCCGGAACGTGGGGCGACCGCAGGCGTGATCAGGTGCGGTCGCATACAGGAACGGACCCTGTCCGTTGTCCTCATCCATGAACCAATGGGAGACTCAGGGCGCCCGTACGGACGGCATACGCCGAGACCGAAGGGACGTCCTCCGTGGCCGACCCGACCGACCCGACGCACCCGCCCGTGCCCTCGTCGCCGCCCCTTCCGCCGCTGCGCATCCTCGTCACGGACGAGATCATCGGCCGGTTCGAGTCCGAGCTGACCTCGGAGGGCCGGGACGGCAACGTCTGGACGACGGCCACCGGTCTCCCGCCCGCCGAGGTCTGCGAGCTGCTGCCGCAGATGGACGTCCTCGTCTGCACAGGCGGCGGAATGACAGCGGACATGGCGCGTGCGGGTTCGGCACTGCGGCTGGTGCAGGTCGGCGGCGCGGGGTGTGAGGGGATCCCCTTCGGCTCCCTCGCCCCGTCCACGGCGGTCGCCAACACCTACCACCACGGGCGCTCGCTCTCCGAACACGTGCTGATGTGCCTCATGATGCTCTCCCGCAGGGTGCTGACGGCCGACCGCGAACTGCGCTCCGGGCTCTGGCGCACCGTCGCGACCGCTCCCGGGACCTCCTTCGGGACGACGCTCGAGGGCAGGACGATGGGGCTGATCGGGCTCGGCGAGACCGGGTCCCGCACGGCGCGCCTGGCGTCGGCGCTGGGGATGCGCGTTCAGGCGGTGCGCAGGAACCCGGACGCCCCGCCGCCTCCAGGCGTCGAGCTGGACTGGACGGGCGGCGTGGGCGAACTCCGCCGGCTGATGGCCACGTCCGACGCCGTCGTCGTCAGCGCGCCGCTCACGGAGGACACGCGTGGCCTGGTCGGTGCCGAGGAGTTCCGTGCCATGAAGCCCACGGCGTTCCTGATCAATGTCGCCCGCGGGCCCGTCGTCGACGAGGACGCCGCATTCGCCGCCCTCAGCGGCGGCGCGATCGCGGGGGCCGCGCTCGACGTGTGGTGGGACGCCCAGGAGGACGGTCGGGCGATCCCGTCGCGCCACCCGTTCGAGAAGCTGGACAACGTCGTGCTCACACCGCACAACTCGGGCCACACCCGGGACACGTTCGAGGCGCGGGCCCGCGAAATCGCCGAGAACATCCGGCGGTTGGCGCAGGGGGAGCCCCTCCTCAACGTCGTACGGGCCGCAACAGGCTGACCCGCTGGGCCGCGACCGGCCCCCGGCCCTGAGGACCGGGACCCTCACAGGACCGGATCTCTCAGACGAACTGCTGGACGACGAGGGTGACCGCTCCGGCGACCGACACGGTGATCGCCGTCCACCGGAGGCGTTCACGGTTCATCCGGCGGTTGACGAACCGCGACAGCACGCACCCCACGAACGCGGCAGGCAGCAGCGTCGCGAAGGTCCCGACCGTGGAACCGTCCACGCCGCCGGTCAGCCACAGGGCCGCCAACGAGGCCACCGAGCCCACGAGGAAGAACGCGCTCATGTTCGACCGCAGCCGCGGCCCGGGATATCGCTGCCAGACCAGTGCCATGGGCGGGCCGCCGATCGAGGTCGCCGTTCCCATGACGCCGGAGACGGCGCCCGCGGACAGCAGGGCGAGCCGCCGGGGTCTCGGCCTCCAGCCCGCCGCCGTCACCACGACCCCCGCGAGCACCAC
The DNA here is from genome assembly GCF_000426165.1 of Streptomyces sp. TAA486. NCBI lineage: Bacteria > Bacillati > Actinomycetota > Actinomycetes > Kitasatosporales > Streptomycetaceae > Streptomyces > Streptomyces sp. TAA486. The sequence continues at coordinate 145,793 of NZ_KE384503.1, read as the reverse complement.
GCCGGCGATCAGCAGCGCGAGCAGCCGGGACGGCAGCCGCACGGCGAGCACCGCTCCCAGCGCCGAACCGGGCAGCCGCCCCGCGAGCGCCCAACCGGTGCCGCCGAGGTCCAGGTGGGTGCGGTCGAGGACGGTGATCAGCAAGGTGACCACGGTCGCGAGCATGATGATGGTCCCCGGGATCAGCGTCGGATCGACGAGGGCGATCACGGGCGCCGCGAGCATGCCGATGCCGAACCCGATCGATGCCTGGAGGCAGGAAGCGGCGGTGATGGCCACCGCGACGAGTGCGAAGTCGGGACCGCTCACGGGTTCACCGTGAGCTGTGTTCCCTCCGCTGTCCCGTCGTCCGGTCCTCCCCCGGACTCCGTACGGGCGGGGGTCCCCCCAGCAGAGCGAGGGGAAGTGCCGCCGCCGAGCGGGAAGTGGCAGGCCGCGGTGTGTACCGCCGCGCCCGCAGCCCGGTCCGCCCCGCCGTCCGCCCTGCCGTCCGTCCCGCCGTCCGGCTCGTGCACCGGCTCCCGCGCGGGTGTCCGCTGCGCACAGAGGTCCTCCGCCCGTTCGCACCGGGTGCGGAAGTGGCAGCCGGAGGGCGGGTTCGTGGGTGACGGGACCTCGCCCTTCAGCACGGGCCTCGGCCCCTCCCCCTGGGCCTTGGCGGCCCGGGCGGTACCCCCACCACTCCGTGTGACGTCCAGGACGGGCGCCGCCGCCGTCAACGCGGCGGTGTAGGGGTGCCGTGGCCGGTCCAGGACGTCCTCGGTGCTGCCCGTCTCGATGATCCGGCCCAGGTACATGACCGCGACCCGGTCCGCGATGTGCCGCACCACCGAAAGGTCGTGCGAGATGAAGAGGTACGACACCGACAGCTGCCGCTGCAACTCACCGAGCAGGTTGACGACTTGGGCCTGCACCGACAGGTCCAGCGCCGAGACGGGTTCGTCGCAGACGATCACGTCGGGGTCGAGGGCGAGCGCACGCGCGATCCCGATGCGCTGGCGCTGCCCGCCGGAGAACTCCTGCGGACAGCGGCCCGCGTCGGAGCCCCGCAGTCCGACCATTTCCAGCAACTCGGCGGCGCGTGCGGCCCGTTGACGAGCGGTCGGGTACAGGTCCCTGTGGACCGACCAGGGTTCGCTGATGATCTCCGCCGCGGTCATGCGGGCGTTGAGCGAGGCGAAGGGGTCCTGGAAGACCATCTGGATCCGCCGCCGCCAGCCCAGCAGTTCCTTCCCCTTGAGACGGAAGGGGTCCACGCCGTCGAAGCGGATGCGCCCCTCGTCGGGCCGCTCCAGCCGCAGCAGCGTGCGCGCCAGCGTGGACTTGCCGCAGCCGGACTCGCCCACGAGGCCCAGCGTCTCGCCCCGTCCCAGCGTCAGGCCGACGGAGTCCAGGGCGCGCAGCCTGCCGGACGAAGATCCGTCGCCCGACGGGCCCTTCGAGACGCGGAAGGTCTTGGTCAGGCCGGAGACCTCCAGCAGCGGAGCGGCGTCAGCCATGTTCCAGCTCCTTCCAGAAGTGGCAGGCGGACGTCCGGTCCTCACCGGTGGCCTCGAGGGCGGGCCGCCGCGTGCGGCAGACGTCCCGCACCAGCGGGCAGCGGTCCTGGTAGACGCAGCCGGAGGGGATCGAGTGGAGGTCCGGAGGGGCACCCGGTATCGACGCCAGCTCCCGGCGGCGGCCCGTGCCCGCCCCCTCCGCGGATCCGTCTCCCCCGGGCCGGGGCCCCGCCGAGGGCACCGAGTCCAACAGCCCCCGTGTGTACGGGTGGAGGGGCCGGCCGAACACCTCGTGCACCGGCCCGGTCTCGACGACGGCCCCCGCGTACATGACCGCCACCCGGTCGGCCTGCTCGGAGACGAGGGCGAGGTCGTGCGTGATCAGCACGACGGCCATTCTGTGCTCGGTGCGCAGGTCCCGCAGCAGCTCCATGATCTGCGCCTGGACGGTCACGTCGAGAGCTGTGGTCGGCTCGTCCGCCAGCAGAACCCGCGGACCGAGGGCGACCGCCATCGCGATCAGCAGGCGCTGACGCATGCCGCCGGAGAACTGGTGCGGGTGGTCACCGGCCCGGTTCTCCGGCTCGGGTATGCCGACCCGGCGCATCAGTTCGACTGCCCGCTCATGTGCCTTCGCGGCGCTCAGCCCCTGGTGGATCCGGAAGGGCTCTGCGAGCTGGGTGCCGACCGTATAGACGGGGTTGAGCGCGGTCAGCGCGTCCTGGAAGACGATCGCGAGCTCCGGCCCGGCCGTCGCGCGCCGGGCGGCGGGGTCCAGCCCGAGCAGATCGACGTCCCCGAGCCGTGCCTCGCCGCCGGAGACCTCCGCGACGGGATCGAGGAGCCCGGCGATCGCCTGCGCCGTGATGCTCTTTCCGCACCCGGACTCCCCGAGGAGCGCGAGTGTCTCCCCGGAGTGCGCCCGGAACCCGACGTCGTCGACCGCGACGACCGGACCGCGTGCGGTGTCGATGCGCACGGTCAGGCCCGTCACCTCCAGCGCGACGGCGGACGCCGCGGCCGGGCCGGGGGCGGTGGTGGTCGCCTCGGTGCTCATCGCCCTACCTCCTGGCCGGACTTGCGGGACGACCGCTTCCGGCGTGGCAGCCCGAGCAGCCGCCGCTGGGCGGGGTCGGTGGCCATGCGGAACCAGGACGCCAGTACGGACGCCGAGACCGTGGTGATGACGATGGCGAGCCCGGGGAAGATCGACATCCACCAGGACGTCTGCAGGTACTGCCGTCCCTGAGCGGTCATCAGCCCCCAGCTGACGTCCGGCGGCTGGATGCCTATGCCGAGGAAGCTCAGCGAGGACTCCGAGAGCATCACGAAGCAGAAGTCGACCGTCGCGACGGTCAGCAGGGTCGGCAGCACCGTCGGCAGCACGTGCCTGCGGATGATCGCGCCGCTGCGGGTGCCGAAGGTGCGGGCCGCGTCCACGAACAGCCGGCTGCGCAGCTCCGCGGACTCGGCGCGCGCCGTGCGCAGATAGACCGGGATACGCGCGATGGCGAGGATCGCGACGATGTTGGCGGCGCTCGGCGAGAAGACGTACAGGACGACGACCGCGAGCAGCAGCGACGGGAAGCTGAGGATGATGTCGCCGATCCGCATGCTGACGGTCTCGCGCCGCCCCCGGTGGTATCCGGCCCACATGCCCCACACCGATCCTGCGACCAGCGAGATCGCGACGGCCGGTACCGCCACGGAGAGCGTGGTCCGGGTCGCGACGACGAGCCGGGCGAGCATGGAGCGCCCGAGGGAGTCGCTGCCCAGGATGTAGGCCCAGCCGTTGTCAGGGTCGAAGGGCTCGGTGTTCACGGCGTCGAGGTTCTGTCTGGTGGCGAGATCGCTCATCATCCAGGGACCGAAGACCGCCGTCAGCGCGACCAGCAGCAGGGTGCCGGCGGCGACGACGGCCGCGCGGTCGCGCAGCAGCAGTGCGACCAGTCCACGGCCTCGCGCCCCGCGGGACGAACCGGCGCCGGGGCCGGACCCGGCTGCGGCCCCCGCACCGGAAGCGGGCTCCCCGCCCGGTCCGTCCGTGTGGCCTGCCGCAGGCCCGGAACCGCCCTCGGCGGGGGTGTCCTGCGGTTCCTGTGCGGTGTGGGACATGGGGCGTCCTCTCGTCACGTCGCCGGTCACGTCGCCGCTCATCAGGTCGCCTCGGCGGTCTGGCGAACGCGTGCGTCGAGCAGGGTGTAGCAGACGTCGATGAGGATGTTCAGGACGAAGATCGCCACGGCCGTCACCAGGACCGCGGCCTGGAGGACCGCGAAGTCCCGCTGGAGGATCGAGTCGATCATGAGCTTGCCGATGCCCGGCCAGCCGAAGATCGTCTCGACCACGACAGCGCCGTTGACCAGCCCGACCGTGAGGTCGCCGGCCACCGTCAGCGCGGGCGCGGCGGCGTTGCGCAACGCGTGGTGCGTGACGACGCGGCGGTCGTCCGCCCCCTTGCTGCGCGCGAGCTTCACGTACGGGGACGACAGTGCCGAGACCATCGCCCCCCGCACGACCTGGACGAGCACCCCGAAGGGCCGCACCGCGAGGGTGGCTATCGGCAGGATCCAGATGCCGTGGCCCGTCACGCCGGACGTCGGCAGCCAGCCCAGCGTGACCGCGAAGATCCACACGCCGACGATGGCCAGCCAGAAGTCGGGCACGCTGGCGGCGACCATCGACATCGTGCTGCACACACGGTCGGCCAGTCCGTTCGGCCGGAGCGCCGCCCAGCTTCCTACAACCGCCGCCCCGAGGACGGCGATCAGCATCGTGAACCCGGCGAGCTGAAGCGTGGCCGGGAAGGCGTCGAGCGCCATGCCGCCCGCGGCCTGTCCCGTACGCAGCGACTCACCGAAGTCGAGGTGCAGCACGCCCCCGAGGTAGTCGAACATCTGGGACAGCACGGGCTGGTCGAAGCCGTTGCGCTCGGCGAACTCCTCGCGCATCCGGTCCGTCGCGTTGAGCGGCAGATAGAGGCTGGCGGGATCGCCCGTCAGCCGCGCCAGGCAGAACACGCCGAGCACGACGACGATCAGCGGGACGACGCTCGAGAGGGCACGGCGCCGCAGGAAGGTGATCACCGGCTTCTCCTCTCAGCCCTTGGGCCGTACGTCGGCGAGACGCATCTCGTCGTTGGTCGCGGGGTTGGGCTCGTAGGAGACGTGCGGCGAGACCGCGATGACGCCGCGCATGTGTGCGATGTGGGCGAACTGCGTGATTTCGCTGTTCTGTTGCTTCAGCAGAGTCGCGTACGCGTCCTGCCGCTCCTTGCCCGACTTCCGGCCGGCCTCTTCGATCGTCTTGTCGAAGTCCTTGGTGCCCATGACGCTCTGCGCACCCTTCGACGTCATGTACTGGTCGACGGTGAAGGCCGCGTCGCCCGCCTGGTTGCCGTGCTGCATCAGCAGTGCGACCGGCCCGGCGCCGGGCACGAACGGCCGCAGCTGGTACTCGAGATGGGCGGATTCGTCGACCATCTTGAGCTTCACGTTCAGACCGGCCTGCGTCAGCTGCTCCTGGAGCACCTCGGAGGTCTCCGAGACCCGTGGGAAGAGCTCGTGCCGGCCGACCATCAGGATCTGCTTGTCGGTGGGCACGCCGTCCGCCTTCGCGGCCCTCACCAGTGCCCTGGCCTTCCTCAGGTCGTGCGGCCACGGCTTGATCGCCGGGTTGTGGCCGACGACGCGGGGCGGCACGAGCTGTCCTGCGGGCTCCCCGAGCCCGCTGAAGAGGGACTTGACGATTCCCCTCTTGTCGAGCGCGTAGTTGATCGCGCGGCGGATGCGCGGGTCGTCCAGCGGCGGCTCCTTGCCGGACAGGCGCAGCGCCGTCGTCTCGTTGTTGGGGTGGTTGACGCCGAGGTCGCCCGCGCCGTCGAGCGGCCCCAGCTTCAGGGCGATGTCCGCCTCGTCGCTGGTGACCATCGCTGCCCGTACGGTGCCCTCGGTGCGCCACTGGTAGGTGACGTCCTCGTACGCGGGCGCCTTGCCCCAGTAGTGCTTGTTCCGGTCGAGGCGCAGCTTGAGGCCGGTGTCCCAGCGCCCGATCTCGTACGGGCCCGTGCCCACCGGCCGGCGCACCTTCTTGGCCGTGCTGGTGGAGGTGGGGACGATCTCCACGAACGACAGCCGCAGCGGCAGGATCGGGTCCGGCTCCTTGCTCTTCACGGTCAGCGTCCTCGCGTCGGCCACCTCCACGTCGAGCGGGTCCTCGCCGAAGACGTAACCGTCGACGTTGCAGCCGAGCTTGGAGTTGACGGCGCGCTCGATGGAGAAGGCGGCGTCACGCGCGTCGAACCGGGAGCCGTCCTGGAAGGTGACGTCCTTGCGCATCGTGAACGTCCACTCGGTGTCCGAGGTGCGCTTCCAGCCCGTGGACAGAAGGGGATCGAGGTCGCCCGTGCTCGGGTCGCGCTCGATCAGCGGCTCCGTGATGTTGGAGCGGACGACGACGCCGGTCGAGGTGAGCGAGGACTCGCACGGTTCGAGGGTCGGCGGCTCCTCCGGCAGCACGATGCGCAGCCCTGAACCGCTGCCGCCCAGGGAGTCGCTGTTGGCCACGGTGCACGAGGAGGCGAGGACCGCGGAGCCCGCGGCGAGGAGCGCGACCGCCGTGCGGCGCCGGTGCACGAGGGCGACGCCGGACCGGGGCCCGGGGCGGCACCGGGACCGCCGCGGCGGCGGGTGCAGCTCGGGCGTCGAGGGCAGTGGCATCTCGTTCCTCCAGGGCCGTCGTGCATCGGGTCGGCGGCCGGGACACAGCGTGGATGCAGCAGGGGTGAAGTGGAGTTGTTCATATATGAAAACGCAGTCCAAGGTGGCGGACACAACGTAGAAGTGCGGAATCGGTGCGTCAAGACCTCTGCCGACGTGCATGCGAGGACGAGCGGGTGGTCACGGAGGCAATGGTTCCGCCCCGTGGCGCGAGGGCCCGGCTGGACGCGGGCTGTTCACGTCCTTGGACACGATCTCGCGTGGGCGTGGAACGAGGTCTCGCATGGACGTGGACGGGGGCCCGGAGGATCTTGCGCCGGGGACCCGCGCGTCCTTACCCTTCGGTAACTTTCCGCGCGCGGGGTCGCCCCGGGCCGCGGCCCGGCCGGAGCGAAAGGTCACTCATGGCGGCTACGGAGGACTCACCGGTCGCGAACGGCGGTCCCGCCCGCCCCGGCGGCACGGCACCTGCCGGTTCTGGCAGGTCCTGGTGGGGCTGGGGACGTACGGACGAGGCCCTGCCGGACAGCGAATGCACGGCTCTCGCCGCACTGCTCCCGGGTCTCCCGCCGGATCCCCTTCCGGTGCCCGGCGTCGGCGAGTTGACCCTTGCGCCGCCGCGCGTCCGGCCGCCCGGCGCGCTCGCGCATCTGGTCTCGGACGAGCCGGCGGACCGCGCCGCCCACACCTACGGCAAGGCCTACCGGGACGTCGTACGCGCCCTGCACGGCGACATGACCGCCGCACCCGACCTCGTCGCCCACCCGCGATCGGAGCCCGAGCTGGTGGACCTGCTCGACTGGGCGGGCACCGCGGACGTTGCCGTCATCCCCTACGGCGGCGGCAGTTCGGTCACCGGTGGGGTCGAGTACCGCGGCGGTGACCACGCCGGCGTCCTCTCCCTCGATCTGTCCGCCATGGACCGGGTGCTGGAGGTCGACACCACGAGCAGGGCCGCCCGCATCCAGGCCGGCGTGTTCGGGCCCGCCCTGGAGGACCAGCTGCGCGAGCAGGGCGGGGGCCTGACGCTGCGCCACTTCCCCCAGAGCTTCGAGTTCTCCACGCTGGGCGGCTGGCTGGCCACCCGCGCCGGCGGCCACTACGCGACCCTGCACACGCACATCGACGACCTCGTGGAATCGATGCGCGTGGTCACCCCGGCCGGGACCAGCGAGTCGTGGCGGCTGCCCGGCTCGGGCGCGGGACCGTCCCCCGACCGGCTGTTCCTGGGCTCCGAGGGCACCCTCGGCGTGATCACCGAGGCGTGGATGCGACTGCAGGACCGTCCCGTTCACAAGGCGTCGACCGCCGTCCGCTTCGCCGAATTCGGTGACGCCGTGGAGGCCGTGCGCGCGATCTCGCAGGCCGGGCTCCATCCGGCCAACTGCAGGCTGCTCGATCCGGGCGAGGCGGCTCTCGCGGGCGCCGCACACGAGGGGGAGAGCGTGCTGGTGCTCGGCGTGGAGTCGGCGCACCACCCGGTGGACGGGCGGCTCGCGGAGCTGCGCACCCTCGCCGGCGACCACGGCGGCGCGGTGAGCGGTCCCGGCGGCGAGGACTCAGGGGGCGGCGACGCGGCCGTGAGCGCCTGGCGTTCGGCCTTCCTGCGCATGCCGTACCTGCGGGACGGGCTGGCGCGGATGAGCGCGATCACCGAGACGTTCGAGACCGCGTGCACCTGGGACCGGTTCACGGAACTCTACGAGGCCGCACGCACCGGGATCGGGGCGGCCGTGGAGGAGGTCACCGGCAGCCCGGGGCTCGTCAACTGCCGTATGACGCACGTGTATCCGGACGGCGCCGCCCCGTACTTCACCGTGATCGCCACGGGCCGCCGCGGAGCGGAGGCCGCGATGTGGGACGAGATCAAGAGCGCCGCCATGGAGATCCTCGCGACGCACCGCGCCACGGTCACCCACCATCACGCGGTCGGCAGGGACCACAGGCCGGGATACGACCGGCAGCGCCCCGAGCCCTTCGCGCTCGCCCTGCGGGCCGCCAAGTCGGCGCTCGACCCGCGAGGCATCCTCAACCCGGGCGTCCTGGTGGACCCGCCGCCACGACAGGAGGCCTGACGGGGGTCCTTCGGCGCCGGGGCCTGTCGGCCGCTGTTTCCGGTGGCGGTCCAGCGGTGCGGGCCACGGTCGTGCCGGCTGTCCGTGCTTGTGACGGCCGGTCAGTTGCGCAGGCCGGTGAAGGCGACGCGCACGACGGCCTCCGCGACCTCGTCGCTGGTGGCCGCGCCGGCACGGCCGGCGCGGGAGGGCCGGTACCACTCCACGATGGAGTTGATCATGCCGAAGAGGAGCCTGGTCGCCAGCCGGACCTCGACGTCGCCGCGCAGATCGCCGTCCGCCACCGCCTGCTTCAGCAGCTCGGAGACGCGGTGGTCGAACTCGCGGCGGCGCGCCATCGCCCATCGCTCCGTATCGGTGTTGCCGCGCACGCGCAGCAGCAGTGTCACGTAGGGCAGCTCCGCCATGAGCACGTCGACCGTGCGACGCGTGACGTGTTCGAGCCGGTCGATCGCACGGCCCTCCCGCGCCCGCGGCTCGTCGAGGACGCCGAACAGCCCGTTGAGGGCGCGGTTTATGGCGCGGCGCAGCAGTTCCTCCTTGCCGCGCACGTGGTGGTAGATCGACGATTTCGAGATGCCGGCGGCCTGCGACAGGTGCTCCATGGAGGTGCCGTCGTAACCGCGCTCGATGAACACCTCCACGGCGACTTTCAGCAGCGAATCGGGCGTGTAGGTGTCGCGCTTGACCGGCATGCGGCCGATGCTATCCACGTTGTCCACAGGCTGACCTTCCCCCCCTTGCACCGACCGATCGTTCGGTTGCAGTATCTACCTGTCGCTGCAGGACCGACAGCCCGCGCAGCCATGCAGGGCCTGCACAGCCGTGCACATCCACGCAGGGCCGAGCAGGCGATGCAGCGCAGCACAGCGCCAGCCACCCAGCCCCCAGCTCGACGAGGAGTTGGTCGTTCGTGACCGCACCCGTGACCACATCCGCGACTACGGCCGGCAGCCCCCCGCTCTCCGCGGCCGGGCTGATCGAGAAGCACAGTCCCACGCTCGACCGCGCGCTGGAAGCGATCCGCAGCCGCGAGTACTGGTCGCCGCACCCCGAGCACCCCAAGGCGTACGGGGAGGAGTCGGGCATCGCCGGCTCGCTGAGCGCCGGGCAGGGCCAGGCCGCGTTCGACGCGCTGCGCGGCAGCCGCTTCGAGATCGACGGTCAGCCCGGCACGGCGGGTCCGCAGGGCGGCTGGGCCTCGACCGAGGTCTCGCCCTACGGCCTCGAGATGGGCATCGAGTATCCGCGCCCGGACATCGACGTGCTGCTGCCGGAGATGCGCAAGGCGATGCCGGCGTGGCGCGAGGCAGGTCCCAAGGTGCGGGCGGCGGTCTGCCTGGAGATCCTGGCCCGCATCAGCGCCCGTACGCACGAGTTCGCGCACGCGGTCATGCACACCAGCGGCCAGGCCTTCATGATGGCGTTCCAGGCCGGCGGCCCGCATGCTCAGGACCGCGGCATGGAGGCCGTGGCCTACGCCTACGCCGAGCAGGTCCGCACGCCGGAGGCCGCGGGATGGTCCAAGCCGCAGGGCAAGCGCGAGCCCCTCGAACTCAGCAAGCGGTTCACGGCGGTCGGCCGCGGCATCTCGCTGCTGATCGGCTGCAACACCTTCCCGACCTGGAACGGCTACCCCGGCTTCTTCGCCTCCCTCGCCACGGGCAATCCGGTGCTGGTCAAGCCGCATCCGCGTGCTGTGCTGCCGCTGGCGCTGACGGTCCGCATCGCGCGCGAGGTGCTGACGGAGGCCGGCTTCGAGGCCAATCTCGTGGCGCTCGCCGCCGAGCGGGAGGGCGAGGGCATCGCCAAGGAGCTGGCGGTCCGCCCCGAGATCCGCATCATCGACTACACCGGCTCGACGGCCTTCGGTGACTGGCTGGAGAGCAACGCCCCTCAGGCCCGTGTCTTCACCGAGAAGGCCGGGGTCAACACGGTGGTCATCGACTCCACCGACGACTACAAGGGCATGCTGGGCAACCTCGCCTTCTCGCTCTCGCTCTACAGCGGTCAGATGTGCACCACCCCGCAGAATCTGCTGATCCCGCGGAACGGCATCAGCACGGACGCCGGTGAGAAGACCTACGACGAGGTGGTCGCCGATCTGGCCACCTCCGTGGGCAAGTTGCTCGGCGACGACGCCCGTGCGAACGCGATTCTGGGCGCCATCGTCAGCCAACAGGTGCGTGAGCGCGTCGAGTCGGCGTCCTCGCTGGGCGAAGTGGCCCTGGAATCACGGCCGGTCGAGCACCCAGAATTCCCGGGGGCCCAGGTGCGTACACCTGTCATCGTCAAGCTGGAGTCCGCGAAGCCGGAGTCGGAGGCGGTGTGCTTCTCGGAGTGCTTCGGCCCGGTCTCCTTCGCGGTCGCCGTCGACTCCACGGCCGACGCCGTGGCGCTGCTTCGGCGCACGGTGCGTGAGAAGGGCGCGATGACGGTCGGTGCGTACACCACGTCGCCGGCCGCCGAGCGCCTGATCGAGGACGCCTGCATGGACGAGTGCGCGCAGCTCTCCCTCAACCTCACCGGCGGGGTCTACGTCAATCAGACGGCGGCCTTCTCCGACTTCCACGGTTCCGGTGGCAATCCGGCCGCGAACGCCGCCCTGTGCGACGGCGCCTTCGTGGCCGACCGCTTCCGTACGGTCGAGGTCCGTCGGCCCGCGGAGCCCGCGCCCGCGGAAGGCTGACGCGACCGGCAGCCGGAACCGGCAGAGGGCCTGTCGGCCGCCGGGCCCCTCGGACGGAATCGGCAGGCGGGCCCCATCAGAGAGAAGGGGCGCCCGGCGCACGCGATGCGCGGCGGGCGCCCCGGCCGGCTCGGCCGACTGCGGAACTGGCTGTGCGAGCCCGTCAGTCGCTGGGCTTGCCGGTGGAGACGGTCAGGTCGATCTTGTCCTTCTTCGGGTCCAGGTACTCGATGCCGTCGGGCGACTGCTCCAGGACCATGTTCTTGCCCCAGATGTTCTCGTCCTCGTGCGAGATCTCGCCGAGCTTCCAGCCCGCCGCCCTGATGCACTTCTTCACCGAGTCCAGGTTCTTGTAGGTGAAGTCGGGGACGATCTTCTTCCCCTTGTCCGAGTAGCTGTCGGACGCGTTCGTGCACCGGGTGGTTTCGATGGTCTTGGACTTGTCCTCGGGCTTGAACCCGCCGACCCCGTCGTCATCGTCGCCGGTCTCGCCTGTGTCGGTGGGCTCCACCTCGGGGGCCTGTACCGACGTGGAGGGACTGGTGTCGATGGCGTTCGGGTCTTCCTTCTCCGAGCCGTTGCTCACCAGCACCGCGACGATCACCGCGGTCAGCGCGACGACCACCGCGACCACCGAACCGACGATCAACGGGGCGTTGTTCTTGCGCCCGCCGCCGCCCGGCGGCTGCGGGGAGAGCGTGTACGGCGGAGGAGTGTGCTGGCCCACGCTCCGCTGCTGACCGTACGGCGCGTACTGACCCATCGGAGCTGTGCTGGGCGGCGGAGGCGTGGAGGGCCCGAACCCGTACTGCTGCTGCGGCTGGTAGGGCTGCTGCGCTCCGGGCGGTGGCGGGGTGCCCTCGCCCACCTGCGGGAAGACGGCATGCCCGACACCCGCGCCGCTCTGTGACGGCGGGCCGCCCTGGATGATCGAGGGAGCGCCGCCGGCGGCCTGCCGGGTGACGCGTGTGCATTCCTCGTTCATCGTCTCCGCGGAGGCGAAGCGCTCGTTCGGGTTCTTCCGCAGTGTCCGCGCCACCAGCGAGTCGACGGCGGGAGTCAGCGACTGGTTGATCGCCGAGGGCGTGGGCGCTTCCTCCTGTACGTGCGCGTACGCGATGGCCAGCGGGGAGTCGGCGTCGAACGGCAGCCGCCCGGTGAGCAGTTCGAAGAGCATGATGCCGACCGAGTACAGGTCGGAACGGGCGTCCACTCCCCGTCCCAATGCCTGTTCCGGTGACAGGTACTGCGGCGTGCCGACGACCATGCCGGTCTGCGTCATCGACGTGACCCCGGACTGCATGGCCCGCGCGATGCCGAAGTCCATGACCTTGACGACGCCGCGCTTGGTGATCATGACGTTGCCGGGCTTGATGTCACGGTGGACCAGCCCCATCTCGTGGCTGACCTCGAGCGCCGCCAGCACGTCGCTGGTGATCTTCAGCGCCTTCTCGGCGGGCATCGCGCCGAGGCTCGCGATGTCCTCGTCCAGCACGGAGCGCAGCGGCTTGCCCTCGACGTACTCCATGACGATGTACGGCACCATCGAGCCGTCGATCTCGTCCTCGCCGGAGTCGAAGACCGAGACGATGTTGGTGTGTGTGAGCTTCGCGACAGCCTGTGCCTCGCGGCGGAACCGCTCGCGGAACGACTGCTCGCGGCCCAGCTCGGTGTGGAGGGTCTTGACCGCTACCTTGCGGTCGAGAACGGAGTCGTATGCGAGGTAGACCGAGGCCATTCCGCCGGCGCCGAGCAGACTCTGCAGCTGGAATCGGCCGTTTCCGACCGTGCGGCCCGCGTACTCCGCGTCTGTCTGTCCGCCGTCGTCACTCATCTGACTGCTCCCCCTCGGCGGCATGCCCCCGCACAGTTTTTTCAGGGCAGATTTCAAGCCCCGGAAACTCCCTGATTCTTATACCCGCCCAAGTCTGCCGGAGGGCACCTCTACGTCAAGCGCAGTGCCCGTTCCGTAACCGGATGCGCAACCTGAGGCCACAACTGTGGCAGCACTGCCGCTTCGTGACTCTTGCGCCACGAAGCCGGGTGTGCGCCGCGGTGTACATGGGCTCCGAACCCGTCCGGCCAGGCCCTGAGCCCGTCGCCTGCGAACTTGCCAGTCGGGTACCGCAGCCGATTGGATGGCTGATCCGTCCCCGTCCATGCGACTCCCCCGAGCCTGTAGCCTCCAAAGCGGGAGCGGGGCGCTCCCGGCGTACGGGCATGAGTGAAGGGTCAGGGGGTAGGGGCATCCGCGCGACCCGGGCATGACGGCATTTCGATCCACGGCGAGGACAGATGGCACAGACGCAGGCCGGCGGGGGTCCCTCGGACCCTGACGCCATGGGCGGCTCCATGGCCGAATCGCCGGAGCTGTGGGGGAGGAACGGCCTAGTCGGCGACGGCCGCTACCGCCTCACGCACCGTCTCGGGCGGGGCGGCATGGCGGAGGTCTTCGCCGCCGAGGACCTCCGCCTGGGCCGTACGGTCGCGGTGAAGCTGCTGCGCTCCGACCTCGCGGAGGACCCGGTCTCCAAGGCCCGCTTCACGCGTGAGGCACAGTCCGTCGCGGGCCTCAACCATCACGCCGTCGTCGCGGTCTACGACTCCGGCGAGGAGATCATCGGCGGCAGCGTCACGCCGTACATCGTGATGGAGCTGGTCGAGGGCCGCACGATCCGCGACCTGCTGATGAACGCGGAGGCGCCGCCGCCCGACCAGGCGCTGATCATCGTCTCCGGCGTCCTGGAGGCCCTGGCCTACAGCCACCAGCACGGCATCGTGCACCGCGACATCAAGCCGGCCAACGTCATCATCACCAACACCGGCGCGGTGAAGGTGATGGACTTCGGCATCGCCCGGGCGCTGCACGGCGCCTCCAACACCATGACGCAGACCGGCATGGTGATGGGCACACCGCAGTACCTCTCCCCCGAGCAGGCGCTGGGCAAGACGGTCGACATCCGCTCCGACCTGTACGCCACCGGCTGCCTTCTCTACGAACTGCTCACCCTCAGACCGCCGTTCACCGGTGAGACGCCTCTGTCCGTCGTGTATCAGCACGTCCAGGACGAGGCGGCGCCGCCGTCCGAATCCTCCGAGACCGTCCCGCCGGAGCTGGACGGCCTCGTGATGCGTGCCCTGGCGAAGGACCCGGACGACCGGTTCCAGAGCGCCGAGGAGATGCGCGGCCTCGCCCAGTACGCGCTCCAGATGCTGCACGAGCAGGGCAGTCACACGGGCGGGATGTGGAACACCGGCCCCGTCGCACACGCCGGCGGTTCGACCCCGGCGATGGGCGTCCCCGGCGCCGGCGCCATGCAGCACCCCGCGCACGGCGAGACCTCGCAGCTGGCCCCCGGGATGCTGATGGGCGCCCCCGGCCGGGACGACGGAGGCTTCGAGGGCGGACCGCGCCGTGACGGCAGGCGCGGCAACGGCGTGAGGAACGCGTTCATCGCCCTTGTCGCCGTGATCGTGGCCGCGGCGGGCATCTACTTCGCGACGGCCTTCAACGACGACAGCGGCAACAAGACCACCCCGGACTCCTCCACGACGGAGCCGAAGGACAAGAAGACCAAGGACAAGCCGACCCCCACGCCGACGGAGACCGAGCAGGAGCCGGGCACCACGACGGGCGACACCGGCGAGAACACGCCCAGCCAGACGCCGTCGCAGACGCCGAGCGAGACCGAGAGCTCGCCCTCCGACGAGCCGACCGGCACCCCGAGCGAGACGGACTCCGGCAACGGCGGCAACTCCGGCAACGGCGGCGGCCAGGGCGGCCCCACCGGCACGCCGACCGAGACGCCCAGCGACACCGGCGGCGCCGACGAGGGCGGCGAGAACAGCGGCCAAGGGGAACCCGAGGACTGACGTGGCCGGCCGGACCCGCCGTCGGAGGCGACGCGGCGGCCGGCCCGAACGGGGTCGGGGTCACCTCGAGGCCGGGCTCCGCGCGTCCGCCGGCGAACCGCTCACCTGGGAATGGCTCAGACGCCCGGCTCGTCCCCTCCGCCGCTTTCCGCCTGCATGCGGGCGACGTACGCGGCCGCCTGGGACCTGCGTCTCATCCCCAGCTTCGAGAGCAGTTGCGAGACGTAGTTCTTGATCGTCTTCTCGGCCAGGTTCAGCTCGTCGCCGATGGCCCTGTTGGTCATGCCCGCGCCGATCAGATCCAGGATGATGCGTTCCTGACCGGTGAGCGAGGAGAGTTTGCCGTCGCCGCCCCCGTCCGCGCGGCTCGCCCCTCTGCGCAGCCGCTCCACCACCCGGCGAGCGGCGTCGGGGCCGATCAGCACCTTTCCGGCGGCGGCGTCCCGAACCGCCGACTGGAGCTCCTTGCCGCGGATCCCCTTCAGTACGTAGCCGGAGGCCCCGGCCAGCACGGCGTGCACCAGCGCCTCCTCGTCCGGGAACGAGGTGAGGATCAGACACGCGATGCCCGGGTTGCGGGAGCGCAGCTCACGGCAGACCTCGATCCCGCTGCCGTCCGGGAGGCGTACGTCGAGCACCGCGACATCGGGACGGGCGTCCGCGATGCGCTTCACCGCGTCGGTCGCGTTGTCCGACTCACCGATCACCTCGATGTCGGTCTCCGCGGCGAGCATCTCGTGCACACCCCGGCGGATCACCTCGTGATCATCGAGCAGGAAGGCAGTGATTTGCGTGCTTTCTTCCATTTTTTCAGTCTCACACACTGGTCTCCGCTCCGCCCTTCCCGCACTCTGGAGCCGCGGGATAACGTGCTTGGGGCCTCCCCGCGCCGAAGGCGTAGGGGAAGGGTCTACGAGGCCCGCGAGGCTGTGACCAGTGATGTCCCTGATCCTTCAGCTCGCCAGGACTTCCGGTTCGTTTACTTGGAAATCCGAGCAAAGTTGCAGGTCAGGGCTGCTTCATGCATGTATGGAGTCCTGGGAACTGCTTCAGCGGGCCTCAACCGAGACAGCTTCACCGTCCGGTTGCCGTCCGTGCCGCACCCACCCCGTGCGCCGTACGGGACCGGGCGAGCCTCCCTCCACCCCCCGGGTGGAGGAACCCCAGGCCACCGGCGACCCCGGGGGCCGGACAGAAGAGGAGCACACGTGACCGTGGAGAGCACTGCCGCGCGCAGCACGTCGCGCCGCAGCGGCGCCGGAGGTAAGCGCGAGACGAAGAAGGCGGCGTCCGCGCCGGGCGAGGCCGGAAGCACGACCGGAACGACGGCGAAGGCTGCGAAGCGTTCGAAGCCCGCGAAGACGGCCAAGCCCGCGAAGACCGCCCGGACGGCGAAGGCGGCCAAGTCCGCGAAGCCGCGCGCCGCGGGGGCCGCCGGGAACGGATCCGCCGGCACCGAACTCGTACAGCTGCTGACCCCTGAGGGCGACCGGGTCGAACACCCCGACTACGCCATCGACCTGACCGCCGAGGAACTCCGCGGCCTGTACCGCGACATGGTTCTCACCCGTCGCTTCGACAGCGAGGCGACCTCGCTCCAGCGCCAGGGCGAACTCGGCCTGTGGGCCTCCCTGCTGGGCCAGGAGGCGGCGCAGATCGGCTCGGGGCGAGCGCTGCGCGACGACGACTACGTCTTCCCCACCTACCGCGAGCACGGCGTCGCGTGGTGCCGCGGCGTCGACCCGACGAAGCTGCTGGGCATGTTCCGAGGAGTGAACAACGGCGGCTGGGACCCGACGTCGAACAACTTCCACCTCTACACGATCGTCATCGGCTCCCAGGCCCTGCACGCCACCGGCTATGCGATGGGCGTCACCCTGGACGGCGCCGACTCCGCGGTCATCGCCTACTTCGGCGACGGCGCCTCCTCGCAGGGCGACGTGGCCGAGGCGTTCACCTTCTCCGCGGTCTACAACGCCCCGGTCGTCTTCTTCTGCCAGAACAACCAGTGGGCGATCTCCGAGCCCGCCGAGCGCCAGTCCCGCGTGCCGCTCTACCAGCGTGCCGCCGGCTATGGCTTCCCGGGCGTACGCGTCGACGGGAACGACGTGCTGGCCTGTCTCGCCGTCACCCGCGCCGCCGTCGAACGGGCGCGGAGCGGCCAAGGGCCGATGCTGATCGAGGCGTTCACCTACCGGATGGGCGCCCACACCACCTCCGACGACCCGACCCGCTACCGCCGGGACGAGGAGCGCGCGGAGTGGGAGGCCAAGGACCCGATCGCGCGTCTGCGCGCGTACCTGGAGAAGGACGCGCTCGCCGACGACGCGTTCTTCGCCTCCATCGAGGAGGAGAGCGAGGCCATGGGCAAGCACGTGCGCGAAGCGATCCGCACCATGCCCGATCCTGACACCATGGCCATCTTCGAGAATGTCTACGCGGACGGTCACGCGCTGGTCGACGAGGAGCGCGCCCAGTTCGCCGAGTACCTCGCGACGTTCGCGGACCCAGCCGACTCAGCCGAATCCGCAGGGGAGGGCCGCTGACATGGCCGCTGCCGCTACTTCGACCGCCGCCGCGTCCACCACCCCGGACGTGCGGAAGATGCCCATCGCCAAGGCGCTCAACGAATCCCTGCGCACAGCGATGGAGAACGACCCGAAGGTCCTGGTCATGGGGGAGGACGTCGGGAAGCTCGGCGGGGTCTTCCGCATCACGGACGGCCTTCAGAAGGACTTCGGCGAGCAGAGGGTCATCGACACGCCGCTCGCCGAGTCCGGCATCGTCGGCAGCGCGATCGGACTCGCGCTGCGCGGCTACCGCCCCGTCGTGGAGATCCAGTTCGACGGCTTCGTCTTCCCGGCGTACGACCAGATCGTCACGCAGCTCGCGAAGATGCACGCCCGCGCACTGGGCAAGATCAAGCTTCCCGTCGTGATCCGCATCCCGTACGCGGGCGGCATCGGCGCCGTCGAGCACCACAGCGAGTCCCCGGAGGCGCTGTTCGCGCACGTCGCCGGCCTCAAGTGCGTCTCGCCGTCGAACGCTTCGGACGCCTACTGGATGATGCGTCAGTCCATCGAGAGCGATGACCCCGTCATCTTCTTCGAGCCCAAGCGCCGCTACTGGGACAAGGGCGAGGTGGACGTCACCGCGATCCCGGCGCCGCTGCACGCGGCACGCGTGGCACGCCAGGGCAGTGACGTGACCCTGGCCGCCTACGGGCCGATGGTGAAGACCTGTCTGGAGGCTGCGACCGCGGCGCAGGAGGAGGGACGTTCCCTCGAAGTGATCGACATGCGCTCGATGTCGCCGATCGACTTCGACAGCATCCAGAAGTCGGTCGAAAAGACCGGAAGGCTTGTGGTGGTGCACGAGGCACCCGTATTCCTGGGAACCGGCTCGGAGGTGGCTGCCAGGATCACGGAGCGGTGCTTCTACCACCTGGAGGCTCCGGTGCTGCGCGTGGGAGGCTTCCACGCGCCGTATCCGCCGGCCCGGTTGGAGGACGAGTACCTTCCGGGGCTCGACCGGGTGCTCGATGCCGTCGACCGCGCGCTGGCGTACTGAGGAGAGTCGTGACGATGACTGAGAGCGCTACCCGCATCCGCGAGTTCAAGATGCCCGATGTGGGTGAGGGCCTCACGGAGGCGGAGATCCTCAAGTGGTACGTCCAGCCCGGTGACACGGTCACGGACGGCCAGGTCGTCTGCGAGGTCGAGACGGCCAAGGCGGCTGTCGAACTGCCCATCCCCTACAACGGATCCGTGCACGAGCTGCGCTTCACCGAGGGCACGACCGTGGACGTCGGCACCGCGATCATCGCGGTGGACACCGACCCCTCGGCCGGGCCGCCTGAGGGCGGAGCAGGCGCGGCGGCGCCTGCCGAGGCGGACGCCGACGAAGGAGAGGGCGAGGGCCGGAAGCCCGTGCTGGTCGGCTACGGCGTCGCGGCGTCCCCGACGAAGCGCCGCCCGCGCAAGCAGCCCGCGGCGGACGCCGCACAGAACGGGAACGGCGCGCAGGAATCCGTACAGGAGGCCGTCCAGGGCGAGTTGAACGGTCACCGCGAGGACGCCGCTCCCGCCGCCGGAGCGGTGGCGGAGGCGCCCGGCGCCCTCGACCGTCCCCTGGCCAAGCCGCCGGTGCGCAAGCTGGCAAAGGACCTCGGCATCGACCTCACCGCGGTGGTGCCGACGGGGCCCGACGGCGTCATCACGCGTGATGACGTGCACGCGGCCGCGGCCGCCGTGGGCGCCCGCGTCCCCGCCCCGGCGGGTCCGGCACCGGCCGCCGCTCCCGCCGCCGCACCGCAGACCGGGGCCCAGGCCGCCGGCTCCGCGGCGCGCGAGACGCGGATCCCGGTGCGTGGCGTACGGAAGGCCACGGCTCAGGCCATGGTCGAAAGCGCCTTCACCGCGCCGCAGGTCACGGAGTTCGTGACCGTCGACGTGACGCGCACGATGAAGCTCGTACGGGAACTGAAGCAGGACCCGGACATGCAGGGGCTGCGGGTCAACCCGCTGCTGCTGGTCGCCAAGGCGTTCCTGGTAGCCCTGCGCCGTCACCCGGAGGCCAACGCCGCCTGGGACGAGGCGAATCAGGAGATCGTGCAGAAGCACTACGTCAACCTGGGCATCGCCGCGGCCACGCCGCGCGGTCTGATCGTCCCCAACATCAAGGACGCACAGGCCAAGACGCTGCCCGAACTCGCGCAAGGACTCGGCGAGTTGGTGACGACGGCCCGCGAGGGCAAGACGAGTCCGGCGGACATGCAGGGCGGCACGGTGACCATCACCAACGTCGGCGTCTTCGGCGTCGACACCGGGACGCCCATCCTCAACCCCGGCGAGTCGGCGATCCTGGCCTTCGGGCAGGTCCGGCAGCAGCCTTGGGTGCACAAGGGCAAGGTCAAGCCGCGGGACGTCACCACGCTCGCGCTCGCCTTCGACCACCGCCTGATCGACGGCGAGCTGGGCTCGAGGGTGCTGGCGGACGTGGCGGCGGTCCTGGAACACCCCAAGCGCCTGATGACCTGGACCTGACGCCGGGGCACACGCGCAAGGCAGTAAGCATGATGCCGGGCACCTTCCTCAGGAGGTGCCCGGCATCTGCGTGTTGGGGCGTGGGCTCCTGGCGGGAGAGCCCGGCCGCGCGGGCCCGTTCATTCCAGGGCGGGATCCGCCTTCCTGAACGTCCTCCAGTACTGGCGTCGCTTCTCTTCCTTCACGACGACGCCGAGACGGGCCAGCTCCTCACGGAGTTCACGGATGTCGCGTTCGGAGGGGTCCTTCTTCTCCAGCGACTTCTGGCGCGCCTTGAGGATGGCGTTCGCCCCCTCGGGCAGCCCGGGAGCGTCCGGGACCCAGCGGCGGAACTCGTCCTTGTGCGGGTCGGCGTCCCTCCAGGCATAGCCGTGCTCGGTGAACGCGGCTGCGACGTCGTCGGCTTCCAGGTCGCAGTCCTGCCGGGTCAGTTCGCCCCCGTCGGTGCCGAGCAGGACGAGCTGGTCGCCGTCCTGGAAGGCCGCGGCGACGGCGTCGCGCGTGAACTCCTGCTCACGGCCCTTGCGTATGAGCACGACACGGTCGTCCGACAGGCGGATCGCCAACAGCTCGCGGTGGGCGATGAATCCGACGGCCAATCCGGCCACCGTCCCTGCGACGGGCAACACCGGGGAGGGGAGGGAGGCGATGAACCGGACCAGCTCCTGCATCGGAATCCAGGGCAGCGTCACGAGCCATCCCGCCAGCAGGGCGATGAGCCAGCCGGCAACCGCCCCCGCCGACACGCAGAGGACGTAGAGGAGCACGGTGCCCCAACGCGGTTGGGCGAGCACGGTGAACCGCTCCCCTTGCGCGTCCTGTTCGGGTCTTTTCTGCAGGTCCATGGTCTTTCTCTCTTTCCCCCTGGCTGTTCCGCTGTTCTCCCCCGGCAACACATGCTGCTGCGCGTCGCGCTCCGGTGGGGGAGTTTCGCCGAGATCGAGGACCGGGGGTTCCCGCCGTGGGAGCACCCGCGTCCACATCCCGGACGCAAACGCGCACGCATCTTTGTTGTATCTAAGCTGTGCACATGTCCGTTTCCACCGACCTTACGACCCCTGCCTCATCACGCCGTCCGGCCGCCGCCGAGCGCGTGTACACGCACGTCAAACAGGCCGTGCTGGACCGCCGTTACGAGGGCGGGATGCTGCTCACGGAGGGCGAGCTCGCCGAGGCCGTCGGCGTCTCGCGAACGCCCGTACGGGAGGGTCTGCTGCGCCTCGAGGTCGAAGGGCTGATCAAGCTCTACCCGAAGAAGGGCGCCCTCGTACTGCCCGTGTCGGCGCAGGAGATCACCGACGTCGTCGAGACGCGGCTCCTCGTCGAGCAGCACGCCGTCCGCAAGTCCTCGGACCCCGTGCGTGCCGGGCTGATCGGCCGCCTCGAGGAACTGCTGGAAGAGCAGCGAGCACACGCCGACGCCGGCGATCTGACGGCGTTCGCGGTCAGCGACCGCTGCTTCCACGCGGAGATCGTCCGGAGCACCGGCAACGAGATCCTCACCCGCCTGTACGACCAACTCCGCGACAGGCAGCTGCGGATGGGCGTCGCCATGATGCACGCGCAGCCGGACAGGATCGCCAAGAGCATCGCCGAGCACGCGGAGATCATGGAGGCGGTGCGCGCCGGGGACGCGGACGCCGCCGCGGGCGCCGTACGCCGCCACGTCACATGGGTGCGTGATCTGGTGCACGGTGATGTGCGGTGAGCGCACCCACCTCCGCGGGCCTCCCGGTCCACAGCGACCCGCCCGGGGGCTCCCGCGCGGTCGCGGTCTGGGGCCTGGGCGTCACCGTCTACTTCGTCGCCATCACCTACCGCACGAGCCTAGGCGTGGCCGCGCTCGACGCCGCCGAGCGCTTCGACATCAGCGCCTCCGCCCTCTCCACGTTCTCCATCCTCCAACTGCTCGTCTACGCCGGGATGCAGATACCGGTCGGGCTGCTGGTGGACAGGCTGGGCACCAAGAAGGTGCTGACCCTGGGCGTGGTGCTCTTCACCCTGGGGCAGTTGGGCTTCGCCTTCTCCGGCTCCTATGCCGCGGCGCTGGCCTGCCGCGCCCTGCTGGGCTGCGGCGACGCGATGACGTTCATCAGCGTGCTGCGGCTCGGCTCGCGCTGGTTCCCGGCCAGGCGCGGCCCGGTCATCGCGCAGGTCGCCGGCCTCATCGGCATGGCGGGCAACCTGGTCACCACGCTGGTGCTGGCCCGCGTGCTCGACGCCTTCGGCTGGACGGTCACGTTCGCGGGCAGCGCGGTGGGCGGCGTGCTGCTGCTCGTGCTCGTCGTGGCGTTCCTCAGGGACCACCCGACGTCGTACGCGCCGGTCCCGGTGCCGCACATGGGCGGCGGCTACATCCGGCGCCAGATCGTGCGGGCCTGGCGTGAGCCCGGCACCCGCCTGGGCATGTGGGTGCACTTCACGACGCAGTTCCCCGGCATGGTCTTCCTGCTGCTGTGGGGGATGCCCTTCCTCGTGCAGGGGCAGGGCCTCGCACGCGCCACGGCGGGTGAACTCCTCACGCTCATCGTGCTGTCGAACATGGTCGTGGGCCTGGTCTACGGGCAGCTGATCGCCCGTCACCACGCGGCCCGCGCCCCGCTCGCGCTCGGCACGGTGGCCGTGACCGCCGGGGTCTGGGCGACGGTCCTGCTCTGGCCGGGCCACGCCCCGGTCTGGTTGCTGGTGCTGCTGTGCACGGTGCTGGGCGCCTGCGGACCGGCGTCCATGATCGGCTTCGACTTCGCACGGCCGGCCAACCCTCCGGAGCGTCAGGGCACGGCCTCGGGAATCGTCAACATGGGTGGATTCACTGCCTCGATGACGACTCTGCTGGCCGTCGGCGTCCTGCTGGACCTCACCGGTGGCAGCTTCCGGGCCGGCTTCGCGAGCATCTTCGTGCTGGAGGCGCTGGGCGTCGCCCAGATCCTGAGGCTCCGCAAGAAGGCGCACCGTCGTGAGCGTGAGCGCGTGGTCGCCAGCCGCGTGGAGGCGGTGCACGTCCCGGTCTCCTGACCTGCGGACGCGACGGGCGGGACGCTCCCGGCACGGGGCCGGCGGGCTGTGCGGCGGCCGGTGCCGGGCCGGTGAGCGCCCTCGAACGGGGCGGGCAGCGGCCGGAACGGGCAGGTGGCGGCGCGCTCACGGCGCCGCCCGCCGCCCGTTCACGCCATGACTGCCCGCGTCAGGCCGTGACCGGCCCCATCACGGCGTGACGGAGAAGTTCTCCAGGATCGCCGTCGCCAGCTTCGCGTCGCCCTCGACCTTCACCTGGTCCGCGACGGCATCGGCACGCACCCGCCCGGCCGCGAGCCGCACATAGGTCTCCCAGTCCAGCGACAGCGTCACCGCGGGACCCAGGGACGGGCTGCCGTCAACCGTGCCCCGTCCGTCCGAGCCGACCCGCACGGTGCGCATGAACTCCAACGGACCGCTGACGTCGAAGACCACCGCCGTGTTCGGGGGAGCGCCCGCCTTCTTGGCGACCACCTTCGGCAGGCCCTGCACCATCAGATCGCGCGCCACGGTCGCGCCCGCCGAGTCGAGGTTGCCCGGCTTTCCCAGCGCCCGGCGCAGATCCTGCTCGTGCACCCACAGGTCGAACGCCCGCAGCCGCAGCTGGTGTTCGAGGGTGATCTTCGAGCCGCCCGGCATGATGTCCCGCACCTCGGCGTCCGGCGCACGCTTCTCGTTACGCAGCTGACGGGAGCGGCGGATGATCGTGTACTCCAGCTCGCCCGTCATCTCCGGACCGGTGTGGTGCCGCCGCACGTCGACCTGGATCTCCATGTGCCGGCTGGGCTCGTCGACGACGTGGTAGAGGTCGCGCGGCAGAGTGTGGATCGGCCGCGGATCGCCCAGAAGTTCGCACTCCATGCCGATGATGTGAGAGACCACATCCCGGACCGACCACGCGGGGCAAGCGGTGCGCCGGTTCCACTCGCCCTCTACGAGCGGCCTCACCAGTTCGGATATCGCTTCGATGGACTCGGTCCAGGCGTCGACGTATGGCTGAAGGCTTGGGTGGTCGGTCACGAGACCCCTCGGGCGGTACGGACGTTCGTCGTCTTCGGTGCGTGCGGTGCTCTCAAGTTACGCTGCGCGCGGCCCACGCGGCAGTGCTTTCGGGGCACGATGCTAGGCCCATTCGCACCCCTTTTTCGCACCGGCGGTGGTACGGTGCGCGCCTGTTCGGTACGAACATGTACGAAGCTCCGCGAAACGGTCGATTCGCCTGCCGTGCGCCCCGGTTCGTCGGACCGCAGCACCGGGTACGCGGGTGTCCCGAGGGTGCCTTGTGGGTGCCCCGCGCTCCCGTCAGTCCTCGCCCGTCAGAGCGTCGACGCACACCGCGAGCGACAGCAGCAACGGCACGTCGGCGCCCGGCTGTTCGATGTCCACAGCGTAGGTGTCGCGCACCCTGAACCACCTGCGCGAGATGCGCGCCAGGCGCCCGCCGCCGAACTCGATGTCGTACTCCTTGTCGAGCACGTTCCCGTGCACCGACAGCGCACCGCCGTCCGCGAGCTGCGCCTTGAAACGGTGGCGCAGCGGCGTGAACCGCTTCTTGCGCACCGTCGCCAGCTTCTGGCCGCCGCGCTCGATCTCCATCGTCTCCCACAGGCTGATCATCTTTCGCCGGATGACGGCGACGACCTCCCCCTGTACGTCCTTGAGCTGGAACGTCTGCCGTACCCGCAGCGCCTTTCCGTCGACGAGGAAGGCGTGCTCCCCGTGCTCGTCGTCGATCCAGTAGTCGTCGCCGATGCCGAAGATCCGTTCGCGTACGAGATACCTCATGACAGACGACTTCCCCGCACGGCGGCGGAATGCTCACCCGGAGCTGATTGTTGCTCCGGCCATGGCTTCTCACGCACGTGTACGGGCGCCCGAGCTGCAAGGGGAGGGCGGCTGGCTGAACACCGGCGGCCGGGACCTCACCCTCGCCGGCCTGCGGGGACGCATCATTCTGATCGATTTTTGGACCTTTTGCTGCGTCAACTGCCTGCACGTGCTCGACGAGTTGCGGGAGCTGGAAGAGCGGCACCGCGACACCCTCGTGATCGTGGGGGTGCACTCGCCGAAGTTCGCGCACGAGGCCGACCACGGGGCGGTCGTGGACGCCGTGGAGCGCTATCAGGTCGAGCACCCGGTCCTGGACGATCCGCAGCTGGCGACCTGGAAGCAGTACGCCGTGCGGGCCTGGCCCACACTCGTCGTGATCGACCCCGAGGGCTATGTCGTCGCCCAGCACGCGGGCGAGGGCCACGCCCACGCCATTGCGACGCTCGTGGAGGAGCTGGAGCGCGAGCACGACGCGAAGGGCACGTTGCGGCGCGGCGACGGCCCGTACGCCCGCCCGTCGCCCGGCCACCACCCCTCAACGAGCTCCGCTCCCCTTCTCCCGGAGCCCGAGCCGACCCCCCTGCGCTTCCCCGGGAAGGCGCTCCGGTTGCCCGGTGGGGGCCCCACCGGGGCCGCGGGCTCTGAGGGACGGAACTTCCTCGTCTCCGACACCACCCGGCACCAGCTGGTCGAGCTGGCCCCCGACGGTGAGACCGTGCTGCGCCGCGTGGGCACCGGCGAGCGCGGTCTGGTGGACGGCGGCCCCGGTCAGGCGCGCTTCAGCGAGCCCCAGGGACTCGCGCTGCTGCCCGACGGGAGAACGGTCGTCGTCGCCGACACCGTCAATCACGCGCTGCGCTCCTACGATCGGGTCACCGGCGAGGTGGGCACGCTCGCGGGCACCGGCGAGCAGTGGTGGCAGGGCGCCGCGACGGAGGGGCCTGCTCTTGAGGTCGCCCTCTCCTCGCCGTGGGACGTGGAGTGGTTCGACGGGCGGCTGTGGATCGCCATGGCGGGCGTGCACCAGCTGTGGTCGTTCACGCCGCCCGAGGCGGGTGAGCTGGGGGCCCCGCCCAGCGGTAGCTGGGGGCAGGGACGCGTGCGGGTCGAGGCGGGGACCACCAACGAGGGTCTGGTCGACGGGCCGGCGGCCGAGGCGTGGTTCGCCCAGCCCTCGGGCCTGTCGGCCTCGGCCGACGGTGAGCGGCTGTGGGTCGCCGACTCGGAGACGAGCGCACTGCGCCGGGTCGAGCGGGCGGGAGCCGACGGGGCGCTCCACGTACGCACAGCGGTGGGCACGGGCCTGTTCGACTTCGGGCACCGGGACGGCGACGCCGAACAGGCGCTTTTCCAGCACCCGTTGGGCGTCACGGCGCTGCCCGGCGGGCTGGTCGCCGTCAGCGACACCTACAACAACGCGCTGCGCTGCTACGACCCGGACAGCGGCGAAGTCACCACCCTGGCCACGGACTTGCGGGAGCCGTCCGGGGCGTTGCTCGTGGACGACGAGGACAGCCAGGGCGGCCAGGACGGACCCGGGCAGGGGGTCGAGATTGTGGTCGTCGAGTCGGCCCGTCACCGGCTGACGCGGCTGCGGCTCCCCGAGGAGGCGGTACGGGTCGAGCCGGTGGCCCACCGCACCCAGCGCTCGGCGACCGAAGTGGCGCCCGGGGAACTGCTGTTGGAGGTCGTCTTCCAGGCGCCGGCGGGCCAGAAGCTCGACGACCGGTACGGTCCCGCGACCCGGCTGCTGGTCGGCTCGACGCCGGAGAACCTGCTGGCGGAGGGAGCAGGTGCCGGCACGGACCTGCGTCGCGGCCTGCGGCTCGCCGACGGCGTGACGGAGGGCGTGCTGCACGTGTCGGCCATGGCGGCCTCGTGTGACGACCCCGGCGGGGCGGCGGAACCGGTGGAGTACCCGGCCTGCCATGTGCACCAGCAGGACTGGGGCGTCCCCGTCCGTGTCACGGCGTCGGGCACCTCCCGGCTGCCGCTCGTGCTCGCGGGCATGGACTCGGGGGCGGCGTCTGCCGACGCGGAGGCTTCCTGACAGCGGGACTTGTTCCGTGAGCCCGCCCTGAGCCCGCCCGGTCCCGCCCTGAGGACGAAGCGACCCGCGGCTTCCGCTGTGTGCGGAGGCCGCGGGCCGCGAGTGTGCCGGTCTCACCGGTCCGCGCAGGGCGCGTTCCGGCGGTTCACCGGTCACTGCAGGTGGTGGCGCTCCTCTTCCACCATCACCGGTGCGGCCGGGGACGGCGGCTGAGTCTTGCGGCGTTTGAAGATGCTGACGTAGACGGAGAGACCGATCAGCCCGACGGCCATCAGGACGAGCCCCACCACATCGAGATTGACGACGTCGGTGTTCACGTCGACGGCCAAGGTCAGGATGGCCCCCACTGCCAGCATGCCGATGCAGAAGACGATGCCCATGGATTCCTTGCCTCCGATTGGCGGTTGTCCTGCTGTACGGCTTTCGTACGCGGTACGGGTGCCCCCCGAAGTGAACGTCAATCAGTCCGCACCCGGGCAGTGGCGCCAACGGGAAGGCGGAGAGCGGGCGTTGAGATGCGTGCACCCGCCCGCGCTCCGCCTGCCGGCAGTTCAGCCCGTGAGGAATCCGCGCATGCAACGGGTCAGCAGGTGCGGGTCGTCCACGCCGCACAGCTCGCGCGCCGAGTGCATGGACAGGATCGCCACGCCGACGTCGACGGTCGAAATGCCGTGCCTGGCCGCGGTGATGGGCCCGATCGTCGTTCCGCACGGCATCTCGTTGTTCGACACGAACGTCTGCCAGGGCACCCCGGCCCGCTCGCAGGCCGCCGCGAAGACCGCCCGGCCCGAACCGTCCGTGGCGTAGCGCTGGTTGACGTTGACCTTCAGGATCGGTCCCCCGTTGGGCTTCGGCAGGTGCCCGGGGTCGTGCCTCTCCGCGTAGTTGGGGTGCACCGCGTGGCCGGTGTCCGAGGAGAGGCACACGCTCCCCGCGTACGCCCGCGCGCGGTCCTCGTAGCCGCCGCCGCGGGCGAAGACGGAGCGTTCCAGTACCGAGCCGAGGAGCGGTCCCTCCGCGCCGGTGTCCGACTGGCTGCCGTTCTCCTCGTGGTCGAAGGCCGCCAGCACGGGAATGGCGGGAAGTTCGCCGTGCGCGGCCGCCTCCGCGAGCGCGACGGCACCGGCGTGCACGGAGAGGAGGTTGTCCATGCGCGGGCCGGCCAGCAGTTCCTCGTCCCGTCCGAGATACGCGGGTGGCTCCACGCTGTGCGCCATCAGGTCCCAGCCGGTGATCTCCTCGGCGGCCACGCCGGCCTCCTCGGCGACGAAGCCGATCAGGTCGCCCTCGCGGGGCGTGCCGAGGCCCCACACGGGCGTCATGTGGCGCTGACGGTCCAGCTTGAGCCCGTCGTTGACCTGCCGGTCGAGGTGGATGGCGAGCTGCGGCACGCGCAGGAGCGGCCGGCTGATGTCCACCAGCCGCGTCGTTCCGTCGCGCATCGAGAGGCGTCCGGCCAGGCCGAGGTCCCTGTCGAGCCAGGTGTTGAGCAGCGTGCCGCCGTAGATCTCCATGCCGATCTGCCGCCAGCCGTTGTTCCCGGTGTCGGGGACCGGCTTGACGCGCAGGTTGGGGGAGTCGGTGTGGGCGCCGATGATGCGGTACGGAGTGGCCGGGCCGGCGCCGACCGGCACGTACCAGGCGATCAGGGCGCCGCCGCGCACGACGTAGTGGCCGCGGCCGCTCGTGCCGCCGCCGGCCGCGTCCCAGGCTTCCGTCTCGTCGAGCTGCCGGAAGCCCGCTTTCTCCAGCAACTCCGCCGCGCTGCGCACCGCGTGGTACGGCGTGGGTGAGTCCGAGAGGAAGCCGATGAGGCCGTCGGTGTGTGCCCGGCCCGCGTGGTGCGGCGGCGCGGGGCTCTGGGAGCGTGGGGTCATACGGTCAGCATACGAAGGCGAAACGTCCTTCCCCTGCCCCGGAGGGAGGAGAAGGACGTTCCGCATGGGGGGATCCGGCGCTCGGTGCGAGCGGGCGGAAGAGCGGGTCAGAAGGCCGCTTCGTCGAGCTCCATCACGGAGGAGTCGACGTTCTCGGCCAGGGTGCGCTCGACGGCCACGGAGGGCAGCACGTTCCCGGTGAAGAACTTCGCCGCGGCGACCTTCCCCTGGTAGAACGCCTTGTCCTTGGCGGAGAGCGTCAGCGAGGCGTCGGCCAGCTTCTCCGCGGCGACCGTCGCGCCGCGCAGCAGCAGGTAGCCGATGACCACGTCGCCGGAGGAGAGGAGGAAGCGCGTGGTGTTCAGGCCGACCTTGTAGATCGACTTCACGTCCTTCTCCGTGGCGGCGAGGTCGGTCAGCATGGCGCCGACCATCGCCTCCAGCTCCACCGCCGCGCGGGAGAGCTCCTCGCGGGCGCCGGCCAGCTCCTCGCCGCCCTTCGCCTCGGCCAGGAACTTCTTGATCTCCTCGGACAGCGTGGTGAGCGCTTGGCCCTGGTCGCGGACGACCTTGCGGAAGAAGTAGTCCTGACCCTGGATCGCGGTGGTGCCCTCGTACAGGGTGTCGATCTTGGCGTCGCGGATGTACTGCTCGACCGGGTACTCCTGCAGGTAGCCGGAGCCACCCAGGGTCTGGAGCGACTGCGCGAGCTGCTCGTAGGACTTCTCCGAGCCGTAGCCCTTCACGATCGGCAGGAGCAGATCGTTCAGCCGCTCCGCGGCGGAGGCGTCCTCACCGCGGTACTCCTTGATGACGATCTCGTCCTGCACGGACGCCGTGTAGAGGACGAGCGCGCGCATGCCCTCCGCGTACGCCTTCTGCGTGAGCAGCGAGCGGCGCACGTCGGGGTGGTGCGTGATGGTGACGCGGGGCGCGCTCTTGTCGGTGAACTGTGCCAGGTCGGCGCCCTGCACGCGCTCCTTGGCGTACTCGAGGGCGTTGAGGTAGCCCGTGGAGAGCGTCGCGATGGCCTTGGTGCCCACCATCATCCGCGCGAACTCGATGACCTTGAACATCTGACGGATGCCGTCGTGCTTCTCGCCGAGCAGCCAGCCCTTTGCGGGGGCGTTGGCGCCGAAGGTCAGCTCGCAGGTGTTGGAGGCCTTCAGGCCCATCTTGTGCTCGACGTTGGTGGCGTAGACGCCGTTGCGGTCGCCCAGTTCGCCGGTCTCCCAGTCGAAGTCGTACTTCGGGACGAGGAAGAGCGAGAGGCCCTTGGTGCCGGGGCCGTGGCCCTCGGGGCGCGCGAGCACGAAGTGCACGATGTTGTCGGAGAGGTCGTGCTCACCGGAGGTGATGAAGCGCTTGACGCCCTCGATGTGCCAGCTGCCGTCGTCCTGCCGGGTGGCCTTGGCGCGGCCGGCGCCGACGTCCGAGCCGGCGTCCGGCTCGGTCAGCACCATCGTGGAGCCCCACTGCTTGTCCACCATCAGCTGGGCGACCTTCAGCTGCTCCTCGGTGCCCTCGTCGTGGATGACACCGGCGAAGGCCGGGCCGGACGCGTACATCCAGACCGCCGGGTTGGAGCCCAGCACGGTCTCGGCGAAGCTCCACAGCAGCGAGCGCGGTGCGGTGGTGCCGCCGATGGCCTCCGGCGTGCCCAGGCGCCACCACTCGGCGTCCATGTAGGCCTTGTAGCTCTTCTTGAACGACTCAGGAAGGGGAGCCGTGTTGGTCTCCGGGTCGAAGACCGGCGGGTTGCGGTCGGAGTCCTCGTACGACTCGGCCAGCTCGTTCTCGGCGAGGCGCGCGATCTCGGTCAGCACGCTCTTCGCGGTGTCCACGTCCATCTCCGCGAACGGTCCGGTGCCGTACACCGTGTCGCGGCCGAGCACCTCGAAGAGGTTGAACTCGATGTCGCGGAGATTCGACTTGTAGTGCCCCATGGCAACGGCTCCGTGTGGTCTCACTCGACGGACAGGTAGTCAACTGTGTCTACGGACAATGATGCTACCGGCCGGTAATAAGAAGCAACCCCTCACCGCCCATCTGTGACTCGTTACTCTTTCTCCTATGTACGGCTACGACCAGACCGCCGCCGCGGGGCAGGGCTATCCACACGCCGGGCAGCAGTACGGCCACCAGCAGCAGGCCGGACATCAGCAGGCCGCTCACCAGCAGTACGCAGCCCAGCAGGCGCCCCCTCCCCCTTACGGGCAGCAAGGTCAGCCGGGGAACGGGCAGCCGCTCTACCCCGAGCAGGCGTCGCCGCCGTCGCTGCGCGAGACCGTGCGCGCGTTCACCAACGGAACCCTCACCTCGGAGGACTTCCAGTCGATCTTCTCGACGTCGAAGGTCTACTGCCCGCGCGGTGAGACCCCGGGCTTCCTTGCGCTGCACAACACCCAGCAGCCGGTGATCCCGATGTTCACGACGCTCAAGGAGCTGCGGCGCTACGCGGGCAAGGAGTCCCGCTACTTCGTGATCACGGGTGCAGAGGTGCTGGACCTGCTGCCATCCGGCTACGGCTTCGTGCTGGACATGGAGGGCGAGCACCGCGTGGTCATCGATGCGAAGGCCGTCGAGGAGATGGTCGACTTCGCGATGCGCCGCATGTACGGCTAGCTGGGCGGCGTCTGACAAATCCCGCCTGCTCCACGGTGGCCTGCACAGTGAGGGTCCGGCGGCGTGAACATGGCCCGCCCCGGCCTGCGCGTTCGGCCGAGGCGCCGGAAACGGCATCACGCCCAGGCCGGTGACGAGACGTTCTCGCGCATCTCGAACCAGATGCTCTTGCCCTCGCCGCGCGGGTCCACGCCCCACGAGCCCGCCAGCAGCTCCATCATCATCAACCCCCGGCCGGACGAGGCCAGCTCGCCGGGCGTGCGGCGGTGCGGCAGTGCGTCGCTGGTGTCGGCCACCTCGACGCGCAGCAGCCTGTTGCCCCGTTCGCCGCTGCACTCGGCGACCATCATGGCGTCGCCCTCGGTGTGGACCAGCACGTTCGTCAGCATCTCGGAGAGCATCAGCACGGCCCCGTCGATCTGGTCCTCGCTCTCCCAGTCGAAGAGCATGCCCTGGAGCTGGTGCCGGGCCTCGCCGATGCGGTCCGGCTCCGCCTGCGCGACGGTGAACGTCGTACGGCGAACGACGCCGACCGCGGCCGCCGCTCGCTCGGCGGCAAAGGTGGGGTCAAGGGTGAGCAGCAGCAGCGCGATGTCGTCCGCGCGGCGGTCGGCCAGCGGGCCGGTGGCCTCCCCGGTGAGCGGCTGCTGAGCCGAGCCGATGAGCGCGTCCGCGAGCTGCTCCAGGTCGGTGGGTGTTCCCGAGTCCTTGACGGACTGATCCCTGAAGACGGCCTGGATGCGCCGCCACCCGGTGTCCATGGTGTGCCCGCCGACCTCGATCAGCCCGTCCGTGCACACCAGCAGCGTCTCGCCCGGCTCCAGCACGAGCCGCGTCGTCGGGTACTCGGTGCCCGGCTCCACCCCCAGCGGCAGTCCGCCCGCGGTGGCTCTGATCAGCATCGTCCCGTCGGCCAGCCAGATCGCGGGGTCGGGATGGCCCGCGCGCGCGATGTCGAGAGTTCCGGTGACGGGGTCGGCCTCCATGTAGAGACAGGTGGCGAAACGTTCGTCCTCGAGGAGACCTCCGAAGGCCCCGGCCGCGGGCGCCTCCTCGCTGGGCTTCTCCCCCGGGCCGCCGGTCATCACCTCGGGCCGCCCGATCCCCGCCAGATAGCGCGAGGCACGTGCCAGGACCGCGTCCGGGCGGTGGCCCTCCGCCGCGTACGCCCGCAGCGCGATGCGCAGCTGCGCCATGACACCGGCCGCGCGCACGTCGTGGCCCTGCACGTCGCCGATCACCAGGCCCGTGCGTCCCGATGGCAGCGGGATCACGTCGTACCAGTCGCCGCCGACCTCCAGCCCGCCGCCCGAGGGCATGTACCGGGCCGCCAGCTTCATGCCCTCGATGCCGGGCTTGCGCGTGGGCCTCAGCGTGCGCTGCAGACCGGACGAGAGCTGGAGCTCCGTCTCGTGCATGGACGTGCGGGAGATCGCCTGGGCGAGCATGCGCGCGACGTTGGCCAGCAGCGACCGGCCCTCCGGGGTGAACCGGACGGGCTCCGGAAAGGCCACCATCCACGCGCCCAGCGTGCGCTTGGAGACGGTGAGCGGCAGGAACGCCCAGCCCCGGTTGCCGACCGGCTCCACCTGCGGCCATGCGGCCGGGAACTCGCGCTGGTAGTCCTCCGGGGACGGCAGGTAGACCGGCCGCCCGGACCGTACGACGGCGGCGGCCGGATGGTCGGTCTCGACGGGCATCTCGAGGAACGGAAGCAGATGCTGCGGCACCGGCCGCTGGCCCGGAGGCCCGACCAGGATCAGCCGGCCCCGTTCGAGGCTGAAGACGGCGAGGGCGCGGGGCTTGAAGCCGGGGATGACCAGCGAGCCCCCGATCCGCAGCACCTCCGCGGTGGTACGGGCCTCCGCCAGCGCCAGGCCTGTGTGCAGCAGGAAGGCGTCCCGGTTCTGGTGGAGGGTGTCCTCCTCCCCGGACGGCTCCCCGGACGGCCGCACGCGTTCGGCGGCCGCAGGCTCCGCGGTGCCCGGTTCGGGCACCAGCGAGATCGTCCCGATGAGGGAGATCGTCCCGTCCTCGTCGACGGGCATCATCCGGGTCCGCACCCTGCGCGCGACGTCCCCCTGCTCGTCGACGATGCGCAGCACCGCTTCGACGAGGGTCCACTCGGCCAGGGCGAGGGTTGCGGTCTCGGTCAGCTCCACGTAGTCGGAGAAGTGGATCCGGGAGCGGATGGAG
This sequence comes from Streptomyces sp. TAA486, assembly GCF_000426165.1. NCBI lineage: Bacteria > Bacillati > Actinomycetota > Actinomycetes > Kitasatosporales > Streptomycetaceae > Streptomyces > Streptomyces sp. TAA486. The sequence continues at coordinate 112,301 of NZ_KE384503.1, read as the reverse complement.
GGCTCGGCCAGTGTGAGGGTGCCGCCCTCGACGGGGACGTTCACCGGGCGGTCCCGTTCGGCCTCTTCCGAGGGGGTGTCCGAGCCCGGTCCGGCGACGGAGACGGAGCGCTCGGTGTCCGTCACGTGCCCCCGCCTGACGGGGACGCCGAGGAGCTCCGCGGTGAGGACGTCTACGGTGGAAGCACCGGTCTCGCTGTCCCAACGCCACAGCCCGGTCCCGGTGGCCCTCAGCACGTCCTCGGTGTGCATTGCCCCACTTTATGTGCGTTGGGGAAATCGGGGCGAGTGGGGCTGAGCCAGGGCGGTATTCTGAAGGGCCGACTTCCCCCATAGCCTCCGGCATGGGGTGCCCCCAAGTAACTGGCCCAGATGCTGCCGACCCACGACTGGATGACTGATGCACCGGTACCGTTCCCACACCTGCGGCGAGCTCCGTGCCCCGGACGTCGGTACCGACGTCCGCCTCAGCGGCTGGCTGCACAACCGGCGGAACCTGGGCGGCATCCTCTTCATCGATCTTCGTGACCACTACGGGATCGTGCAGCTCGTCGTACGGCCCGAGCAGACCGAGGTCCAGGAGCAGCTGAGCTCGCTGTCGAAGGAGTCCGTCGTACGCGTCGACGGCAAGGTCCGCGCGCGGGGTACCGACAACGTCAACTCCGAGCTGCCGACGGGTGAGATCGAGGTCGAGGTCGGCGAGGTGGAGGTGCTCGGCGCCTCCGAGCAGATCCCCTTCACGATCAACGCGGAGGACGGGGTCAACGAGGAGAGGCGCCTCGAATACCGGTTCCTGGACCTGCGCCGCGAACGCATGCACCGCAACATCGTGCTGCGCTCGCAGGTCATCGCGAAGATCCGCGAGAAGATGGTCGCCGAGGGCTTCAACGAGCTGGCCACGCCGATCCTCTCGGCCACCTCGCCCGAGGGCGCGCGGGACTTCCTGGTGCCCTCCCGGCTGCACCCGGGGAAGTTCTACGCGCTGCCGCAGGCGCCGCAGCAGTTCAAGCAGCTGCTGATGATCGCGGGCTTCGACCGCTACTTCCAGATCGCGCCCTGTTTCCGTGACGAGGACGCCCGCTCCGACCGCTCGCCCGGCGAGTTCTACCAGCTCGACATGGAGATGAGCTTCGTCGAGCAGGAGGACGTCTTCGGGGTCATCGAGAAGGTGATGACCGACCTCTTCCAGGAGCTGGGCGGCGGCCGCGAGTGCACCTCGCCCTTCCCGCGCATCCCGTTCCGCGAGGCGATGCTCAAGTACGGCTCCGACAAGCCGGATCTGCGTGCGCAGCTCGAGCTCGTGGACGTCTCCGACATCTTCAAGGCCTCGGGCTTCAAGGCCTTCGCCGGCAAGCACGTACGGGCGCTGGCCGTGCCGGACACCGCGGACCAGCCGCGCAAATTCTTCGACCAGATGGGCGAGTTCGCCGTCGAGCAGGGCGCGAAGGGTCTGGCCTGGGTCCGCGTGGGCGAGGACCGCACGCTGACCGGACCGATCGCCAAGTTCCTCGAGGAGAACGACGTCACGCAGCTGTTGACCGCGCTCAAGGCCGAGCCGGGCACGGCGATCTTCTTCGGTGCGGGCGAGTTCGACGAGGTCTCGAAGATCATGGGCGCGGTCCGTGTCGAGGCCGCGAAGCGCGCCGGGCACTTCGAGGAAGGCGTCTTCCGCTTCTGCTGGATCGTGGACTTCCCGATGTATGAGAAGGACGAGGAGACCGGCGCCGTCCAGTTCTCCCACAACCCCTTCTCCATGCCGCAGGGCGGTCTGGAAGCACTGCAGACGCAGGACCCGCTGTCGGTCCTGGCGTGGCAGTACGACATCGTCTGCAACGGCGTGGAGCTCTCCTCGGGCGCCATCCGTAACCACGAACCGGACATCATGTTCAAGGCGTTCGAGATCGCGGGCTACTCCAACGAGGACGTCGAGCGCGAATTCGGCGGCATGCTGCGGGCGTTCCGCTTCGGCGCCCCGCCGCACGGCGGCATCGCCCCCGGCATCGACCGCATCGTGATGCTGCTGGCGGACGAGCCCAACATCCGCGAGACGATCGCGTTCCCGCTCAACGGCAACGCGCAGGACCTGATGATGGGCGCCCCCAGCGAGGTCGACGAGGCGCGGCTGAAGGAGCTGCACCTGTCGGTGCGCAAGCCGAAGCTCTAGCCCTTCGGGGGGGCGGCACCGTGCGCCTCGTGGCGCTTCGTTCCCGGGTCTGTGCGGTGCCGTCGTGGCTCCGGTGGATCCACCCCCTCTTAGACGGACTGCCTGCGTTGCGAGCGCTTCCCCTGCTGCCCATCGAGCGGGCGTCGTGTGAGCATCTCCTGCCCAGGATCTGGGAGTTGACAGCGAACTACACGGCGCATGACGCCTCGTACGTGGCACCGGAGCGCGATGTGTGATCGAACTCGTTGGACGACCCTGACGCCGCCCGGCCGGACCGGTCCGTGAAATGACGAACCCCCGGGCAGAGCCCGGGGGTTCACCGCTGTGTGCCGGCTACTGCGCCGGGTCCTCCAGGCGCGGGAAGAGTGCCGCGCCCTTCGTGACCGTCGCGCCCGCGGGGAGCTGACCCCAGCGGGCGGTGTCGCCCATGTTCTGGTCGGAGAGCCGGCCGAGGTGCGGCTCGGCGCCCAGCGACGCCCACAGATTCGCCGAGGACTCCGGCATGATCGGGTTCAGCAGCACCGCGCACGCGCGCAGCGACTCGGCCGCGGTGCAGAGGATCGTCGCCAGCCGGGCCTGGGCCCCGTCGGACTTGTCTTTGGCGACCTTCCAGGGCTCCTGCTCCGTCAGATAGCCGTTGACCTGCTTGATGAAGTCGAAGACCGCAGCGATGCCGCCGGAGAAGTCCAGCTCGTCGCCGATGCGTTCGTCCGCCGAGGCGACCGCCTTCGCGAGCCCGTCCACGACGGCCTGCTCCGCGTCGCCGTGCGCCGTCGCCTCCGGCAGCGTGCCGCCGAAGTACTTGCCGACCATGGCCGCGACGCGCGAGGCCAAGTTGCCGTAGTCGTTGGCCAGTTCGCTGGTGTAGCGGGCGGAGAAGTCCTCCCAGGAGAACGATCCGTCCTGCCCGAAGGCGATGGCCCGCATGAAGTACCAGCGGTAGGCGTCGACTCCGAAGTGCTCCGTGAGCTGCTGCGGGGAGATGCCCGTCAGGTTGGACTTGGACATCTTCTCGCCGCCGACCATCAGCCAGCCGTTGGCGACGATCTTGCCGGGCAGCGGCAGTCCGTTGGCCATCAGCATCGCGGGCCAGATCACCGTGTGGAAGCGGAGGATGTCCTTGCCCACGAGGTGCACGTCCGCGGGGAAGATCCCCTCGAAGCGCTCCTGGTCCGCCCCGTAGCCCACCGCCGTGGCGTAGTTGAGCAGCGCGTCGATCCAGACGTAGATGACGTGCTTGTCGTCCCAGGGCACCTTGACGCCCCAGTCGAAGGTCGAGCGGGAGATCGACAGGTCGTCCAGGCCCTGCCGGACGAAGTTCACGACCTCGTTCCGTGCGGACTCGGGCTGGATGAACTCCGGGTGCCGCTCGTAGTGCTCCAGCAGCTTCGGGCCGTACTCGGACAGCTTGAAGAAGTAGTTCTCCTCCTGGAGCATCTCGACCGGCGTGCGGTGGATGGGGCACAGCTTCTGGCCCGCGAACTCTCCCTCACCCTCCAGCAGTTCGCCGTAGGTCTTGTACTCCTCGCAGCCCACGCAGTACGGGCCCTCGTATCCGCCCTGGTAGATCTCGCCCTTGTCGTAGAGATCCTGGACGAACTCAGCGACGCGCTCGGTGTGCCGCTTCTCCGTCGTACGGATGAAGTCGTCGTTGCCGATCTCCAGGTGCTCCCAGAGGGGCTTCCACGCCTCCTCGACGAGGCGGTCGCACCACTCCTGCGGTGAGACCCCGTTCGCCTCGGCGGTGCGCATGATCTTCTGACCGTGCTCGTCCGTGCCGGTGAGGTACCACACCTTCTCGCCGCGCTGGCGGTGCCAGCGCGTGAGCACGTCGCCCGCGACGGTCGTGTAGGCGTGGCCCAGGTGGGGAGCGTCATTGACGTAGTAAATGGGGGTCGTGACGTAGTACGCCTTCGATCCCGTCTGCTCTGTTCCAGTGGCCGCCATGGTCGAAATCCTAACTGTCCGGGGGCACCGGTTTCCTTCCCATAACCCTGTGTGACCCCACGGGCGACGGTGCGGAGGGGCGGGCACCGATGGGGGCGGCGGCCGGGTTCGCCTGTTGACGCTCCTCGCGCGCCTCTGCATGCTTGCGCGCGTACCGAACTTCACACACGGGGACCGGACCATGGAGGGCGCCATCCGTCGCGTGATCGCCCCGCTCTCCGCCGTGGTCGTGGCGGGCCTCGTGGCCGCCGTCGTGCTGCTCACCGGGTCGGATTCGGATGAACCGTCCGGGCCGGAGCCGGGCACGTTCGTGATCGGCCAGTTCAACATGGCCGGCGGGACGACCGAGCACGGCGACGAGGGCAACACCGCGCCCGACGGGCTCGCCGAGGACGTGAAGGACCGCAAGGCGGCCTTCCTCACGATGCAGGAGACCTGCCAGGACTGGGACGAGCGGCTCGAGGACCGACTGCCCGGCTACACGGTGCTGTTCAGCCCCGTCGACAACCTGGAGAGGAATCCGGGAACGCCCGCGCGCTGCCATCACCCCACCGACTTCGGCAACACGATCGTCTTCCGCAAGGGCCTCGGGTTCGACAAGGACGACGCCGACGTGCACCAGCTGGGCTCCACCTCCGGTGACGAGTACCGCGAGATGGTCTGTGTGCGCTCCGAGCCGCGGAAGCTGGTGGTCTGCTCCGCCCACCTCACGCCGTCCGGGGGCGACTACCTGGCGAGCCGGAAGCGCGAGGTCGCCACGGTCCAGCGGATCCTGACCTCGCGGTACAAGGACTACACGGTGCTGCTCGGCGGGGACATCAACGACCTCCCACTCTCCGGTGTCCTCGACCGCCTCTACCACCCCGACTACGGGCACGGGGCCCGAGGTGCGTTCAAGGAGGCATCGGGCCCCTGCCTCGACGCGATGAAGCCCGAGCGCCGTGCCGCTCAGCTGCCGCGCGCCCGGTACGCGCCGTGCCGGTCCGGTCAGCCCAGCCACAGCAAGGGCAAGATCGACTACGTGTTCGTCTCGCCGTCGGTGCGGGTCCGGTCGAGCACCCTGAGCCACTCGGAGCACTCCGACCACAAGCAGGTGTGGGCCCGCCTCGATCTCCCCGGTACGTCGCGACGCTGAACGCCCGCCGGGGCGCGGCGTATTCGCAGACATACCGTCCCAATCGTCCGAGGCACTGACGGAGTTGGCGAGCCGTGCGGTCCTGCATCCGAGCGGGAAGGTGTCACGGCCACAACTGGCGTTCAATGAAACGGTTCTGTGTGCGTCACGGGCTCTCCGGTCAGATCGCCGTGACAAATCGAGAGATCACGTGAGGATCGAATGGAGAAGGTTTCTACGAGTGGAATCGAGCGCTCCTCAGATGTTCTGATCCCCGGACCTCCGGTCTCACCGGAAAGACGTTCCCCCCGCTCGTTGATTGGAACTTCCATGCGTGACATGACACCTCAGATCGAGACCGCCGAGCTCTCCGACGCCGACCTCGACAACGTCTCCGGCGGCGTGGGCGCCTCCGTCGGCGGGAACCTCGCCGCAGGCCTGGAAGGCGTCACCGGCAGCGTGGCCGGCGCCGTCGACGGCGTCGGTGGCGTCGCGGGCAGCGTCAGCGGCAGCGCCCCCGGCCTGACCGGCGCCGTGCCGAACGTCGGCGGCGTCACCGGCCTGGTGGGCTGAGCGCGCGCCTGAGCACCTTCGCTCTCAGGGGCCCCGCGCCGCATGTGAAGCATGCGTGCCGGGGCCCCTGTGCGTGCCCGGTCGTCCCGGGTCCGCGCGGTCCCGGGCCGTCACCGATGCAGAGATCGGTAACGAATCGGAAGATCACGTGACGATGATGAAAGAGACGAGTGTGACGAGTGGCAGCAGGCACCGCTGAGATGTTGTGATCCCTCACTCCGGTATCACCGGACAGATGTCCCCCCGCTCGTTGATTGGAACTTTATGCGCGACCAGATCGAGACCGCCGAGCTCTCCGACGCCGACCTCGACAACGTCTCCGGCGGCGTGGGCGCCTCCCTCCCCGGGGGCCTCGCCGGCGTCGACGTCACCCCCGGCCCTGGCGGTGCCGCGGCCACCGTGAGCGGCGCCGTCCCCGGCGTCGGCGGCGTCAGCGCCACGCTGAACGCCGGTGTCCCCGCCGTCGAGGGCGCCTCCGGCATCGTCGGCTGACCGGCTCCACCACCGGCACCACTGGTGCCAAGGGCCCCGGCACGCATGCGAGTTGTGCGTGCCGGGGCCGTTGTGCTGCGCGGTGAGCCGCGGCCGGACGGCCCAACGGGGTGGCGTCGGTCCGTCGCGAGGACCTGCGAGTCGTCGGCGAACGCCTTGAACTCCAGGGCGTTGCCAGCGGTGTTGGGATCTGACAGTCCGCCGACGGGGTCGGCTGTGAGTGCGTGCGTAGGGGTGCCGATCCGCACTGTTGGCGTGGTTCTGTGCGGACCGGCGCGGCGTTGCGGTGGTGGGTCAGTTGTTGCAGCCGGGGGGAATGACAGGGCTGCCGGTGCAGTTGGTGGGGGTGTTGCTGGTGATGGCGGAGGAGATGAAGGTGATGGGGGTGTCGGTGAAGAGGCCGCCGGGTGCCTCGGTGGAGGAGTTGCCGGTGACTCGGCTGCTGTTCAGGGACAGGGTCCCGCCGTTGTTGTGGATGCCGCCGGTTTGTCCGTTGGCTCCGGTGATGCTGTTGCCCGAGACCCTGCTGCTGATCAGACTCACCTCGGCGTCGTCGTTGTAGATGCCAGCGCCTTGGCTGTCGTCGCCGTTGAGGGTGTTGCCGCTGACGGTGGATTGGCGGAGGGTCAGGGGGGTGAAGTTTTGAATGCCGCCCCCTTCGATGTCCTCGCCGTTGGCGGTGTTGTCACTGACGGTGGTCTGGTTGAGGGTCAGGGAGTCCGTGGAGTTGTAGATACCGACGCCGGCGGCAGAGTTGTTGCTGGTGGTGTTGCCGGTGATGGTGCTGCTGTTGAAGGTGACGGTGCTGCCGTCGAAGTCGACGGCAGCACCGTCGTCGGTTTCGTTGTTGCGGATGGTCGTTCTGGTGGCGGTCAGGGTTCCCTCGTCGCTGTCCAGCCCGCCGCCGTAGTTGCCGGCGTTGTTGCTGTTGAGGGTGGTGGTGTTGAGGGTGGTGTTGCCCCTGTTGCTGAGACCTCCGCCTTCCAGGTCAGTGGTGTTGTCGTTGATGGCGCTGTTGGTGATGGTCGCCCTGGCGTCCTCGGCGATGAAAACTCCGCCACCGTAGGTGCCGGAGGTGTTGTCGGTGACGGTGACGGCGGTGACGAGGCGGAGGTCGCCCCCGGCGGAGGTGAGGATGCCTCCGCCCTCTCCGGTGGTGTCCCCGCCTCGGATGGTGAGTCGTTGGAGGCTGAGGCGTCCGTTGTCGCCGACTTCGAAGATGCGGAACTGGTCGGTGGCGGTGGCGTTGCGCGAGATGGTGGCGTTGTTGCCGACGATGGTGATGGGTGTGGTGATGACGGGGAGGCCGTTCTCGTCGTTGTCGGCGGCGGTGAGGTCGTAGTTGCACCCTGCGGCGAGGGTGAGGGTGTCGCCGTTGCTGTTGTTCGCGTCGTTGATGGCCTCGATGAGGGCGGTTGCGGAGCACGGCACCGCGGTGGCGGCGTGGGCGGCGGGGACAGTGAGGGTGCCTGCGGCCAGAGCGGCGCCGACGGCGGTGAGGGCGACACGGGTGGGCTTCATCGGCTCTCTTTTCTGCGAGGGACAGGCCCCTCGAGGGGCGCTGCCGGTCGGTGGTAGAGGCGACGGCCAGGGGGTAGGGAGGACAGGAGAGTCCTGGCGCTTCCCGACCTGTACCGCTAGTGATACAAAATTCCTAAAGGGCGCCAAAGAGACATGACGGGACATCATCCGAACGGTCCCGCGCGCGTCAGCAACCTGCCGCGCTGGCAGAACCCACTGCCCGTCCATCGCGCCACCAGCGGCCCCGGATCGGTCGCGACTTCTCCACGTTCCTCAAGGACACGCGCCTGCGGCGCGTGTCTGGGGCGGCTCTGCCGCCTTCGGGTGAGCTGCGGCCTCCGGCCGGTCCAGCCCGAATGGCAGCCGCCCTGACAAACACCAGGGCCCCGCCCGGAACGGAACAAGCCCCCTGCCCGGCACCAGCCGGACAAGGGGCCTTCTGATCGTGCGCAGCTCCGCGCGTCCGGCGCGCTGTCCCGTCAGCTCTCGCCCGAGCCGTGCGGTGACCGGGCGGGCGTCGGGAGCGGAACCGGACGGGCGTTTGGAGCGGAACCGGGCGGGCGTCGGGAGAGGGCCGTCAGTCCGTCGCGAAGACCTGCGAGTCGTCGGCGAACGCCTTGAACTCCAGGGCGTTGCCGGCCGGATCGCGAAGGAACATCGTCCACTGCTCGCCCGGCTGTCCCTCGAAGCGCACATACGGCTCGATGACGAACTCCGTGTCCGCCGCGCGCAGCCGGTCCGCCAGCTTGTGGAATTCGGGCACGGTGAGGATCAGGCCGAAGTGCGGTACGGGCACGTCATGTCCGTCGACGGGATTGTGCGCGCCGTGAGCGCGGTCGCCGGGGGCGAGGTGGGTGACGAACTGATGCCCGTGGAGATTCCAGTCCGTCCACGTCTCCGAGCTGCGCCCCTGCTCGAGGCCGAGCACGTCACCGTAGAAGCGGCGGGCGGCGTCCAAGTCGTCGACGGGCATGGCCAGATGGAACCGCGGGACGGGTGAATCGAATGTGCTCACGGGCCTCTCGCCGCCTCTCTGTGGATCCTCGCGCCGTCCCGGCATGTGCGTACCGGGCACGGCGTGCGCTGACCGGACCGTACCCGGGGGCGTGGACCGTACCCCGGGTGACGGCGATCTACGGGTCGTCCCGCGGACGCGGGGGCCCGCACCGATGCGGCGCGCCGATCAGCCCTGGGGCTCGTTCGTCGACCGAACGGGCGGAGCCCGGCTGCGAGTTCGGACCGTTGCCGGGCCGACGAGCATGCCGCGGCCCAGCCGTCCGTACGAGCCGCAGCACGTTCGGGTGAAGCAACGCCGTCACGGCACTGGCCGGCGGAGGCGGACCCTACGGTGACGGGGCAGGTGACATCAGCGCCCGCACCCCGCGAGGAAAAACGCACATGCCTCTCACGTCGAAGAGCCTTCCCGAGTACTGGGACACCTACAAGCCGCACAAGGGGGACGGGACGCCGTCCGCCCCCGCTGTCGACTCGTTCGAGTGGACGCAGTACCCCGGGCACGGCCCTGGAGCGGGCTTCATCGGAGAGCCGCGCACGGCCTTGGAGTTGGGCTCCGCCGAGGGGAAGGAGGCGGTCTTCCTGGCCCGTACGGGAGTCCAGGTGACCGCGCTCGACTTCTCACCCGCGCAGACCGCACGCGCGCGCCTGTGGTGGGAGGGCACCCCCGGGCTCTCCTTCGTCACCGCGGAGGCCTGCGACTATCTCGCGGAGACGACCGCCACGTTCGACGCGGTCTTCTCGCGATGGGGCGCCGTCTGGTTCACCGACCCCGAGCGGCTGGTGCCGCTGGCCCGCCGCCGGCTCAACCCCGGTGGTGTGCTGGCCCTTTCGCAGGCCGAGCCCATCGAGGGCTTCTACGGCCCCCAGGCGATGTACGCCAACGGCCTCAGCGGTCGCCGGCTGACGGTGCTGCGCTGGTCGTACTCCACCGAGATGTGGGCGGATCTGCTGAAGCGCAACGGCTTCACGGGCATCGACGCCTGCGTCCTGCCCGCGCCCGATCCGGACAACGTCGGCACGCTGATGGTCCGCGCGAAGGTCCCGGCGCCCGCATCCGCGCAGGCCTCCGTGCCCGCGCCCGCGAAGCGGCGTCGCCAGGCGCGTTGATCCGCGAGGCGTGCTCCCGCCCCCGCCCGGGAGCACGAACACGCCCACGCGGACCGTACCGTCGATGCCCGATCCGGGCGCACGGTCCGTGAGATGGCACGCAGACGCCGCGCACGGGAACTGCCGTGCCGAAGCGGGCGTCCGTGTTGGCATGGAATCGCGTGAGGATCGTGACGGGCGTGAGGGGACGGCCGCCGCCGCTGCCGGGTGCCTCGTCGCGGCTGTCGCGGCGGCGACCGGGTTCGGGGTGTGGTTCGCCGTCGCGCGCTCCGGGGTGATCGGGGGCTTCGAGGATCAGCGCGACTGGAGCCTGCTGTACATCGAACTGCCGGGCATGGTCGCCGGCTTCCCGCTGATCGCTCTGCTCACCTGGTCCCTCACGCGCGCCGTGTTCCGTGGACGGGGCCGGCGCGGCACGCGGGCGGTCGTCATCGCAGCCGTGGTGGCCCTGACACTGCTGCTGTTGTCCTGGGCCTGCGCGGTCTGGCTGGAGCACCGCGTCGACTGGATAACGCCGGACCCCTGCTCCGACCCGCCGTGCTGAACCGCCGGGCTCAAGGCGTCCCCGCGTCCACCCGGTAGATGACCTTGCCTTCCAGCTCGGTGAAGCCGAGCGACCGGTAGAAGGCGCGCGCGTCCGGATTGCCGGTGTCCGACGTCCACTCGATGCGGCTGCACCCGGGACGCGCGGCGGCGATGTCCCGCAACTCCCGCATCAGCCGCCTGCCCAGGCCCTTCCCGCGTGCCGCGTCGCGGATGTACAGCTCCTTGAGGAAGAGCGAATGGGACGTCCACGCCGCGGGCCACAGGAACGAGTAAGCGGCCAGGGCGGCGACGCCGCCCGCGGCGTCGACCGCCAGAAGCGCCGAGGCGATGGGCGGCGAGCCGAAGAGAGCCTCCTCGACCTGGCGCCTGCGTTCCTCCAGGGGCGGCTCCGGCGCCTTGACGCGCGCCGCGTAGAACCGCTCGACCTCCTCGATCAGTTCGGCCACTGCCAGGGCGTCGCGCTTCTCGGCGGCGCGGATCGTCATCGTCACGGGAACTCCTGTTCCACGGGCTCGGGGACGGACAGGGGGCAGCGCGACAATCGAACCAGTAGCGAGCGCGGGTCCGACAGGGCGCACGGGAGGACGCGCCGCCCGCGCCGGCATCTCCTTGACGCCGCTTCCTGAGGCTGGGCCGGGATTCACCCGGGGTTCATCGTCAGGTCGTCTCCTCGCGGGTCGGCGCCCATAGCGTCGCGTCACCGCCGTATGTACGGAGATCCGGAGGGGAACATGCGCAAGCTGCTGACGGTGCTCGGCTCGCACCCGGGCGGCAGGTCGGCCATGACCTGCCGTTACCGGTGTGGTGACGCCTGCTTCCACGAGGCACCCAACACAAGCGGCAACGAGTACGCCGGTGACCTGATCGCCCGCACGCTCTCGCGCCGGTCAGTCCTGCGTGCCGGTGCCGTCGCCGGGGTGGTGGCCGCCGCCGGTACGGGCGCCTGCAGCTCGGACTCCGCCGGCGCGGTGTCGGCCGCGGACGGCAAGGCCAAGGGCAAGCCCGCCAAGGGCCTGCGCTTCACGCCGGTCGAGCCGAACACCGACGACAAGGTGACCGTCCCGAAGGGGTACGAGCAGAACATCGTGATCCGCTGGGGCGAACCGATCCTGCGCGGTGCCCCCGACTTCGATCCCGAGAAGCAGTCGGCCAAGGCGCAGGAAGGACAGTTCGGTTACAACAACGACTTCCTGTCGCTGCTCCCTCTGAGCGAGAAGGAGGGCGGCAGCAGGCGGCAGTTGCTCGTCGCCAACCACGAATACACCGACGAGATCCTGATGTTCGCGGGCTACGACGCGGACGACCCCACTCGTGAGCAGGCCGAGATCGGCTGGGCCGCGCACGGCCTCTCCGTCGTGGTCGTCGAGGGGGAGAAGGACTCGGGCGCGCTGCGGCCGGTGCCGCGCCACCGCCTCAACCGCCGCGTCACCGGCACCACGCCCTTCGAGGTCACCGGCCCGGCGGCCGGCAGCACATGGCTGCGCACCTCGGCGGACCCGGACGGCACCACGGTGCTCGGCACCCTCAACAACTGCTCGGGCGGCACGACTCCGTGGGGCACGACGCTGCACGGCGAGGAGAACGTCGACCAGTACTTCGCCAACACCGAGAAGGTCAAGGACGACGAGCACCGCAAGCGGCTCGAGCGCTACGCCCTCAAGGGCACCGACACGGAGCGGAAGTGGGAGCGCTTCGACGACCGCTTCGACGTCACGAAGGAGCCGTACGAGCCGCACCGCTTCGGCTGGGTCGTCGAACTCGACCCGTACGACCCGGACTCCAAGCCCCGCAAGCGCACGGCGCTCGGCCGCTTCAAGCACGAGGGCGCGCAGCCGCGGCTGACGAGCGACGGCCGCGCCGTGGTCTACATGGGCGACGACGAACGCTTCGAATACCTCTACAAGTTCGTCTCGTCGAAGCGGATGCGGCGCGGCGACAGCCGGTCCGACCACGAGCACAACATGACGCTCCTGGACCACGGCACGCTGTACGTCGCCAAGCTGACGGGTGACAGCCCGGAGGACGACATCGACGGTTCGGGTGAACTCCCCTCGGACGACCACGAGTTCGACGGCCGCGGCAAGTGGATCCCGCTGGCCACCGGCGACGAGTCACACGTGAAGGGCATGACCGCGGAGGAGGTCTACGTCTTCACGCGCATCGCGGGCGACAAGGCCGGGGCCACCAAGATGGACCGCCCCGAGGACGTCGAACCCAGCCCCCGCACCGGACGCGTCTACGCCGCCCTCACCAACAACACCGACCGCGGCGCCACGGGCAAGGCGGGCCCGGACGAGGCCAACCCCCGCAAGGGCAACAAGCACGGACACGTGCTGGAGTTCTCCGAGCACGGTGACGATCCGGCCGCCCGCCGCTTCACGTGGCGGCTGTTCCTGGTGTGCGGCGATCCGGAGGACCCGGACACCTACTTCGGCGGCTTCCCCAAGGACCAGGTCAGCCCCATCTCCTGCCCCGACAACGTCGCCTTCGACGACTTCGGCAATCTGTGGATCTCCACGGACGACGCCCAACTCGGCTTCCACGACGGCCTGTTCGGCGTCGCCACGTCGGGGCCGCGGCGCGGTGAGGTGCGGCAGTTCCTGACCATGCCCAACGCCGCCGAGACCTGCGGGCCCATCGTTCAGGACCGGCGCGTCCTGGTCGCCGTGCAGCACCCCGGCGAGGAGGACGGCGCGAGCGTCGAGAAGCCCGCCTCCCAGTGGCCGGACGGACCGGACGCATACGTACGCCCCTCGGTCGTCAGCGTCTGGCGCAAGGACGGCGGTGACATCGGCCTCTGACGCGGGGGCTCCTGGCACCGGCCGCCGTGCGCGTGTGATCGACTGCTGAGCGGCAGTCGGCACGTCAGCGTGCGAAGCGAGCGGAGTGGAGCGCGTCGGATGACTCTCGCCTGGGTGGTTCTCATCGTCTCGGGGGTGCTGGAGACCGTTTGGGCGAGTGCCCTGGAGGCGTCCGGCAACTTCCACAGGCTGTGGCCTTCGCTGCTCTTCGTCGGAGCGCTGGCGTGCAGCATGGCCGGGCTGTCGTACGCGGTGGTGCACATCCCGCTCGGCACCGCCTACGGCGTCTGGGTGGGGATCGGAGCCATCGGCACCGCCGCGTACGGGATGGCGGTGCTCGGGGACCCCGTCACGGCGGCACGTGTGCTGTGTCTGCTGCTCATCGTCGCCGGCGTGGTCGGGCTCAAGCTCCTGCACTGACGGGGTCGGGTCCGGCCCGCTGACAAGAAGAGAGCCGAGCGGGCTTGCGGTGCGGACCCGACCCGCCGTCGCCGTCCGTACGCGTGCGGATGCGGCCCCACCCGCCCCGTGCGAGCCTTTTCGCACGGAGCCGCCCCCGCGCGGACGGACGGGTCCGGACCGACGGACCCCGGCCAGCGAGGGGCGGCGAAGCAATCATGGACCGACCCAGGGTGTTCATCGTGGGCGGCGGCTTCGCGGGGGTGCGGTGCGCGCTCGGACTGGAGCGCGAACTCGCCGACAGCGAGGCGGAGATCTCGCTGGTCACCCCGGACGACTACCAGCTCTATCTGCCGCTCCTTCCCCAGGTCGCCTCGGGCGTGCTCACCCCCGAGGCCGTCGCACCGGCTCTGCGCCGCGTCCTGCGGCGTACGCGGATCGTCCCGGGTACCGCCATCGGCGTGGACACCGACGCGAAGGTGTGCGTCGTACGGATGATCACCGGCGAGCTGGTCAACCAGCGCTACGACCTTCTGGTCCTCACGCCGGGCAGCGTCACCCGCACCTTCGACATCCCGGGGCTGGACCGGCGGGCGCGCGGCATGAAGACACTGGCCGAGGCGGCCTACATCCGCGATCACGTCATCGCACAGCTCGACCTCGCCGCCGTCACGCACGACGAGGCGGAGCGCGCGGCGCGGCTGCGGTTCGTCGTGGTCGGCGGCGGCTACGCGGGGACGGAGAGCGTCGCCTGCCTTCAGCGCCTGACGGCCGCAGCGGCGTCCCGCTACCGCCGCATCGATCCGCGCTGGATCAAGTGGCACCTCGTCGACCACTCCCCGAAGCTGATGCCTGAGCTCGGCGACCGCCTCGGCCGCAAGGCGCTGGCGATCATCGAGGCACGCGGCACGGAGGTCTCGCTAGGCGTCTCCGTGTCGGACGTCTCCGAGGGCACGGTCAGGCTCACCGACGGGCGTTCGCTGCCCACCCACACGCTCATCTGGACGGCGGGAGTGGCCGCCAGCCCGCTGATCGCCACACTCGGCGCCGAGACGGTCAAGGGGCGCCTCGCGGTCGGTGCCGACCTGCGGGTGCCCGGCAGGGACGGCGTCTTCGCGCTCGGCGACGCGGCGGCCGTACCCGATCTGGTGGCGGACGGTGCCAGGCGCGGCGCCCGTCCTGGCGACGAGGGCGTTCCCCTTTGCCCGCCCACCGCGCAGCACGCCATGCGCCAGGGGCGGCGGGCCGCGAGCAATGTCGCGGCCGTGCTGCGTGGCAGGCCCACCCGGCCCTACGAGCACAAGAACCTGGGCCTCGTCGTCGACCTCGGGGGGCTGGACGCCGTGGCACGCCCCCTCGGCGTCGAACTGAGCGGTCTGCCCGCCCAGTTGGTAACACGCGGCTACCATCTCGCGGCGCTGAGGACCGGCAACGCCCGCCTGCGCACCGCGGCCAGCTGGCTTCTCGACGCCACGACCGGCAACGACTTCTTCCGTACCGGCTACCTGTCCGGCCGCCACGCGACGCTCGCCGGCTTCGAACACACCGGTGACTACCCCACGCCGGAGCGGGTCCGGCAACTCGCGGCGGACTCCTCGGTGCCCGGGGAGTGCTGACACACCGCCACGTCACGTCCTGGCGCGTC
Source organism: Streptomyces sp. TAA486 (assembly GCF_000426165.1). Lineage (NCBI taxonomy): Bacteria > Bacillati > Actinomycetota > Actinomycetes > Kitasatosporales > Streptomycetaceae > Streptomyces > Streptomyces sp. TAA486. The sequence continues at coordinate 96,976 of NZ_KE384503.1, read as the reverse complement.
AGGGCGCTGCGCACCTACGGTGCCGGAGCCCGGGGCGAACGACGAACGGCTCGCGCCCGGGCCCGTATGTGTGTGATTCGGCCATGGCGGGTTATCTGCGTCGCGGCCGGGCACTCTCCGGACTCGCGGGCCGGCGCGCGGCCCGTCATCAGTCATGTCCGTACGGACGACACCGAGCAGAAAGGCTGGACCCCCGTGTCTGCACCACCGCTGCGCCAGAACCTGCGCTTCGACGCCGACGGCGTGGAGATCTACGGCTATCTGGCGCTCCCCGAGAGCGGCACCGGTCCGGGAGTCATCGTCATCCAGGAGTGGTGGGGGCTGACCGACCAGATCGCCGAGGTGGCGGATCAGTTCGCCGCCGCCGGCTACGTGGCGCTCGCGCCCGACCTCTACGGCGGCCGCACCACCCACGACAGCGACGACGCGGCACGTCTCGCCTCGGAGCTGCCCATGGGCCGTGCGGTTCGCGAACTCGTCGGCGCCGTCGACTACTTGCTCGGCCACGAGGCCGTGCGGGGAGACGCAGTGGGGGCCGTGGGCTTCTGCATGGGCGGCGGCTTCGTCCTGGCGCTCGCCGCGGAGGCGGGGGAGAAGATCGCCGCGGCCGTTCCGTACTACGGCGTGGCCAGCGACGACGAGGTGAACTTCGCGAATCTGAGCGCCGATGTCCTAGGCCACTACGGCGAGTTGGACGAGAACGCCACACCGGAGCGCGCCGAGGAGATCGCCGCGCGCATCCGCAGGGAGTCCGGGGCGAAGGTGACCATCGAGCGGTATCCCGCGGGCCACGCCTTCGCGAACGAGGAGGACCACCTGGGCACCTACGACCCGGGTTCGAAGCAGCTCGCCTGGGAGCGCACCCTCGCCTTCCTCGGCGAGCGGCTGTGAGCGGTCCGGCCAGCCGGCAGGCGGGCGGTGCGGTCCGGACATCGGCTGGTTCGGCGGGGTCTGCTTCGGAGGAGGCCGGCGGCGGCGCGGTGTCCGGACCGCACCGCCCCCGCTCACTTGCCCCGTAGCGGCGCCTTGGCCACTGGCGGCCGGGCCCCCGCCGGTTCCGTCAGGGCAGCAGGACGACCTTGCCTCCGGGGTGCCCCTCCGCGACGAAGCGGTCCGCCTCGGCCGCCTCCGAGAGGGAGTACGTGCGGGCCACGCGGACTTCCAGCTCGCCCTGGCGCGCGAGGTCGGCGAGCCGCTGCCACGACGCGGCTCTGATCTCCGTGCCGGGGTCGGCGTTCGGGGCGCTGCCGATCAGCTTGATGCCCGTGTCGCCACGGTCGAAGGCGAGGATGGAGACGATGCGGGAGGGATCCGGCACGAGTTCGAGGGAGAGGTCGATCGCCTCACGCCTGCCGGAGGTGTCGATCACCGCGTCCACGCCGCCGGGGGCCGCCTCGAGTACGCGTTCCCGCAGGCCTTCGCCGTACCGCAGCGCGGTCGCCCCGTAGCGTTCGACGGCACCGAGATGCTCCTCGCTCGCAGTGCCGATGACCCTCACGCCGTCCGCCACGGCGATCTGCACGGCGAGGAGGCCCACGCCGCCCGACGCACCGTGGATCAGCAGGGTCTCGCCCGCGGACACACCGATGACCGTCAGGGCGTGCACCGCCGTGGAACCGGCGAGCCGCAGCCCGGCCGCTTCCTCCCACGACAGTTCCGGGGGCTTCGGCGCGGTGCTCGACGCGGGCACCGTCACCTCGGTCGCGTAGGCGCCGGGGGCGGGGTTGACCATCACCTCGTCACCCACGGACAGGGGCCCTGCAGGACCCCGGGCGTCCCGGCCGACGGCGGTCACCACTCCGGACAGCTCCAGCCCCACGGGCATCGGCAGCGCCGCCGGGTCGGCGCCCATGTTGCCGCTGTAGAGCTTGTAGTCGACCGGATTGACCCCGATGGCCATGGCGCGCACCGTGACCTCGCCCGCTCCCGGGGCCGGTACGTCGGAGTCGATCAGGGAGAGGACTTCAGGGCCGCCGTAGGAGTCGGCCACCACTCGCTTAGCCATGCCGCGGTCCCTTCACTCGGGTGTCCGTCACCCGCCAGGGTCGCATCGGCCGGAGCGGTACGCGCGGCGGGCCGAAAACAGCCGAAGGACCAGGTCCAGGGGCTGCCGGAGGAGCCCGGTCCGAGGGCGTGAGCCGGACCCGGAGCGAACCCGGAGCCGGACCCGGGTCGGCCCCGGACCCGGCAGCTACGCCCGCCCGTTCACGACGTCAGCGTGCGCACCGGCTCTCCCGCCGCCCAGGCGGCGATGTCCTCCACCGCCTCCCCGTAGAAGACCCGGTAGGTCCCCTCGGTCACGTATCCGATATGAGGGGTCAGCACGGTGCGGGGCGCGGTGCGCACCGGGGCGTCGGCGGGCAGCGGCTCCACTTCGTAGACGTCCAGGCCGGCACCGGCGATGCGGCCCTCGATCAGGGCGTCGACGAGGGCCTCGGTGTCGATCAGCGGGCCGCGAGAGGTGTTGACGAGAAACGCCGTGGACTTCATCCACGACAATTCCTCGCTGCCGATCAACCCCCGGCTGCGTTCGCTGAGCTTGTAGTGGACGGTCACGATGTCGGCCTCGGAGAAGAGGGTCTGCTTGCTGACCGGCTCGGCACCGCGCTCGCGGGCGGTGGCGGGTTCGAGGTTGCTGCTCCAGGCCAGTACGCGCATGCCGAAGGCCCGGCCGACGGCGGCGACCCTCGATCCGAGCCGCCCGAGGCCGACGATGCCGAGGGTGCGTCCGTACAGGTCACCGCCTATGGAGTGCTGCCACTGCCCCTCGCGCACCCCGGTCGACTCGGCGGGGATGTGGCGCAGCAGGGAGAGGATGAGCGCCCAGGTGAGTTCCGGCGTCGCGGTCGCGGGGCTCTGTGTGCCGCAGACGGTCACCCCGTGGCGTTCGGCGGCGGCCACGTCGATCGAGGCGTTGGCCATCCCGGTCGTGACGAGCAGTCGCAGGTCGGGAAGGCGCTCGAACCGCTCGGCGGTGAACGGTGTGCGCTCGCGCATCGCGACGACCACGTCGTAACCGCGCAGTGCCTCGGCGAGTGCGTCGTCGTCGGAGATGTGCTTGTGGAGGAAGGTGACTTCGGCGTCCAGACTCTGCCAGTCGGCGAAGTGGTGGGCGGCCTGCTGGTAGTCGTCGAGGACGGCGACGCGCACGGTCGTTCCTTTCGTACGGGATCACGGGGACCACGGGTCTCGGCGGACCACGGTGTTGTCGGGGATTCACTGTCATCCGGGAGCCACCGGCCACGGCGCCCGGGTTGCGGAGCCGTGCGGGGAATCCGGGTGGCCCCGCCCCTGACGTGGACCTTAAGTCCTTCGCGCGCTTCCGCGTAGTCCCTGAGAGGGACGCGAACCGATGCGACCTGGGGCGGATGCTCACGCCCGGCGGCCCTCATATGGTCGCTGCCATGCCCGTCCAGCTCGTGCGTGACCTCTTCGGCGACCTCGTGCGGGACGCCCTCATCCGGCGTCCGCTGCCGCCCCTGGCCCGGCTGCCGCTGCCGGCGCGGGCCCGCCGCGTGCTGCCGGCCCCGGCCGGAGCGGTGCTTCGACGGGCGCCGCACACCGCGGTGCTGGCGCTGGTCCTGCTCCTGGTGCGTTTCCAGTACGAGGCCGGCGTCGGGGACGCCGACAAGGTCGCGGGCGTGACGCTCGTCGTGGGCTCGCTGCTGCTGACGCTCCACCGGCCGGTTCTCGCGGGATGGCTGCTGGTGGCGGCCACATCCGTCAGCATCTTCCACCCCGGAGGCCTGGCGGGCCCTTTTCCGTTCGCCGACGTCAGGTCCTGGCCCGGCTTCCTCTTCTACGACTCGCAGGGGCGCCCGTGGGCGACGGCCGGCCTCCTGGCGTTCGTCGCGGTGATGACGATCGTCGCGCTGAGGCTGCGGCTGCGGGCCGTGGTCTGTCTGTGGGGTCTCGTCGTCGCGCTCGCGGCAGCGGGCAACGGCCCGTTGAGCGTGGGCACTTGGGCGATGGCGCTGGTCTCGGCGCCGATGCCGCTGGCGGCGCTCGCCGCGACGGGTCTGCGTGAGGCCCGCGCGGAGGCGGCCGCGTACGCGGCGGCGGCCGAGGAGGAGCGCTCGCGCCGCATGCTGCTGGAGGAACGCGCCGTCATCGCACGGGAGTTGCACGACGTCGTGGCACACCACATGTCCGTCGTCGCGATCCAGGCGGAGGCCGCACCGTACCGCGTGGAGGCGCCGCCGCCCGAACTCGTGAAGGCGTTCGGGGATGTGCGGGAGAACGCCGTCGCCGCTCTCGCCGAGCTACGTCGCGTGCTCGGCGTCGTGCGGGCGGAGCAGTCGGCGCCGCCCGCTGCGGCATCCGGTGACGGTGGTGTCGAGGCGCCGCAACCGGCCCTCGCCGATCTGGATGCTCTGCTCACGGGCGTACGCGCCATCGGTACGCCCGTCGGCAGGACGGTGACGGGCGAGGTGCGTGAACTGCCGCGCGGCGTCGAGTTGTCGGCGTACCGCATCGTGCAGGAGGCGCTGAGCAACGCCGTGCGCCACGCTCCGAAGGCACCGGTCACGGTCGAACTCCGATACATGCGGGACGGGTTGGGCCTCCGCATCGTCAACGAGCCGCCCGAGCACGCGGCTCCGCCCTCGCCCGGCGCCGGGCACGGGCTGACGGGCATGCGGGAGCGTGTTGCCATGCTGGGCGGGAAACTGCACGCCGGGCCGACGGAGGAAGGTGGTTTCGAGGTGACGGGTCACCTGCCGAGCGCTGCCGTCGCCGGGACCGGCGGCCACGACCGCGTGGAGGCCGCCGATGGCTGACGAGCCCGCGATACGCGTCCTGATCGCCGACGACCAGGAGTTGGTGCGCGAAGGCATCTCCGTGCTGCTCACGAGCCGGCCCGGCATCGAGGTCGCCGGCGAGGCCGTCGACGGCCGGGAGGCGGTGGAGAAGACGGCCGCGCTGCGCCCCGACGTGGCGCTGCTCGACGTGCGGATGCCCGGCATGGACGGGCTGGAGGCCACCCGTGAGATCGTCGCGGCTTCCCCAGCGACGAAGGTGCTGATACTCACGACGTACGACGTGGACGAGTACGTCTACCGGGCGCTGCGGGCAGGAGCGAGCGGCTTCCTGCTCAAGGACGCCCCGGCACGTCAACTCGCCGAAGGCATAAGGGTCGTGGCCACGGGAGGCGCTCTGCTCGCGCCCACCGTCACCCGCAGGCTGATCGAGGAGTTCAGCCGCACGCCCGCCGCCCCCGGCGGGCTGCGCGCCCCGCTCGTGGCTCGCGTCGCAGAACTGACCGGGAGGGAGACGGAGGTGCTTGCACTGGTGGCGCAGGGACTCTCGAACGCCGAGATCGGCGAGCACATCTTCGTCGCGGAGTCGACGGTGAAGACCCACGTCAGCCGCATCCTCGACAAACTCGCGCTGCGTGACCGCACGCAGGCAGCCGTCTTCGCCTACGAGAGCGGAGTTGTCGCCGCTCGCGGTACGGAGGCGGGCGCGGATCTCACGGATACGGGCGTCCACAAGGGTAGACGCCCGGCCACCGACTGAGCCGAGGGGCGCCAGGCACTGCCGGCCACGCGCCCTCACCACACCGATTTCCCACACCACATCGCCATGTCGCCGACCGCACCCGGTACGTGAACGTGTCCGACATGGACTGTCATTCGTTCCGCCAAGTGTCAAAGCGCCGTCGGGGGCAGCGCAGCAACACCCTAGGAGTACAACGTCATGCCCAAGAAGACCGCACGATCGCTGGCCGCCAACCGTTCGAGGCTGTCGCACAAGGCCGCCTACGCCCTGCGCAACCCGGCACGCGTCGCCCCGTACGTACGCCGGGCGCTCCGTGACCGCTGGCTGCTGTTCCGGCACCCGGACCACGTCGACTACTACCGTGCCGTGATGGCCTCGGACACCGCGAACAACCCCGAGGCGGCGGTCGGGAGCGGAAGCCACGACCGGTGGCTCGCGCTGGGGCAGATGCAGTTCGACTTCCTCAAGGAGCACGGGCTCCAGCCGCAGCACCGCATGCTCGACATCGGCTGCGGCAATCTGCGGGCGGGCTGGCGGTTCATCAAGTACCTCGACGCAGGCAACTACTACGGCATCGACATCTCCCCCGACATCCTCATCTCCGCGAAGAAGACCCTCACCCACTACGAACTGCAGGAGAAACTCCCCCACTTGACGATCACGCACGACCTGAAGCTCGATTTCCTGCCCAGCGGGCACTTCGACGTCGTGCACGCGCACAGCGTCTTCTCCCACTCGCCGATCGAGGTCATCGACGAGTGCCTGGCCAACGTCGGGCGGATCCTGAAGCCGCGGGGCTTCTTCGACTTCACCTTCGACCGCACGGAGGGCGCGGAACACCAGGTGCTGCGTGAGGACTTCTACTACCGGACGGCGACGCTCATCGCGCTCGCGGAGAAGCACGGGCTCAGTGCCCGCTTCATGGACGACTGGGAGAAGCTGCCGCACGGCCAGTCCAAGATCCGGGTCTCGCTCGCTGCCTCGTCCGTGCCCGCCGAGAACTGAGGCCCGTCGGGGGGTGGTCCGCGGCCCGCGCGTCCCTGATTTCCAGGGACTTCTCCGCCGGGCCGGGCCCACGGCCTTCGGTGCGCCTCTCCCTCTCCTCGTCCGTTGCGACGCCCGGGCTGCCGCCGTGTGCGAAGAGCTACGCGGGGTATTGACGGCCCGGCCCGGCGCCGGTGAGGTGGCTGTCCTACCCCCCACATGACGGAAGGCAGTTCACATGCAGGGCATGACCACCGGCTCGCCCTCCTCCGACGGCGGAGCGGGAGGCATACGCAGGACCGCACGCTTCCTGGCCACGCTGACAGTGGTGGCGCTGGCCGCCGGAAGCAGTGCGGGTCCCTCGTCCGCCCAGGACTCGGCGGCCGCGGCGAAGAAGACGGACAGTGCCCAGCAGCCCCGCCAGGACACACCCTCCACGTCGCGCAAGGAGGCGACGTCCCCCTTCACCGGGCTGCCCGCCGAACCGGCACCGGTGCTGGCGGTGAAGATCGACAACCACAAGGACGCACGGCCCCACACCGCGCTCGAGGACGCCGACATCACCGTCGTGGAGAAGGTCGAGGGCGGGCTGAGCCGGCTGCTCGGCATCTACTCCGGCACGTTCCCCGACTCGCTCGGGCCCGTGCGCAGCGCCCGCGCGTACAACGTGGAGCAGTTGCGGATGTTCGACCGCCCCGCGCTGTCCTACTCGGGTGCGCGCGAAGGCGTCGAGGACCTCATAGAGAAGTCGACGCTCCACGCCCGCTCGCACGACAAGTACCCGGCGCCCTACTTCCGCGGCGGCGGCAACGAGGCCCCGCACAACCTGTACGTGCACCCCGACGAGCTCCTCGACACCGCGCCGGAGGCCAGCAAGAGCGCCGACATCGGCTTCCGCTTCGCGGACGACGCCCCGGCCGGCGGTGAGCCCACGAAGGAGCGCTCGGTCGACTACGGCTCGGCCGAGACCACCTTCAACTGGTCCGAGAAGGAGGACCGCTGGCTCACCTCCTTCGACGGCGCTCCCGCGACGAGCACCGGTGGAGAGCGCCTGGGTGGCAAGACCGTGATCGTGCAGAAGGTCGAGATGCCGCCGGACGACGGCGGTACGCCGTACGAGAAGACCGTCGGCAGCGGCGAGGCGACGGTGCTGCGCGACGGCAAGGCGTACGAGACGAAGTGGGAGCGGCCGACCGCGGAGTCGGGCACGAGCTTCACGCTTCCCGACGGCGACCGGATGCCCTTCGACCGGGGCAACGTCTGGCTCGTCTACGAGGAGGCCTGAGCCTGGGCGAACGCCCACCACGGGCCGCACGCGCACACGCGCGGGCAGCCCGTGGTGCCGGCGGGGGGCGGATGTCCCGCCGTCGGCACCGGGGCCGTTCCTCAGCGCAGCGGGATCCCGTCTCCGCGCTCGGACTCCGGGCGCGTACCGAAGATGCGGCGGTCGCCCTCGTCGATGCGGACGTCGTTGATGCTGGCCTCGCGACGCGCCATCAGGCCCTGCTCGTCGAACTCCCACAGCTCGTTGCCGTACGAACGCCACCACTGGCCGTCCGCGTCGTGGCACTCGTACTGGAAGCGCACCACGATGCGGTTGCCCTCGAAGGTCCACAGGTCCTTGCGCAGCGCGTAGTCCAGCTCGCGCTCCCACTTCTTCGTCAGCAGCTCGACGATCTCGGCCCGTCCGGTGACGAAGGCGTCGCGATTGCGCCACACCGAGTTCTCCGTTAGGCGAGCGAGACCTTCTGCGGATCGCGCGTGTTCCACGCGTCCTCGGCGGCCTGGACCTTCTGACGTGCGGTCTCCAGGGTGAACGGCGGCAGTGGCGGGCGAGCCGTTCATGCGGGTGCCTTTCTCGACGTCTTGCACCGGAGGGTGCTCCGGTTCCGTGGGGGCGGGGCGGCGCCTTCCCCTACCCGCACGTGCAGGGGCTTACCGGACGCCCGGCCGCTTTTCCGTCCCTGGCGCGGCGGCGACCGTCCCGACGGATCCTTGGCCCGGCCTCCCCGAGCTGCATGAACTCCGGGTGCTCGCCGACGGCAGGACTCTCACGCGACGAGATACTCCTCGTCCCGTATGTCCGTGATGAACATCCGGCCGGGCGCGTGGGTGATTGCGAAGGGCGGGCGGGACGCCATCACGGCAGCCTGGGGTGTCACACCGCAGGCCCAGAAGACGGGCACGTCGCCGGAGACCATCCCGGTGCGGTCCCCGAAGTCCGGCTCGTCGATGTCTGCTATGCCGAGCAGCGAGGGGTCGCCGGTGTGCACGGGGGCGCCGTGGACCGCGGGCATGCGGCCCGTCACCCGGACCGCGGTCGTCACCGACTCCTCCGGCACGGGCCGCATCGAGACGACCATCGGCCCGTGCATCGCGCCCGCGGGGCGGCAGCGGCGGTCCGTGACGTACATGGCGACGTTGCGCCCCTGCTCGATGTGGCGCAGCGGAACCCCGGCGTCGGCGAGCGCCCACTCGAAGGTGAAGCTGCACCCGATGAGGAAGGTCACCAGGTCCTTCCGCCACCGGCCTGTCACTTCCTCGGGCTCCTCGACCAGTTCGCCGTGCTCCCAGATCCGGTACGCGGGCAGGTCGGTGCGCAGATCGGCACCCGGGGCGAGCACGGTGGAGGTCTCGCCGGGGTCCGTCACGTCGAGCACGGGGCACGGCTTGGGGTTGCGCTGGCAGAAGAGCAGCACGTCGTAGGCCCAGTCGCGCGGTACGGAGATGAGGTTGGCCTGTGTGTATCCGGGTGCCCTGCCGGTCGTGGGGCCCGCGTCGCCGTCGCGGATCAGCGTCCGCGCCTCGGCGGGGCCGGCGTGTGCGGGCGTCCGCGCCGGGTGGGCGGGCGAAGTGCCGTGCGTCGTACGGGACATGGCGTGTGACCTCCGTCGGTGGGGCGTGCGGCACTGTGCGGACCCGGCGGGCCGGGACCGGGATGCGCCGGTCCCGGCCACGTCGGTGCGGCAGAGGGTCAGACCAGCGCCCGGCCCTTGGTCTCGGGCAGCCCCAGCAGGGCGACGAGGGCGAGTCCGTAGCCGGCGGCACCGAACACGAGCGCACCGCTCACACCCCAGCTGTTGGCGAGGAAGCCGACCAGCGTGGGGAAGAAGGCACCGACGGCGCGGCCCGTGTTGTAGACGAAGCCCTGCCCGGTGCCGCGCACGGCCGTCGGGTAGAGCTCGCTCAGGAAGGAGCCGAAGCCGCTGAAGATGGCCGACATGCAGAAGCCGAGCGGGAAACCGAGCAGCAGCACGAGCGTGTTGGAGCCGGTCGGCACGTTGGTGTAGGCGAGGACGGCGAGCGCGGAGAGCACGGCGAACACCGCGACGTTGCGCTTCCGGCCCAGCTTGTCGGTGAGGTAGCCACCGGTGAGGTAGCCGATGAAGGCGCCGGAGATCAGGAACGTCAGGAATCCGCCGGTGCCGACGACGGTGAGTCCGCGGTCCGTCTTGAGGTAGCTGGGCACCCAGGTGGCGAGCGTGTAGTACCCGCCCTGCACGCCGGTGGAGAGCAGCACACCGAAGATCGTCGTGCGCCGCAGTTCAGGCGTGAAGATCGCGGAGAAGGAGCCGCGCTCGCGGCTGCTCTTGCGCTGCGCGGCCGCCTGCGGCGCGTCCTCGACGTTGCGTCGCACGTAGAGGATCAGCAGCGCGGGGAGGGCGCCGGTCCAGAACAGCACACGCCAGGCGATCGATTCGTCGAAGAGCTGGAAGACGGCCGTGTAGACGATGACGGCCAACGCCCAGCCCACGGCCCACGAGCTCTGGATGACGCCGAGGGTGCGTCCGCGGTTCTTGGCCGTGGCGTACTCGGCCACGAGGATCGCGCCGACGGCCCACTCGCCGCCGAAGCCGAGGCCCTGCAGGCCGCGGAAGAGCAGCAACGTCTCGTAGTTGGGCGCGAAGCCGCACAGCAGCGTGAAGAAGGCGTAGGTGATGACGGTCAGGATCAGCGTCCTGACGCGTCCGATGCGGTCGGCGAGGATGCCCGCGACCGCGCCGCCCACCGCGGAGACGACGAGGGTGACGGTGGTGAGCAGACCGGTCTGGCCGGGGTCGAGGCTGAAGTACGCCCCGATGGCGACCATGCCGAGCGGCAGCGTGAAGAAGTCGTAGGAGTCCAGCGCGTAGCCGCCGAACGAGCCCGCGAAGGCCCGCCGTCCGGAGGCGCCGAGCTCCTTGAACCAGGCGAAGGGGCCGCCGCCGTCCTCGCCCGGGCCTGGGCCGGACTCGCTGCCGGAGTCCCGGACGGAGGCACTCTCGGACCCTGTGCCCTCCTGGGGAGCATCGGGTATCGGGTTGCTGTTCATGTGCACCTCGCAGAGGGAAGAGGGTGCCGCCGCGGATGTGGGCCGGCCTGTGGTGCCTGCTCGATGTCCGGGATAACGTAGAGGATCGTTGAACGATCCTTCAAGGGGTTCGTAGCGCTGTATGCGCGGCGGCGGACGCCCGGAGGAGCCGGGAAGCAAGAAGGGGGCGCGAGTTGGGGACGACCGGTCCGGAGTTCGCACGACTTCCTGCCGTACAACCGGCGGTGCCCTCGGCCGTGCCGTCTCCCGCGGAACCCGGGGAACCGGCGGCACCCCCATCGAGGTCCGCGGTTCCCGTGCGGCACGGGGAACTGGCGGGCGACCGCGCCCTGTTGAGCCGTACCAGCACGGCGGAACGTGTGGCGGACGTGCTGCGCAGCCGCATCGCCGAGGGGTTCTTCCCGCCGGGGGTCCGGCTCTCGGAGGGCGACATCGGCGGCGCGCTCGGAGTCTCGCGCAACACGCTGCGGGAGTCGTTCCGGCTGCTCACCCATGAACGGCTGCTGGAACACCAGCTCAACAGGGGCGTCTTCGTCCGGGTCCTGACCGTCGACGACGTGCTCGACATCTACCGCGTGCGGAAACTCATCGAGTGCGGGGTGGTCCGCCAACTGGCCGACGCGGGGCCGCCGTTCGCGCTGGACGCGCTCGCCGCGACCGTCGCCGAGGGACAGAGCGCCGCGCGGGAGTGGCGGTGGAAGGACCTGGCGACGGCGAACATCCACTTCCACCGCGAACTGGTCGCGCTCGCCCGCAGCCCCCGCACCGACGAGGTGATGGGCAGCGTGCTGGCAGAACTGCGGCTCGCCCTCCACGTCATGGACAGCCCGCGCCGCCTCCACGAGCCCTACCTCGTACGCAACCGGGAGATCCTGCTGACCCTGCGCTCCGGCGACGCGCCCAGGGCGGAGCGGATGCTGCGGGAGTACCTGGAGGACTCCCGCAGGCAGATCGTCGCCGCCTACGCCCAACGCCTGGGCGCCCGGGGGGCCCGGGACGCCGAAGGCGCGTGATGGGCTCAGCCGATGGGCTCCGGCATGGGCAACACGTCGTAGCCCAGGGAGATCTCGCGGCCGGTCGCCGGGTCGCCGAGCTGGACGCGCCAGTGCGCGGCGAACTGGCCGTCGCCGTTCAGCATCGGGATCGTCCCGGAGATCAGCACCGTGCCGGGCTCCAGCTCGCCCCGCTCACGCAGCACCTCCGCCCAGTGCTGCGGGGGAAGCAGGTCGGCGCCGGTGCCGTCCTGGATCAGCTGCTCACCGGTGCCGGTGCCGCTCGCACCCCCAGCTGCGCCGCTCACCCAGGCGCGAAGGGTGAGGCTGTCGATCCGGTCGGCGACGTCGTCGAGCCGCCATGCGCTCGTGGCGAGCACGTCGGGGGCGGCGTTCTTGCTCCAGGCCACGCCGTACGTCTCCAGTTCGCGGTCGGTGTGGTCGCAGGCCGCCGTCAGCAGCAGGTCCCCCGAGTCGTCGACGACGAGCGCCCACTCGGCCTCGCCGGAGGTCTTCCCGTGCTGCGCGAGAACCGTTCCGGTCTGCTGCGCGAGGTAGGGGGAGACGGGGTAGAGCGCCGGAGTCGTGGACGGCGCCGGCACGCCCAGCTCGGCGAGCTCCGCCACGTGCGCGGCCACGTCCTCCTGGCTGCGGCCCGCGTAGCCGGCGTTGAGGAGACGCTTCACGGTCACGGTGCGCCGGGTGCCGTCGGGCAGCGTGAAGGACAGGCCGGTCATGGGATTCCTCCAGGTCGTTCTCGGTTTCACAGGGGTAAATTCCGCGCCCCGAGGGTTGCGCATACGAGCTGTATACAGCAAGTATGCCCCGTACCCGAAAGGAACCCGAACGTGAGGAAGCCCCCGTGGACCACAACACGTCGCACAAGGCGGCAGCGGAGGAGCCCCATCCGCACAGCGGCACGGGCGATCCGGTCGAGGACGGCGTAGGGAGCCGCGCGCACCGCAAGGACCTGATGAAGGCGTTCACCGCCAGCCTCACCGGGACCTCGCTCGAGTGGTACGACTTCGCCGTCTACTCGGCGGCGTCCGCGCTCGTCTTCGGCAAGCTGTTCTTCCCCTCCGGCGACCCGCTCACGGGCACGCTGCTCGCCTTCTCCACGTACGCGGTCGGCTACGTCTCGCGGCCGGTCGGCGGCTTCGTCTTCGGACGCCTCGGCGACGTCATCGGGCGCAAGCGCGTCCTCGTCGCCACGCTCGTCCTCGTCGGCGTCGCCACTTTCCTGATCGGCTGCCTGCCCACCCACGCCGTGGCCGGACCGGTCGCCCCCGCGATGCTGGTCCTGCTGCGGTTCGCACAAGGCGTGGGCGTCGGCGGCGAATGGGGCGGCGCCGTGCTGCTCACCAGCGAGTTCGGCAATACGAGGCAGCGAGGATTCTGGGCCTCGGCCGCCCAGGTCGGGCCGCCCGTCGGCAACCTCATGGCCAACGGCGCCCTGGCCGCACTGGGAGCGATGCTCACGGAGGAGCAGTTCCTCTCCTTCGGTTGGCGCATCGCGTTCCTGCTCTCCGGCGTGCTGGTCGTCTTCGGGCTGTGGGTCCGTACGCACCTGGAGGAGACCCCGGTCTTCAAGGCGGTGGAAGCGGGCGGCGAACGCCCCGAGGCTCCGGTCCGCGAGGTCTTCGCCCAGCAGCGCAGGCCGCTGATCGCCGCGATCCTCTCCCGGGTCGCGCCCGACGTCCTCTACGCGATGTTCACCGTCTTCGTCCTCACGTACGTGACGGAGGAGCTCGGCATGCCGAGCGGCCAGGCACTCACCGCGGTGCTCATCGGCTCCGGGCTGCAGATCTTCCTCATTCCGCTCGCGGGCGCGCTCTCCGACCGCTGGAACCGCCGGCGCCTGTATCTGGGGGCCGCCGTCGCGGCGGGCATCTGGCCGTTCGTCTTCTTCCCGCTCGCGGAGACGCGTTCGTGGCTGCTGATCGTGCTCGGCGTCATCGGCGCGCTCGTCATCCACTCGATGCTGTACGGCCCGCAGGCGGCCTTCGTCGCCGAGCAGTTCAGCCCGCGGCTGCGCTACACCGGTTCCTCGCTCGCGTACACCCTGGCGGGGGTCATCGGCGGAGCAGTCGCTCCGCTCGTGTTCACGGCGCTGCTGGGCACGTTCGGCACATGGCTGCCGCTCGCGGGGTACATCGTGCTCACGGCCGTGCTTACGGTGACGGGTGTGCTGCTCGGTCGGGACGCGGACCACGCCGAGGACGAGGAGTACACGAGGCTGGTCGGCGGCAACGGCGGCGCCCCCGGCGGTCACAGCCACGGGTCGGGCGGCGCGGAGCCGGCGGCCTCCTCGTCGTACGCCTCGAAATCGCGGTGACCGCGGGCCGGCCGTCCCGACGTCCGAAGCCCGACCGCTCCGCGCCGGCCCTTCGACCCGACCACTCGACCTTGCGGAAAGGAGACATGCAGTGACGACGCTCCGCACAGCGCTGTGCCAGTTCACCGCGTCCACCGACCCGGAGGAGAACCTGCGCACCATCGACACCATGGCCGGGCAGGCGGCCGGGGAAGGCGCCCAGCTGGCCGTCTTCCCGGAGGCGGCGATGGCCCGCTTCGGCATCCCGCTGGGGCCGGTGGCCCAGCCGCTGGACGGGCCGTGGGCGGAGGGCGTGCGCGAGGTCGCCCGCCGTCACGGACTCACAGTGGTGGCGGGGATGTTCACGCCGTCGCCCGACGGCCGTGTCACCAACACCCTGCTCGCCACCGGCCCCGACGTCGATGCCGCGTACGACAAGATCCATCTGTACGACGCGTTCGGCTTCTCCGAGTCGGACACGGTCGCTCCCGGGGACAAGGTCGTCACCATCGACGTCGCGGGCGTGCGCGTCGGCCTGGCCACCTGCTACGACATCCGGTTCCCCGAACTCTTCCGCGCGCACGCGGACGAGGGTGCCGTGCTCTCCGTGCTTCCCGCGTCGTGGGGCGCAGGCCCCGTGAAGCTCGACCACTGGCGGCTGCTCACCAGGGCGCGTGCACTGGACGCCACGCTGTGGGTGGCCGCGGTCGGTCAGGCGCCGCCCGGCCCGGACGCGGACATCCGTCAGCCGACGAAGGCGCCCACGGGCGTCGGGCACAGCCTGCTCGTGGGGCCCGACGGCCGGGTGCACGAAGAGGCCGGGGAGACACCCGAGTTGATCGTGTCCGACGTGGACGCGGACGAAGTGGCCACGGTTCGCCGTGCGGTGGCCGTTTTGGACAACCGCCGCCTCTGAACCGCTTGGTGGGGGCCCGGTCCCCTTGGACCGGCAGGTCCCGGCGACGCGCGGCGGGCCCGCGAGGACGGGCCCGCCCAGGTCAGCCCTCGGTGAGGATGCGCCGCGTCGCCGCGATGTGGTCGTCGATCGCCGCGCAGGCGACGTCCGCGCGTTCGGCCGCCAACGCGGTGACGATGTGGCGGTGTTCGACGCAGACCTCGCTCTGCCGACCCGGGGACCGGTAGAGGGCGCTGACGCCGGCCCTGACCTGGCGGCTGCGCAGAGCCTCGTACTGCTTGGCCATCAGCTTGTTGCCGGCGGCGGCGATGAGTGTCGCGTGGAAGCGGTGGTCGGCCTCGATGAACTCCTTGGCCTTCTCGCTGCCGCGCAGCTGCGCCTGCTCCTCGAGGATCCTGTCCATCTCGGCGACGGGCGCCGTGCCGGACTCGACCGTACGGCGGGCGGCGTACCGCTCCAGCAGGGCGCGCATCTCCATCAGTTCGCTGATCTCGCGGCCCGAGAGGGGCGCGATGTAGGCCCCCCGCTTCGGGACGAGGCTGACGAGTTCCTCGGCGGCGAGCAGCAGCAGCGCCTCTCGGATGGGGGTGCGGGAGATCCCGACGCGGTCGGCGATCATCTGCTCGGAGAGGAACTCGCCCTGCATGGCGGGATCGGTCAGCACGGTCTCCTTGAGAAACCTGTACGCCTTCTCACGTCCGGATGCCACAGCCAGCCTCCCCGCCGGCGTCGTCCGCGCCCGGCCTGCCCGGGGTGCGCCGCCCGGCCCGGCCACGGACCCCGTGTTGGTCGTCCTGCACACAGCTTCTTGCATACAGTCTGTATACAGACTACACACCATCTGCGCGCGCTTTGTCCAGCCGCCCGCCTTCGGGTGGACGGCCGCGTTTCGTGGCGTGGTGAGTCAGCGGCGCCGGAGCGGCTTCCTAGTGTCGCGTTGACGGACCGATCCGCGTGGCCCGGCCTGAGCCGCTCAAGGCGCGGACGCGATGACGGCTCGTCATGTCAACGGCGCCTCCCCTCGCTCCTGCGGCGCGATCCCCGGGGGCGCCCGCCGTCCCCTCGGGCCCGCGGCACACGCCTGCGGCCCAGAACAGGTGGGTGTCGATGAGCCCCAATTCACGCCCCGGCGACTCCGGCGATCCGTACTCGCGACGACCGTCACCGGCACCCCGCGCGGAACGGGAGTCGTGGCGCGAACGCCTTCTCCGGCGCGGCCGTTCGTGGCGCCGGGCGACGGCCATGGGGGCGGTCGCCGTGCTGTGCACGGCAGGACTCGCCGCCTCGGCTTCTCCCTCCGCCTCCGCGTCGCCTGCGCCGGGCAGCGGCAAGCCGTCAGGGCCGGGCGGCGAGTCCCTGTACGTCAGCGACTTCGCCGCGAACGACATCCAGAGGCTCTTCCTGCCCGAAGGCCCGCAGGTCACGGTTCCCACCACGGACCTGTCCCGTCCGACCTACCTGGCGCTCGACCGCACCGGCGCCCTCTACATCTCCGACACCGTGAACAGCAGGATCGTGAAGGTCTCCGCCGACGGCGAGCAGACGACGGTCCCGACGGACGGCCTGCTGCGTCCCCTCGGTCTGGCACTCAGCAAGGCCGGAGACCTCTACATCGCCGACAGCTTCAACGACCGCGTGGTGAAGGTGGCGGCGGGCGGCGGGCAGACGACCGTCCCCACGGAGGGCCTCCTCCACCCCGACGGCCTGGCGCTCGACGAGAAGAGGAACGAGCTCTACATCTCCGACTTCGTCAACGACCGCGTGGTGAAGGTGCCGACGGGCGGCGGCGGACAGACGACCGTTCCCACCACCGGTCTCTCCCAGCCGACCGGCCTGGCACTCGCCCCGCGCGGCAACCGGCTCTACATCTCCGACTCGGGCAACAACCGCGTGGTGAGGGTGCCGACGGTCGGCTCCGGGCAGACGACGGTGCCCACCAGCGGCCTCGCGAGCCCGCAGGGGCTGGCGCTCGACCGCGGACGCAACCTCTACGTCGCGGACTTCGGGAACGACCGGGTCGTGCGGGTGGCCGCGAGCGGCGGAGGACAGGCCACGGTGCCTTTCGTGGGGCTGACCACGCCCGTCGGCCTCGTGACCCGGCAGGAGGCCGTCCGCACCCGGCTCGAGGCACGGCCCGCCACCGCCGAACGCCGGTCCCACCCTCCGCTGCTGACGGTGAAGGGCCTTTCCGCGAAGCTGACCGGTGCGCCCGGCAAGCCTCTCGCCGGGCGGACGGTCACGTTCAGCAACGCCTCGCAGAGCAGGTCGCTGTGCCGGGCGGTCACCGACCGAACGGGTGTGGCCCGGTGCGACGCCACGATCCGCGGCAGCCAGTCGCAGGTCGACCGTCTCTACCGTGATCTGCTCCGCAACGGCTACCGCGCGTCCTTCCCCGGGACCGACGCCTACAAGGCCAGCACGGACACCGCCTCCGTCCGGGCGCACCACTGACAGGACGAGGCTGCTGCACACAGCGGCGAGCAAGGGGTCACGGCGCACGGCCCGATGCGGGTGGCGCCCTGACCCGCGCCGTCTCCGGTGCTCCGCGGCCCGTCGTACCGGAGGCATCAACCCGAGAAGGAGAGCATGTGAACGCTTCCGCCGCCCCCGGCGAACCCGAGCGGGCCCAGCAGGAGCAGGGACCGCCGCCCGCGCGCTACGACGACCTGCGTGCGCTGATCTTCAACTGCACGCTCAAGCGGTCCCCGGAACGAAGCAACACCCGCGGAATCATCGACCGCTGCGCCGCCATCATGACCGGGCAGGGCGTGCAGGTCGACGTCGTCAGAGCCGTCGACCTCGACATCGCGACGGGTGTGTGGCCGGACATGACGGAGCACGGCTGGGAGAGCGACGCCTGGCCGCAGCTGTACCAGCAGGCCCTGGACTCCGACATCCTTGTGCTGGCCGGCCCCATCTGGCTCGGCGACAACAGCTCGGTGACCAAGCGCGTCATCGAGCGTCTCTACGCCTGCTCCAGCCTCCTCAACGACCGCGGCCAGTACTCGTACTACGGGCGCGTCGGCGGCTGCCTCATCACCGGGAACGAGGACGGCGTCAAACACTGCGCGATGAACGTGCTCTACAGCCTTCAGCACCTCGGCTACACCATCCCGCCGCAGGCCGACGCCGGGTGGATCGGCGAGGCCGGGCCGGGGCCCTCGTACCTCGACCCCGGCTCCGGCGGCCCGGAGAACAGCTTCACCAATCGCAACGTCACCTTCATGACGTGGAACCTGATGCACATGGCCCGGATGCTGAAGGACGCCGGAGGCATTCCCGCGTACGGAAACCAGCGGACGGGCTGGGAGGCGGGCTGCCGTCAGGACCACGAGAACCCTGAGCACAGATGACCGCACCTTGCGCATTCGGCATTTCTCACCCGTCTGCGATGAATTCCCCGTTCGGTCCCGGTCCGTACAGGCACAGACACGCACCTTCGGGAGGCAACCATGGCGGCCGACGGCTTCACCACATGCCTGTGGTTCGACGGGCAGGCCGAAGAGGCGGCGGAGTTCTACATGTCCGTCTTCAAGGACTCCAAGCCCGGAAGGGTCATGCGCCACACCGAGGCCGGTCCGGGGCCGGTGGGCTCGGTCATGGCCGTCGAGTTCGAGATCAACGGCCAGAAGTTCCTGGGTCTGAACGGCGGGCCGGAGTTCAAGTTCAACGAGGCCGTCTCGTTCCAGATCCACTGCGAGAACCAGGACGAGATCGACTACTACTGGGACAGGCTGACCGAGGACGGCGGGCAGGAGGTCGCCTGCGGCTGGCTCAGGGACAAGTACGGGGTGGCCTGGCAGGTGGATCCGTCCGAGCTCGTCGACCTGATGACGGACTCCGATCCGGAGAAGGCCAGGCGCGCCACGGAGGCGATGCTGTCGATGACCAAGTTCGAGATCGAGGCGTTGCGCAGGGCGCACGCGGGCCGCTGAGTGCACGCCGGACACCACGTGGGCGGGCCCCGCACACCGGCAGCCGGTGTGCGGGGCCCGCCCACGTCGGCTCCCCCCGGGCCACATGCCGACGTGCGATCGGTCCCTGACCACCGGTTGCAGCCCCGGTCCGCCGTCCCGGCAGCCTCGGCGGCCATACGGACAATTCTCGTCCGCCGTGTGCCGCCAGGCGCCACTCACGTGGAAAGCTCACCCCAGAGCGCGGAGGAGGCGGTCGCCATGGAGTGGACGGGGACGCGGCGCACGGTGCTGCTGGCGGCGGGGCTGTCGCTCCTGGGAGCCGCCTGTGATTCCGGGGACGGCGGGGGAGGTGGCGGAGGCGACGACGACGCGGAGCGTTCGCCGTTCACCGGCCGGAAGGGCGTCGGCGACAAGGTGATCGCCGTGAAGATCGACAACGTGGAGGCCGCCCGGCCGCACACCGGCCTGGAGAAGGCCGACATCGTCTACATCGAGCAGGTCGAGGCGGGCCTCACCCGGATAATGGCCGTCTTCGCCTCCCGGCTGCCGTCGCTCGTCGGGCCCGTGCGCAGTGCCCGCGAGTCCGACCTGGAGCTGCTGCGCCAGTACGACCACCCGGGGCTCGCCTACTCGGGCGTCCAGTCCAAGCTCCGCTCAAGGATCGATTCCGCGCCGCTGGACGCGCTGTTCCCGGGGCGTGTCCGCGAGGCGTACGTACGGAAGGGCGACCGGCCCGCGCCGCACAACCTCTATCTGCGTCCCGGCCGTGCCCTCGACTCGGACGCCGCCTCCGACGTGGGGGCGCCGAAGGACATCGGCTTCCGGTTCGGCTCCGCGCCCAAGGGCGGCAAGAAGACCTCGGGGCGCACCGTCCGCTTCCCGTCCGCGCGCTACAGCTTCGACTGGTCGGCGGACATGAAGCACTGGCTCGTCTCCTTCGACGGCTCCCCGGCCCGCACGACCGATGACGGGCGGCTGGAGGCGGCCACCGTGGTGGTGCAGTACGTGAAGATCCGCGATTCCGAGCTCGGCGACAAGGGCGGCAACATCACCCCGTTCAACGAGACGGTGGGCGAGGGACGGGCGCTGGTGCTGCGGGACGGCAAGGAGTACGAGGCCCGCTGGAAGCGTCCGTCGGCGACGGACGGCACGACGTTCACCGACGCCGACGGGAAGCGGCTCGCGTTCGCGCGCGGTCAGGTGTGGGTGGTGCTGGCGCCGGCCGGCTGAGCACGGGGCCACGCCCCTGGCCCGATCGACCATACGGGGCACAGGGTGCCGGTCCGGGCTTGCACGTGTCAGTGCGTCAATTGCCTCGAAGGCGTACTTGTACCGCTATGACGGGGCGCCGAAGGCGGCGCCCCGTCCGGGTTCCCCGCTGGCCGGAATGTCTGAATTGGAATCCCGTGAAGCGCGGCTGATTTCAACGATTTCCTGATTCCCCGTCACATTCATGTTCCGGGCCCGGGTGAGGAATTCGGCTGCCGTCCCAACTCGCCCCGGCGCGGGCGGAGTTCGTATTTCCCCGTGCTGCCGGGCACTCCCTCTCGGGACCTCTGACGTGGGCATCGTTACCAGAGGTATACCAACGAGTACCCGTGTCTGCACGCTGTTGAATGCGGAAGGAATTCTGCCGAGTGTGAATTTCCTGTGTTAGCGTCCGACGCCCCAGAGCAGCAGTCGCGAAGGGGACCCCTGTGGAACAGATGCATCACTTCACTTACGGATGGCTGACGCCCGTCCTGTCCTATGTGATGGCGTGCGTCGGCTCGGCGCTCGGCCTGCGCTGTACCGTCCGGGCACTCGCCGCGTCGACGGCGAGCTCACGCCGCAACTGGCTGCTCACCGCCGCCCTCGCCATCGGCTCGGGCATCTGGACCATGCACTTCGTGGCGATGCTCGGCTTCGGGGTCTCGGGCTCGGCGATCCGCTACGACGTACCGCTCACCGTGCTCAGCCTCCTCGTCGCCGTGCTCGTCGTGGGAGCCGGAGTCTTCACCGTCGGGCAGGGCCGTTCACGCTTGAGCTACCTGCTGATGGGCGGGCTCGGCACCGGTGTCGGTGTCGCCGCCATGCACTACATCGGCATGGCAGCGCTGCGGCTTCACGGCGGCATCGACTACGACCCGGTGCTGGTGGGCCTGTCCGTGCTGATCGCGGTGGCCGCCGCGACCGCCGGCCTGTGGGCGGCGCTCACCGTGCACGGGGCCGCCGGAGCCACCGCCGCCTCCCTCGTCATGGGCCTGGCCGTCAGCAGCATGCACTACACCGGCATGTCCGCCGTGAGCATCCAGCTCTCGCCGGGCCGGGCGGTGCTGTCCGGTGCCACCGCCACGGAGTTCATCTTCCCGCTCACGGTGGTCCTGGGCTCCTTCCTCTTCCTCACCTCCGCGTTCGTCGCGCTGTCGCCCACCGCGCAACAGCGCAGGGAATCCGAGTCGGCCGTACAACGCCTGCACGACGTCGAGGCGCACGGAGTCGAAATGGCGCCGTGACGCGCCCGGCCCGCGAAGTCCCTTACCGCCATTCCTGCCCTCCCCGAGATACCCACGCCCTGACCAGGCGCCCGCCCTTTCGTCACTCCCGATCGAGGAAGTCATGCGTCCAACCCGCGCGCCGGTCCTGGTCGAGGGCCGCCACAACGATGAGAGCCCGCCGCCGCTGCCGCCGCCCGCGCAGAGCGGACCGAAGCACGCATTCCGAGAGCCGCAGGCAGCGCGCCCCGGCCGCCCGTGGTCGCCGGTGCCGGGCCGGCTGCGTCCCAAGTCCGTACGAGCGAAGATCGTTTCGCTGCTGATGGTCCCCGTCGTCTCGCTGATGGCGCTGTGGGGCTTCGCGACGGTCACCACGGCGCAGAGCGTCTCCGACATCTCCCGGTTCAAGGAGGTCAGCGCCAACCTCCTCGCCCCCACGAGCGACTACATCACCGCGGTCCAGGCCGAGCGGAGCGCCGCGGCCCGCTATCTGGCGAAGCCGGACTCCGCGCGACTCGGTGTCCTGAACACCCGCGCCAAGTCCACCGACTCCGCCGCCGCGAGCCTCCGGCGCGGCATCAACGCCAGCAGCACCGACACCGCCGCGATCCAGCCCGAACTCCCCGCGAGGGCGGACCGGCTGACCGATGCGTCGAAGGAGCTGCCGGCCCTGCGCAAGGGCGTGACCTCGGAGAAGACCGGCTGGGAGGACGCCTACACCGCGTACTCCGAGACCATCGAGCTCGGGTTCGCCGTGGGAGGCGCGCTGACTGGCGTGAATCCCTCGGGGCCGGGACAGGACCAGGAGGAGGCGGTCGCCTCCGAGGCACGCGTCGTCCAGGAACTCTCCCGCGCCCGGGAGATGATCGCCCGCGAGGACGCCCTCGTCGGCGCCGCGCTCGCCGGGAAGCAGATGACCAGGGAGGGCTACCGCCTCTTCACGGGCTCCGTCGCCGCCCACCGGACCCTGCTGAAGTCCGCCGTCGAGGATCTGCGGCCGGCCGACCGTCCCGCCTACCGCGCCGCCGCCGGCAGCGACCAGTACAAGCAACTGACCGCCATGGAACGGGCGTTGGAGGAGTCAGGAGCGGGCAACGTCGCATCCGGCGTCTCCGCCGTCTCGTGGGACGAGGCCGCCGGATCCGTCCTGCGGGATCTGCGGGGGGCGGAGCGCAAGGCGAGCACGACCGCGGCCGGCAAGGCCGAGCCGTTCTCCTTCGACGTCATCGGCAGCTCGGGTGTGGCGGTCGTCCTCGGCCTGGCAGGTGTGCTGCTCTCGCTGCTGATCTCGATGCAGATCGGCCGCGGGCTCGTCGTCGAACTCGTCGGCATGCGCAACTCGGCCCTGGAGATGGCAGGACACAAGCTCCCCCAGTCGCTGCGGCGGCTGCACTCCGGCGAGGACGTGGACATCGATGCCGAAGCCCCCGTCCAGCGCCGCGGTGAGGACGAGATCGGGCAGGTCGGCGCCGCGCTGAACGCGGTGCACCGCGCCGCGATCAAGGCCGCGGCGGAGCGTGCCGAGGTGCTCAGCGGGATCTCCGGCGTGTACGTGAAGCTGGCCCGCCGAAGCCAGGTGCTGCTGCACCGGCAGCTCAGCCTGCTCGACAGCATGGAGCGCCGGGTCGACGATCCGGCCGAGCTGGAGGACCTCTTCCGGCTCGACCACCTCACGACCCGCATGCGCCGCCACGCCGAGAGTCTGATCATCCTCTCCGGTGCCGCGCCCGTGCGCGGCTGGCGCAGGCCGGTGCCGATGCTCGACATCGTGCGGGCGGCCGTGGCCGAGGTCGAGGACTTCACCCGCGTCGAGGTACGGGTGCCGGAGTCGGTCCGTGTGTCCGGTGCGGCCGTCGCCGACCTCACGCATCTCGTCGCCGAACTCGTCGAGAACGCCGTGGTCTTCTCGCCGCCCCACACCAAGGTGCGGGTGCGCGGCGAACGCGTGGGCACCGGCCTCGCGTTGGAGATCGAGGACCGGGGCCTGGGCATGAGCCGCGAGTCCCTCGAGGACGCCAACAGCAAGATCGCGGACGCCTCCCAGGTCGACCTGCTCGACACGGACCGCCTCGGCCTGTTCGTGGTCAACCGGCTCGCTCACCGCCGCAACATCCAGGTCTCGTTGCAGCGTTCGGCGTACGGCGGCGTCACGGCCGTCGTGCTCATCCCCGAGGAGCTGTTGGAGAGGGAGGGGTCGGCGGCACAGCCCGGCTCGGCGGACGGAAGCATGCCCGAACACCTGCCGTCGACGGGGGAGTTCCCCGTACTGCAGGCCCGGCGGACCGCCGCACAGAGGGCTCGCGACCGGGTCGGGGCGGGGCGCATCTCCCACCCCGGGGACGGGGATGTCGCCCCGGCGCACACCGTCCTGGAGTCCGGTGGGGGAGCGTCGTCGGCGCCTCCGGGGCCGCTGCCCGTCGCGGAGCCGGACCGGCCGGACCAGCCCTTCCGGCCGGAGCGGCCCATCGAGCCGAAGTGGCCCACGGCGCCGGACCACCCCACGGCGCGGGCTCACTCTGTCGCGCCGCAGGCACCGTCCGAGGCCGGTCCGCAGGCACCGTCCGAAGACGGTCCGCAGACACCGTCCGATCCCGGGGAGCCCGCGCCGCTGCCGCGCCGGGTGCGGCAGGCGAGCCTCGCCCCGCAGCTGCGCGACGCACCGCCCGGCCCCCCGGCGGCCTCGCCGCACCACCCCGCGGCCGCGGCACCGCCGGCTCCCGCCGCCCAGCGGACGCCGGACCGGGCCCGCGCCACCATGTCCGCCCTGCGCAGCGGCTGGCTCAGCGGAGGCCGCGCCGATGAACACGCGCGCGGACCCGCGGGCGGCGACGCGGACGGCCATGGGGGCAGACCCGGGGCCGGCCACACGCACGGCCACACGCACGGCCACACGCACGGCCACACGCACGGCCACACGGACGGGAGTGCGGCCGGTGAGGAGCGGCCGCCGTCCGTGCCGCGCCACCCCGGCGAGAGCGCCGGAAGGTCCGAGACGGGGAAGACAGCCGAGACACCGTCACAAGGAGACGACGCCTGATGTCCGGGACGATGGAAACAACCGGCGAACTCAACTGGCTACTGGATGAGTTGGTCTCCCAGGTGCCGCAGGTCAGACACGCGGTGGTGCTCTCCGGCGACGGCCTGGCCATTGGGGCGTCCGCCGAACTCTCACGGGACGAGGGCGAGCGCTTCGCCGCCATCGCCTCAGGCTTCCACAGCCTGGCCAAGGGGGTCGGCCGTCACTTCCAGGCAGGTCACGTCGTGCAGACGATGGTCGAACTGGAAGGCGGGTTCCTCTTCGTCGCCGCAGCGGGCGAGGGTTCGTGCCTCTCCCTTTTCACGGACGCCGACGCCGATGTGGGCCTGGTCGCCTACGAGATGGCCCGCCTGGTGAGGCGTGTGGCCGAGCACCTCGGGGTGCCGACACGCTCCGGCGGATCGCTGCCCGCCACAGCGGCCCAGGAGTGACCGGACCGCCATGACCGACTCCCACAGGAACTGGTTCGACGACGGTTCGCACGACGTCGCGCCGCTCGGGCCGCAACCGGAGGCACCGCCGGAGCATCCGGAGTGGTTCGACGACGAAGCGGGGCCGCTCGTCCGCCTGTTCGCGATGACGGCGGGCCGAGCCCGTCCCACCAGCGAGTCGTTCGACCTGATCGCGCTCATCCACGCCGCGGAGGCCCCCGAGGACGCGCCGCCGTTCCCGTCGCCCGAGCACGCCGCGATCGTCTCGCTGTGCCGCGTCGCCTCGCGGTCCGTCGCCGACGTCGCGGCCGACTCGGACCTTCCGGTCGGCGTCGTGCGCGTGCTGCTCGGCGATCTGCTGGACGCCGGCCACATCAGCGTCGGACGGCCGTTGACACCGGCCCAGTTGCCCGATGAGCGCATTCTCAGGGAAGTGATCAATGGACTCCGTGCACTCTGAAGAGCAAAGGCCCGACCGGGTCGGCGGCTCGTTCGTCTCGTTGAAGATCCTCGTGGCCGGCGGCTTCGGCGTGGGCAAGACGACCTTCGTCGGGGCGGTCAGCGAGATCCGCCCGCTGCGCACCGAGGAACGCCTCACCGAGGCCGGACGGCCCATCGACGACCTCGGCGGCGTCGAGGCCAAGACGACCACGACGGTCGCCATGGACTTCGGGCGCATCACCTTCGAGGACACCCTGTCGCTGTATCTGTTCGGCACCCCCGGCCAGGACCGGTTCTGGTTCCTGTGGGACGAACTGGCCAACGGGGCGCTCGGAGCGGCGGTCCTCGCGGACACACGCCGCCTCCAGGACTGCTTCCCGGCCGTCGACTACTTCGAGCGCCGGGGCCTGCCCTTCGTGGTCGCCGTCAACTGCTTCACGGGAGCGCACACTTACGCGTCCCAGGACGTGCGTGACGCTCTCGACCTGGACGCGGAGACACCCGTCGTGCTGTGCGACGCCCGGGAGCGGGAATCGGCCAAGGAGGTGCTGATCGCCCTCGTGGAGCACGCCCGCCGCACCTACATGCGCGGCCTGAGCAACGGCGCTCACTGATCCGGCCGGCCCGCGGCGTCGACGCCGAGGAAGGCGCACGTCGCTTCGTACGCTGACTCACCACCCATCGAGAGCGGCAGCAGATGCCAGCCCTCTTCGACCATGTGCAGGCGCGCGCCCGGGATCGTGGAGGCGGAGTGGTGCGCGTGCGCGGGATCGACGTCCCCGTCATGGCTGCCGTGCACCACCAGAGTGGGGCAGCGGACGCCGGCGGTGAGCGAGTCGTCGAGCGCGGCCCACCGGCGCAGGTCGTTCTGCGAACCCTCGGCACGGTCCTCGTGCGGAGTGATGAAGTCCGTGACGGCCTGCAGAAGCGCGAGGCGCCCGCTGTCGGCGAGTATCCAGTCGACGACCCGCTGCCTGCTCCGGCGGTCGAGTGTCGACTCCTGGCGGACGAAGCCGGCCGTGTAGGCGCGTGGCCGGCGATGAGCGAACCGGGTGGTCAGCCAGGTGCCGCGAGGCGTGAGGAACAGCGCCTTGGCGAGCGGCGAGATCTTCGGTGCGTAGCGCCTGCTCACCGCCGACTCCAGCACAAGGCCCTGCGTCATCGTGGGATGCCGGCGTGCGAACTCGATGGCCATGGGCCCGCCTCCGCTGATCCCGTAGGCGACCGCGCCGGGGACGCCGAGTCCGTCGAGCAGCGCCGCTGCGGCGTCGGCCTGCGCGGCGAAGCTGCTTCCCGTCGTCAGGGGGGTGCGCAGATATCCCGGCCGGGACCATCCGATGACGCGGCACCCCGACGCGGCGAGGCGGGAGAGGAGCTGTGTCTGGTCGTGGCCGGCGTGGCCACCGGGGAAGAACAGGACCGGCAGGCCCGTGGCCGGGCCGAGCTCGGCGTATTCGACGGTTCCGACGCGCGTGGTGAGCAGGGTGCCGCCGGCATTGAGTTCAGCACGTCGGCGGGAGGCGAATCGCTCGTAGCCACGGGGCATGTGAAGCCCTCCGTTCTGGAACTGGTCACTCGCCCTGGGCGATTGACCAAAAAGCTAGCACGGGTCGGTCCCGCTCCGACAGAGCCGCGTAGCCGGGGCCGCGTCGGGCAGGGGCAGCCGCACCGGCGGGGTGTTTCTCAGGCGGGCCGGTCGTTCTCCCGTGTGCCCGCGCGCAGTTGGCGGCGGAGGATCTTGCCCGTCGACGTCTTCGGCAGGTCGTCGAGGAAGACGACGGACCTGGGGTACTTGTACGCCGCCATCCGCTCCTTGCAGTAGGCGATCAGGGCGTCCTCCGTGACGGCTTCCCCTCCCCCGGCCCCCTCCGGGCCTTGCACGTCGGGGGAGTTGAGGGACACGAAGGCCTTCACCGTCTCGCCGCGGTATTCGTCCGGGACACCGACGACGGCCGCTTCGCGCACGGCGGGATGCCCGTAGAGGACGTCCTCCACCTCGCGCGGCCACACCTTGTAGCCTGCCGCGTTGATCATGTCCTTCTTGCGGTCGACGAGGTAGAACCACCCCTGCTCGTCCATGAACCCGACGTCGCCGGTGCGCAGTTCGCCGCCCGGCAGCGACTCGGCGGTCGCCTCGGGCTTGCCCCAGTAGCCGGGGACCACCTGCGGGCCGGACGTGGCGATCTCGCCGGCCTCCCCGACCGGGACCTCCCGGCCGTCGTCGCCCACGATGCGTACGACGGTGTCGAAGACCGGCACCCCCACCGACAGCGCCCCGGACGCGGGGTCTACGGGCGCGTCCGCGTACAACGGGACCATGTGGGACGGCGAGGTGGTCTCTGTGAGCCCGTAGCAGTTGTGGACGAACATCCCGGTGACCTCCCGCAGACGGGCCGTGACCGCGGGCGCGACGGGCGCTCCTCCCGAGTACACGACGCGCAGCGACGAGAAGTCCTCCCGCCGGGCACCGGGCGTGGTGGAGAGGCTGATGAAGACGGTGATGGCGCCGACGGTGAAGGTCGGCCTGTGCTCGCGGAGCGCGTCGAGCATCACCTCCGGGTGGAAGCGGTGGGCCAGTACGAGCGGGCACGGCAGCAGCAGCGCGAGCGTGAGATGACCGATCAGGCCGGTGATGTGGAAGAGCGGTGCGACGCCGAGCACGCTGTCCGCCGAGGTCAGGCCCATCCAGTCCCGGTAGGTGCAGGTGTTGAAGACCATCCCCGCGTGTGTGTTCATCGCCCCCTTCGGCACGCCCGTCGTCCCGGAGGTGTAGGTGAGCACGGCGACGTCGTCCGGTTCGGGTGAGTGCGGTTCGGGCGTGCGCCCCGCGTTCTCGTCGATGAGGGTGAGGAGATCGAGCGTGCCCGCGTCACGGGCGGCGTCCGCTGTGCCGCGCCCGTCGGGGGACGCGAAGAGCCGGGGGTCGTCGCGGGTCTGCCAGTCCCGCGCCGAGCACGTGACGACGGTGCCGACGCGTGTGTCCCCCGAGGCGACCACCCCGGAGGCCACGCTTTCGTGGAGCTCGTCCAGGCACAGCAGCGCCGTCGCACCGGAGTCCGTGAGCAGATACGTCACTTCGCGCGCCTTGTTCATCGGGTTGACCGCCACGGCGCTGCCACCCGCCTTCCACGCCGCGAGCAGGCCGACGACGAAGGCGGGGTTGTTCTGCACGTACACCGCGAGCCGGTCGCCGTGCGCGAAGCCGCGGTCCGCGAGTGCCACGGCGAGCGCGTCGGAGGCGGCGTCCAGGTCGGCCGGCGTGAGCACGCCGTCGAAGTAGCGGATCGCCTCGGCGCCGGGGGCGCGTCCGAGGGACGCGCGGAACATCTCCAGCAGCGTGCCGTGTTCGGGGACGATGCCGGACGGAGTGCCCTCCGTGTAGAGACCGAGCCACGGCCGCTCCGCGTAGGCGCTCATCCGGCCGCCGTGCGTACGGGAACGGCTGGGCCGGCGAATGCGTCGGCAGCGAGGTGGCTGACCGCACGGGCGTGGCGGTGCCCGCGGCCCGTATGCCCGGCCGGGTCCGGGATCGCGGGGTGCCGGCGGGTCGTCGGGGTCACGTCCACAACCTCCTCGCACACGGAGCCGCCGGTCCGGACGGCGTACCGCCCGGGCCGGGATGCCCGCCACTGTGGACGAAGGGTTCGCGGCAGGTCAACGGGCCACCCGGGGCCCGGGCCGCGATCCGCCTACTTGGACCCGGACTTGGACCCGGACTTGGACCCGGACTCGGGCTCCGACCCGTACGCGGTCAGGAAGCGGTCGCGGAACTTGTCCATCCGCCAGACCGGCGCCTTGCGGTCGGGCTTGAGGCCCTCGTTCCAGCCCCAGCCGGAGACCTTGTCCATCACCTTCTTGTCCTTGGCGACGATGGAGATCGGCACGTCCTTGTTCTTGCTGCCGCTCGTCACGGTCGGCACGGGCTGGTGGTCGCCCAGGAAGACGAGCACGGTGTCCTTGTCGGCGTACCTCTCCATGTACTCGGTGAGGCTCTCGACCGAGTACTCGATGGCCTTCCTGTACTGGGCGCGCACCCGGTGCGGGTCCTTCCACACCTCGGTGGGCCGTGCACCGGCGTCGTGGATCGGCTTGTAGACCGAGCCGTCGCCGAGCTCGTCCCAGGGCAGCATCGTCGGCAGCGGCGACCACGGGTTGTGGCTGGAGGCGAGGATGATCGTCGCCATCAGCGGCTTGTGGCCGGCCTTGCTGTGCTCCAGCTTCTCGAACGCCTTCAGGGTGAACTGGTCGGGCACGGGCGACCAGCTGAAGTACGGGCCCTTGTAGCCCAGTTGGCGGGAGTCGTAGACGTGGTCCATGCCGTAGAACTTCGCCTCGGGCCACGAGCGGCGCACGCCCGGCATGATGCCGACCATCCGGTAGTCGCCCGTCCTGCGGAACGCCCTGGTGATGGTGAGGCGGTCGTTCGAGGTGACGCTGCGGTAGCGCTGCTGGTTCGCGATCCACAGGCCCGACATCAGGGTGGAGTGGCCCATCCAGCTGCCCGCTCCGGAGATCGGTGAGGTGAGCCAGCCGCTCTTGGAGGAGAAGCCGGCGTCGTCCAGCGCCTTGGTCCTGTCCGCGAGTACGGAGTTGACGCCCGGAGCCATCTCGGGGTCCTCGATCGCGCTGCGACCGTAGCTCTCGACGAAGGCGAAGATGACGTTCTTGCCGCGCAGGGCCGGCACGAGCTTGTCGCCCGGGGTGCCGTCGAAGCGGTCGACGCGGGCCTCCTTGGCGAACGCCTTCTCGTCCTCCATGCCGGCCTTGACCGCCTTCACGCGGTGCTGGACGAGCAGGGCCGTGTTCCTGGAGGCGACGTCGACATGGTCGCCCGTCTGGACGCCGAAGACGGCGCAGACGATCCAGACGGTGCCGAGCGCGAGGGCGGCGCGGCCCGTCGCCACGCTGTGCCGGGACATGATGCGGCTCAACCGCCTGACAGCCAGCGCCATGAAGACGACGACGGAGAGCGCCAGGATCACGATGCCGACGAGGGCCACGACGGCTCCGGTCCGGCCGAGGGTGTCCTTGAGGAACGAATTCGCGTCGTCGAAGAGGATCCAGTCGAGGACGAGGTCGAAGGGGCGGGCGAGCACCTCGTAGAAGCCCATGTCGATGAACTTCAGGATGGTCACCAGGCCGAGCAGGGCCCCCGCGAGAACGGCTCCCCACCGTCTCACCCGGGGCGGCAGTACCAGCAGCACGACCGCGCCGAATATCCCCTCCACGGGTATTCGCGCGAAGGCGCTGGGCGTGAGCCGCATGAGCGCGTTCGGCAGGAGGAGCGCGGCGAGCACGAGGGCGGCCGCCAGGACGGTGATCGTGACGGAGACGGAGCGGGCCGCGGTGGGGTACCGCTCCCGCCAGCCGCCTCCGCTGCCGCTGCCGGCACCGGTGCTGCTGTCGCCGCCGTCACCGGCGGAGGCGTCGGGCGCGTCCGCGCCGGGTGCGGCGTCATCGGCGCCGACCGCATCCGCGGCGCCCGTGGACCCGGCGGCGTCCCTGTCCTCGGCCCCGCTCGTGGTCCCGTCCGTGGTCCCGTCCGTGGTCGCGGCCGCGGCGGAGCCGGTTCCGGCCTCAGGGTTCACGCCCTTCTCCGTATCTTCCTTGTCCTTGTTCCGCTGCTGCCGAAGCGAACGCGTGAAGAGCGACAACCCGAGGGTCCTTCCGTGCCTGGCGCGGTGGTGTCACGGCGGACCAGTGATCACGGACCCGCCGCGCCGGAAGCGTACGACGCGGACGGTGCCCTGGCAGCAGGGTTTTGCCACCACGATAGACAAGTGACACGGGCCGTGCGGAGTCGTGTTCGCACGGTCACGGAAGCGGGGGAACAACGGGGAAGAACGCGGAAGAACGCGGTCAGGGAAGCGGGGGGAGTGACGGTGGGAGCAGGCCCGCCGTACCGAGGATCGCCTTGACGGCCTCCACGTCGTCGCCGTCGAGCGCCTCGAAGGGTTCGGGCAGCTGGTTGTGCGCGATGACCCCTTGCAGCATCAGCGCGGTCTTGAACGCACCGACGCCCGCGCCCCACCCCGTGACCGACGAGCCGGCGCGGGTGATCTCCATGAGGGCCGCGAGCCGGTCCTGTTCGGTGCGCACCGCCGCCCAGTCGCTTCGGCGGAAGGCCGCGTGCATGCGTACGTACCCGTCCGGGTCGACGTTCGCCAGGCCGGGCACGACGCCGTCCGCGCCCGCGAGGTATGCCCCGTCGACGACGACCTCGTGCCCGGTGAAGAGGGTGAGCGGTCCGCCCTCGGCGCGGTTGCGCAGCGCGAGCCGCCGGAAGGAGATGTCGTCGCCGGAGGAGTCCTTCACCCCGGCGAGCGCCCCGCTCAGCCCGAGCTCGACGAGCATGTCCGGGTCGAGCTTCGTGTGCACGCAGAGCGGGATGTCGTACGCGTAGACCGGTACGTCCGCCCGCTCGCCGAGGATCTCGAAGTGGCGCCTGATCTGCGGGGCGTGGGTGACGGCGTAGAACGGCGCGGTCGCGACCACCGCGTCCGCACCCGCCTTCTGAGCGGCTTCGAGCTGCCGCAGGACCCGGCCCGTCTGGGTGTCGATGACGCCCGCGAGGACCGGCGCGCGCCCCTCCGTGACACGGACGGCCTCCCTGATGACCCGGGTCCGCAACTCGTCGGTGCAGAACGCCGCTTCGCCCGTCGAGCCGAGTACGAACAGCCCGTCGGCCCCGGCCGCGAGGAGCCGGCCGATCAGCCGCTCGAACGAGGGGATGTCGAGCGTGCGGTCCTCGGTGAGCGGGGTGACGAGGGGCGGCACGACGCCGCCCGTGAGCGGTGGGCGTCGGGTCGCGGGGCCTTTGCCGGACGACCGGCCGGAGTGCGCGGAGGTTGTCATGGGGTCATGCCTTCCCGCCCGGCGTCGGCAACTGCCGCCGGTGCCGGAGCGCGTGGAATGACATCGAGGGCGTCCGTCTCCCACACGTGCGCGGGCGCGAGCGCTCGCTGCGCGCGGAGCGGTGCGTTCACCGCCACGAGGACGATCACGACTGCCGTCAGCGCGAAGGAGAGCACCGCCAGAGCCGTGCCGAGCGGCATCGTCTGCGCCAGTCCCGCACCGAGCACGGGCGCCACCGCACCGCCCAGCGCGCCCACGTTGTAGGCGAAGCCGAGGCCCGCCGCGCGCTGCTCCACCGCGAAGTAGCCGCCGATCCACTTCGGCAGCAGACCCGAGATGCCCTGCCCGAAGACCTGCTGGAGGAAGAGGAGCGCCCCGAGCAGGAACAGCGACCCGCTCCCGGCGAGGAAGACCGGGAAGACGAGGACCTGCGAGACGACGAGGCTCGTCCAGTACGCCCTGCGTGTGCCGAAGCGGTCGCCCAGGAAGCCGCCGAGCACGCAGCCGGCGGCCGCGCCGAAGCCGGAGAAGAAGAGCAGGTCGGCCACGTGTCCGGGGTCGAGCCCGAGATCCGACTTGAGATACGTCGGCAGCAGGGCCTGGATCGGCCAGGAGTACAGGAACGCCGTGAAGACGACGATCATCAGCGTGACTCCCGTCGGCCACCTCCGTCCCGAGAACTGGACCATGAAGCAGACGAAGACCGCGGTGACCACGACCGCGAGGCCCGTCACGGGAACCGCACCCTGGACGATTCCGGCGAAGACGAGCAGCAGGGCGCCGAAGGCGACGAGCGTCAGCGCCGTGTTGGCGGCGTTGATGTGTGCGCGTGCGCTCCGGTAGAGCGTGCGGAACATGTCGGGCGTCCCCCGCGCTCCCGCCTTGTGCGCGTCACGCGCCCGCTGCCAGTCGCCGGACTCGGGCAACGCACGGCGCAGCCACAGCGCGACCACGATCGGTACGAGGCCCACGGCGAAGAGGGCCCGCCATCCCCACTCGGGCACGACGAACCGGTAGGTCTGGGCGCACAGCGCGGCCCCGATGGAGAATCCGCTGATCAGAAAGCCCGATGCCTTGTTGCGCAGGTGCTCCGGCCACGACTCGATGACGTACGTCGAGCTCGATCCGTACTCGCCCGCCATGCCGAGCCCGATCAGCAGGCGGGCCGCGAAGAGCACCCAGTAGGCGGGGGCCACGGCGCACAGCGCCGACCCGGCGGAGAACAGGACGATGCTGACGACCATGGCGTTCCTGCGTCCGAAGCGGTCGGCGAACGCCCCGAGCGCGAGCCCGCCGAACCACCGGGAGATGAACGCCGCGGAGACCAGTGCTGCGGCGGTCACGGGCGAGAGGCCGAACTCGTCGGTCACCTCGGTCAGCACGAGCGTGATGATCACGAAGTCGAAGCCGTCGAGCAGATAGCCGAGCCAGGCGGCGGTGAAGGAACGCCACTGCGTGCCGGATATCTCCCGGTACCAGGGCGTCCGGCGCTCTGGGCTCTCGCTCTTGTCGGTCATGGCCTGCCCTCGCCCCCACATCGGACGTCAGATGTCTGATGTCCTGACGCTAGAGGGCGCAGTCAGGCGCGGCAAGACCGCCTTGGCCCCCGGCCGGGACCTGTGGAAGCGGACATAGGATGTCCGATGTCGGGACGCACACGCCCGGGCGACCGCGAGGTCGCTCCTGACCTCGGAGGTCCGCCCTCGGATGCCGGCGAAGAAGCTTCCCGCGGAGCACGGCCCCCTCGATGCCCGCCGCCTCCGCGACTCCCGTGATCCGCGTGACCGGCCCCGTCTTCGCGGCGGTGATCTGCGCGGCTCCCGCCCGGCGGAGCTGTCCGTGGTGGACCGGATCAAGGAGTACATCCTCCTCAACAGGCTCGCGCCCGGCGATCCGATGCCCACCGAGAACGAGCTCAGCGAGCAGCTCGCCGTGAGCAGGTCACGCATCCGCGAGGCGATGAAGACGCTGTCGGCGCTCGACATCGTCGAGGTGCGGCACGGCTACGGCACCTACGTGGGGAGGCTCGGCCTCACGGCGATGGTGGAGTCGCTGGCCTTCCGCGGGATGCTCAACGCGCAGGACGACCAGGACGTCATGGCCGACCTGATCGACGTGCGCGAGCTGATCGAGACGAGCCTCGCCGAGGTGATCGTCGAGCGGACGACTCCCGAAGTGATGTCCGCCATGCGTGAGTTGACCGCGACGATGCACGAACGGGCGGCGCGCGGGGAGGAGTTCCTCGCGGAGGACCGGGAGTTCCATCTGCTGCTGATGCAGGCGACCGGCAACGCGCTCGCCGTTCAGCTCACCGGCGCCTTCTGGGACGTCCACTCCATCGCCCTCGGCGCGCTGCCCGGCACGACGGACCTCGCTCAGACAGCCTCCGCGCACGTCGCCGTCCTGGACGCGATCGGCGCGGCGGACAGCGCGCTGCTGCGCGGAGCGATCGTCAGGCACTACGCGCCGATCCGGGACCGCATGGGCCGCCGGACCCCTCCGGGCGCCACCGGGGAGTGAGCAACCGCCTTCGGGCGCCGTCCCGTTCGGCGTTCGCGGCGCGCACCGGTCCGTCGGCCATACCTGCCGATCGCCGGTCGGTGCCGGTCGGTTCACCGCAGTACAGGTCGGCACGAAAGGGACGGGGGCGCCTTCGGGCGGATGATCCGCGAGCCCTACGCTGGTGCACGCCGGGCGGACCGACCATCCGCCGGCGAGGACCACAGGAGGTACTGCGGGCGTGTCCCCTGAACGCCGCTCCGGCGAGACCGGGGTTCTGGGAGCCGGCAGCGAAGGTCTGGCTCTCGCCGCTCACCTGGCGTCCCGCGGCGAGCCGGTTCATCTGCACACCCGCGACCCCGGGCGGATCCGGGCGATCGGCCGCTCCCGTGAGATCCGGGCACGGGGACTGCTCCATGGACGCTTCCCGCTGGCCGCCGTCGGCAGCGACCTGAAGGAGACCGTCGAACGGTGCGGAGTGCTCTTCGTCGCGACCGTCACCACCGCCTACCGGTCCGTCGCCGCCGCCCTCGCACCTCATCTCCGGTCCGGTCACGTCGTCGTGCTCTTCTCCGGAAAGCTCTGCGGCAGCGCCGAGTTCGGCCATGCGCTGGCCGGATGCGGCGCCGCCCCGTCGACGTGGTGGAGACCGACGCCCTCTTCGCGGCACGCGCTTGGGAGGACGAGGGCGTGGTCATCCACGGCGAGAAGAAGTGGAACCTCTTCACAGGCCTCGACCGCGCGGCTACCGAACGGCACGAAGAGCGTCTGCGCGGGCTCTTCCCGGGACTCGAGCGCGCCGGCTGCCAAGTGCAGCGGGGTCTCACGGACTTCGGCGCCGTCGCGCACGCCACGATCGCCCTGGCCAACATCAGCCGCATCGACCGTGCGGAGGAACTCCTCTTCTACCGCGAGGGGCTCTCCGAGCGGACCGTGGTCCTCATGGAGCAAGTGGAACGTGAGTTCCAGCGCGTGGGCGAGGCGTACGACGCACCCGTCCCGTCCATGGTGGAACTCCTGGACCGCTACTACGGCTGCGAGGGCGAGACGCTGCTGGAGGCGATGCGCAGCGTGCGCGTCTACCGGGACATCACCGCGCCGCGCTCCCTGGACCACCGCTTTCTCAGGGAGGACGTGTCCTCCACGCTCGTCCCCCTGACGCAGCTCGCGGAACGCGCCGCCGTGCCGACCCCGATGACCGACGCTCTGGTCAGCCTGTTCTCCACGCTCGGCGGCGAGGACTACCGGCACACCGGGCGCACGCTCGCCCGCCTCGGCTGGGACGGGCTGACCTATGACGGGATCCGCCGGAAACTCCGCCACTGAGGACCACCGGGGACCTTGGGACCACTGAGGAACCGGACCACTGAGGGCGCCCGGCGAGGCACCGGCCCGCCGGCTGAGGCGGCACCCTTCCGCCGACTTCCTCACAGGATCCGCCTCGTCGTGCTTCGTTCTCCACCGGCCGCCGCCCCGTCCGCAGGCCGTGCGGCGCATTCCCTTGACAGGGCGCCCCATTGGCTCGAACCTTCCGGCATCTCTCGTTCAGTGGATCACTGGCCAGTCCACCCTGAGGAGTCCGCCATGACCACGTCCACACCCGCAACCGAGCCGGGGACCGTGCGCAGCCAGCGACGCCGCGCAGTGGTCGCCAGCACGGTCGGCACCGCCATCGAGTGGTACGACTTCTTCCTCTACGGCACCGCCGCGGCCCTGGTCTTCCCGCAGCTCTTCTTCCCCGGCCAGTCCGCGTACGTCGGCGTGCTCGCGTCCTTCGGCACCCAGTTCGTGGGCTTCGCGGCGCGCCCCATCGGCGCCGCGATATTCGGCCACTTCGGCGACCGCGTCGGGCGCAAGTCGACCCTGGTGATGACGCTGATGCTGATGGGAGTCAGCACCTTCCTCATCGGGCTGCTGCCGACATACGCGTCGATCGGCATCGCGGCGCCGGTGCTGCTCGTGCTCCTCCGCATCGTCCAGGGCATAGGCGTCGGCGGCGAATGGGGCGGTTCGGTCCTGCTGTCGATGGAGTGGGGCTCCAAGAAGCGCCGCGGGCTGATGGCCAGCTGGCCGCAGCTCGGCGTCCCGGTCGGGCTGCTCGCCTCGACCGCCATGGTCCAGCTGATGAGTTCCGCATCGGGCGACGGCTTCGAGAGCTGGGGCTGGCGCGTGCCGTTCCTGGCGAGCTTCGTGCTGATCGGCATCGGCATGTACGTGCGGCTGCGCGTGCTGGAGAGCCCGGCCTTCCAGGAGGTGAAGGAGGAGCGGGAGGTCGTGAAGATGCCGGTGCTGCGCGTGCTGCGCGATCAGCCCCGCGAGGTCATCACCTCCGCCTTCGTGCGCCTCTCCGAACAGGCGCCGTTCTACCTCTTCATCACCTTCGTCCTCACCTACGGCACAGAGAAGGTGGGGCTGTCCAAGGAAGAGCTGCTCAACGACACCCTCATCGCCGCGGCCGTGGGACTCGTCAGCGTTCCGCTGTGGGGATATCTCTCCGACATCATCGGGCGCCGGCTGACGTACGGGATCGGCATCGCCTGCGTCGGCGCCTTCGCGTTCCCGTACTTCGCGATGCTCAACACCGGCAGCTCGGGACTGGTGATGGCCGCCATCGTGCTGTCGCTGTTCTTCCACGACATCCAGTACGGGCCGCAGGCCGCGCTGATCGCCGAGAGCTTCGGGGCGAACGTCCGCTACAGCGGCGCCGGCCTCGGCTACCAGCTCGCCTCGGTGATCGCGGGCGGCCCGGCACCGCTCATCGCCGCGGCGATCCTCGAGAGCACCGACTCCAGCATCGGCATCAGCTGGTACATGGTCGGCTGCTGCGTGCTTGCCATGGCCGCCCTGATCCTCATGCCGCGCGGCACCGCCGAGCCGGGCACGGCGCTCGAGGGCCCCGGGAAGAGCGGCGCCGAGAAGGCCGAAGCCTGATGACGTGAGGAGTCCGGAGGGAGCGCACGAGGAGCGGGCACGGGGCGTGCGGGCAGGCCGCCCCGTGTTCCACCACACCTTCGAGCCAGCCGACCGCCTGTCGACTGACAGGGACAAGCAGTGTAAACAGGGGCAATGGCAGGACCGCTGACACGTCCCCGGGCCCTGGCCGCAACGCTGAACCCCGGCAGGCGCCTGCGGCGGCCGGTGCTGGGTGGGGGAAGCGTCGCGGGGCAGGTCTTCGTCCTGCAGGTCGTCGTGGTGCTGCTGCTCGTCGTCGCCGCCGTCGTCGCGCTGGTGCTCCAGGTGCGGCGCGACGGTACGCAGGCGGCCCGCGACCGGTCGCTCGCCGTCGCCGAGACCCTCGCGAACTCGCCGGGGACGGTGAGCGCGCTCCGCTCGTCCGATCCGAGCGCACGGCTCCAGGGGCCCGCCGAGGCCGCCCGGAAACGTACGGGCGTGGACTTCGTCGTCGTGATGAACAATCAGGGCATCCGGTACACCCACCCGCTCAGGGACAGGATCGGGAAGAAGTTCGTCGGCACGCTCGGGCCTGCCCTCGCCGGACGTGTGCACGCCGAGACCATCGAGGGCACCATCGGCCGCATCGTCCAGGTCGTGGTGCCCGTGACCGGTCAGGACGGCAAGGTCGTCGGCCTCGTCTCCGCGGGCATCAAGGTCGACAAGGTCAGCGGCGTCGTGAACCGGCAGCTGCCGATCCTGCTCTTCGCCGCGGCCGCCGGGCTCGCGCTCGCCACGGGCGGCACGGCCCTGGTCAGCCGGCGGTTGCGCAGACAGACCCACGGCCTCGGCACGCTCGAGATGACGCGCATGTACGAGCACCACGACGCGGTGCTGCACGCCGTCCACGAGGGTGTGCTGATCGTCAGCGGCGAGGGCAGGCTGCTGCTCGCCAACGACGAGGCGACCCGGCTGCTCGACCTGCCCCCCGACGCCCAGGGGCGCGACGTCTCCGAGCTCGGCCTCGAGGCCCCCATGAGCGCGCTGCTGTATCCGGGGCGCGTTGCCACCGACGAGGTGCTGCCTGCGGGCGGCAGGCTGCTCGCCGTGAACAATCGTTCCACCGACCGCAACGGAGGGCCTCCCGGCTGGGTCGCCACGATCCGTGACACCACCGAACTGCGACTCCTCTCCAGCAGGGTCGAAGTCGCCCGCAAGCGCCTCGAGTTGCTCTACGACGCCAGCGGCGGCATCGGAACCACCCTCGGTGTGCGGCGCACCGCCGAGGAGCTGGCGCAGGTCGCGGTCCCGCGGTTCGCCGACTTCGTCACCGTGGACCTGGCGGAGGCCGTGCTGCGCGGGGACGAACCGAGCGGCGGCAGGCCGTCCATGCGGCGCACAGCCGTCCACGGGATCCGCGACGATCAACCCCTGTATCCGCTCAAGGAGTTGATCAGGTTCGACGCGCTCTCGCCGCAGGGCCGCTGCTTCGAGAGCGGTCAGGCGGTGATCGAGCCCCGGCTGAGCGAGGCGGCCGGATGGCGCGAGCAGGACCCCGAACGCACCGACCGGGTCCTGGAGTACGGGATCCACTCGCTCATCGCCGCGCCGCTCCGCGCCCGCGGGGTGCTGCTGGGCGTGGTCAACTTCTGGCGCTCGGAGAAGCCCGAGCCGTTCGAGGACGACGACCTCTCCCTCGCCGCCGAACTGGCCTCCCGCGCCGCGGTGTCCATCGACAACGCGCGCCGGTACACGCGCGAACACGGCATGGCCGTCGCCCTGCAGCGGAGCCTGCTGCCGCGTGCCCTGCCGGAGCACAGTGCCGTCGAGGTGGCCTCCCGGTATCTGCCCGCTCAGGCGGGAGTCGGCGGTGACTGGTTCGACGTCATCCCGCTGCCGGGCGCACGCGTCGCGCTCGCCGTCGGCGACGTCGTCGGGCACGGCCTGCACGCGGCCGCCACCATGGGCCGCCTGCGCACAGCCGTGCACAACTTCTCCGCCCTCGATCTGCCGCCGGACGAAATCCTCGGTCACCTCGACGAGTTGGCCGCCCGCATCGACAAGGACGCGATCGACGCGGGCGACGAGACGGCGATAACGGGCGCCACCTGCCTGTACGCGGTCTACGATCCGGTCGCCCGCACGTGCGTGATGGCGAGGGCGGGACACCCGACGCCCGCGCTGGCACTCCCCGACGGCACCGTGGAGTTCCCCGACGTACCGCCGGGACTGCCCCTCGGCATAGGCGGACTACCCTTCGAGACCGCCGAGTTGCGGCTTCCGGAGGGCAGCAGGCTCGTGCTCTACACGGACGGTCTCGTCGAACGCCGCGACAAGGACATCGACATCGGGCTCCAGCTGATGCGCGATGCCGTGGCGCACGTGGACCAGTCGCCCGAGGAGAGCTGCGACGCGGTGCTCGACGCGCTCCTCCCCGACCGCCAGGGCGACGACATCGCCCTGCTCGTCGCCCGTACGCGGGTGCTGGATCCCGGCCAGGTCGCGGAGTGGAGTGTGGAGTCGGACCCGTCGGCCGTCGCCGGCGTGCGCGCCGCAGTCTCCTCCCAGCTCGCCCAGTGGGGTCTGGAGGAACAGGGCTTCATCACCGAGCTGATCCTCAGCGAACTGATCACCAACTCGATCCGGTACGCCGCCGGGCCGATCAAGGTGCGCCTGCTGCGCGACCGTGCCCTCATCTGTGAGGTCTCCGACCACAGCAGCACCTCGCCCCATCTGCGTTACGCCGCAACGACGGACGAGGGCGGACGGGGCCTCTTCCTCGTCGCGCAGTTCGCCGACCGCTGGGGCACCCGCTACACCAAGGACGGCAAGGTCATCTGGACGGAGCAGATACTTCCCGGGGCCTCGTAGGACACCTCCGAACGCCCACGCGCACCGGGCCGCACGGGAAGGCCCGCGTCCTCGACTTCCCGATGCGGTGGCGAATCCGTGCGACGAGGGGGAGTATCGCAATTGAGGCGGCGGCCGTCGGGCCACCGCCTCGCGACCACGTACATACCAGGCGAAAACGGGGCTCCAGGACCTTTTGATGACTGTCACTCAGAGTTCGACGACAAGACCTCCCGGAAATCCAGAAGACGCCGGACTCACTCCGGCCCAGCTGGCGGAGAAGTACGGGCTGACGGTCAGCGGAGCCCGCCCGACCCTGCCCGGGTACGTGCGGCAACTCTGGCATCGGCGCCACTTCATTCTGACCTTCTCGCGGTCGAAACTGCGGGCACAGTACAGCCAGGCCAAGCTGGGGCAGCTGTGGCAGGTGGTGACGCCGGTTCTCAACGCCGGTGTCTACTACGTCATCTTCGGGCTGATCCTGGAGACGGGCCGAGGAATGGCGACGGAGGTCTACATACCGTTCCTGGTGACCGGCGTATTCGTGTTCACCTTCACCCAGAGCTCCGCCCTGTCCGGCGTCAGAGCGGTTTCAGGAAACCTCGGCCTGGTTCGGGCCCTGCATTTCCCCCGCGCCTCGCTGCCGATCTCGTTGTCGTTGCAGCAGCTCCAGCAACTGCTCTTCTCGATGATCGTCGTGCTCGCGTTCGTCGTGTCCTTCGGCAGTTACCCGAGACTCTCCTGGCTGCTGGTGATTCCTGCCCTGGTGCTCCAGTTCGTCTTCAACACCGGGCTGGCGATGGTCCTGGCACGACTGGGCAGCAAGACACCGGACCTGGCGCAGTTGATGCCCTTCATTCTTCGCACGTGGATGTATGCGTCCGGCGTGATGTTCAGCATCCCGCTGATGCTGGAAGGGCGAAAGGGCGTGCCGGGCTGGGTCATCGACTTGCTCCAATGGAACCCTGCGGCGATCTACATGGACCTGATCCGGTTCGCCTTGATCGACGGATACTCCTCGTCCAACCTGCCGCCGCACGTGTGGCTCGCTGCTGCCCTCTGGGCCGTTCTTCTCGGTGCCGGCGGGTTCGTCTTCTTCTGGAAGGCCGAGGCGAAGTACGGTCGCGGTTAGGGCCTTTCGGGCGGATCAGGGCCTATGGGCTGAGACGATGGGTCGCGTGACCGACGTGCCCGAGAACTCAATCCCGTCCGCGGCGCGGGACCGGGCGAACGACTACGACAGCTTCGCCGAGGCGTACTCGGCGGAGAACGAGAACAGCCTCGTGAACGCCTACTACGAGCGTCCCGCGATGCTGGCCCTCGCCGGAGACGTGGCCGGCCGCCGGATCCTGGACGCCGGCTGCGGATCGGGCCCGCTGTCCGCCGCGCTGCGCGACCGCGGTGCGGTCGTCACCGGCATCGACGCCAGCGCCGGGATGCTGGCCCTGGCCAGGCGGCGGCTCGGCGACGACGTGGCCCTGCACGTGGTCCACCTGAGCGACCGACTGCCGTTCGCCGACGGTGCGTTCGACGACGTGGTCGCGTCGCTGGTGCTGCACTACCTGGAGGACTGGGGGCCGACGCTGGCCGAGTTGCGGCGAGTACTCAGGCCCGGCGGCCGGCTGATCGCGTCGGTGGAGCACCCGTTCGTGGCCTACACGTTCCAGGACCCCCGGCCCGACTACTTCGCGACCACCAGCTACACCTTCGACTGGACGTTCAACGGGCGGTCCGTCCCGATGAGGTTCTGGCGCAAGCCGATCCACGCGATGACCGACGCCTTCACCACCGCCGGCTTCCGCCTTACCGCCATCAGCGAGCCGCAGCCCGACCCGGCCGCCCGTGACCTGTTCCCCGACGACTTCCACGACCTTTCGACCAAGACGTGCTTCCTGTTCTTCGTCGTCGAGGTACCGGAGCCGGCCACCGGCTCGGACGGCTAGCCAGTCGCGGATCACGAGCGGAGCCGGAGCCGGACCGGGCCCGGAGAAGGCCGCTCAGGGTCCGGCGGACCCGAAGTGCCCCAGGTGGGCGGCGAGTTCGCGGCGGGTGGCGATGCCGAGCTTGGCATAGGCCTTCTGCAGATGGTTGTCGACGGTACGCACGGACAGGGTCAGCGCCGCCGCTATCTCCTTGCTCGGTTCACCCGCGGCAGCCAGTGTCGCGATCTCACGTTCCCTGTCGGTCAGGGGAGTCGCGGCCCGCACCGTGTCGAGCAGGAAGGTCCTGGCCCCCTCGCAGTGCGCCTCCGTGATGGCGCCGGAGCGCACCGACGCGGCCGTCGCCTGACGCCTCTCACCACGGCGGCGCCAGATGCCGGCGGCAGCGGCGGCGGCCTCCGCGGCCGGAAGATGAGCACCCAGGGCCTCCAACTCATCAGTGACTTTGAGGAGTTGATCGGGGTCACCTGCCGAGAGCGACGCGGCCAGCCGGGCACGCACCGCCGCCAGTTCACCGTCGCACCGCTCAGCGATCCCGTCGAGGCGCGCCGCGACGGCGTCCGCACCGCCCAGGCGTGCGACATCGGTCAGCAGCAGCCCCTCGGACGCGAGATGGCCGGTGGCGCGCGCCGCGTCCGCCGCCTTCATCAGCACGCCTCGTGCCCTGCTGTAATGACCGCCCGCGGCCAGCAGCCAGGCCTCGCCGAGCTGTTCCTCCCCGACGGAGAAGTAGCCGGGGGCTCCTCCGGCCATGGAGTTCAGCTCGGTGAGCGCGTTCCCCGCCGCTTCGGTGTCCCCGAGGACGGCCGCGCAGGCGGCGAGCCCGCTCAGGGCGAAGCGCAGCACCTTGACCTGGTGTTCCCGGCGGGCGAGCGCGGCCAGTTCGGCGTACATGCGGCGGGCCGTCGCGGGATGACCGGCAAGCCACTGCGTTCGCGCGCTCAGCAGCGCCGGGAAGATCCTCAACAGAGGGCTGTGGATGGCGAGATCGACGCTCACGCTCTCGCAGAGCGCCGCGGCCTCCCCGAGCCGCCCGTCCTCCGCGAGTGCGAGGACCATGGTCCCCTGCTGTACGGCCGGGTGCGCGGGGCGTGCCTCCTCGTCCGTCAGAACATGTGCGGCGTACGCGCCTTCCGCCCAGTCCACGGCCTCCTTCACGCGGCCCACGAAGGCGAGCCCAAGGGTTCGAACCGCCGCCCCGCACAGCCACATCCGTCTGTCGATGGACAGGTCGGCGTGCGGGTCGAGCCGGTCCAGCAACTCCAGGCCCGCGACGGGCTGACCGCTGGCGAGTCTGAGGAACCCCTCGTTGACCAGGAGTGGTTCGCGGAGGAGTTCATGGGAGGCCGCATTACGCACGGCCTCGTTGACCTCGAGGATCTCGTCGAGAGGTGTGTTGCTCACCAGGAGGTTCGTCGTCCTGGTCACGGTGATCGCTATGCGTTCGGCCTCGTCGCTCGCGGACTCGGCCGCCTGCGCGAGAACGGCGTCGGCGAGGTCCCAGCTGCCCGTGATGAAGTACGCCTCGCCCAGCATGAGCCGGGTCGCGGTGTCGTGGTGCGACTCCGGCAGCGCGTTGAGGAAGGCGAGGGTCCGCGGGTGGTCGTGCGCGTAGTGGGCGAGTCGGGCGGCGCGCAGCAGGAGAGCGGGATCGGCCTTGCCGGTGGCGTCGAGCCGCCACGTGGCGATGCGGAGCGCGTCACCGCGTCTGCGTGCCCCGAACGC
Organism: Streptomyces sp. TAA486; assembly: GCF_000426165.1. NCBI lineage: Bacteria > Bacillati > Actinomycetota > Actinomycetes > Kitasatosporales > Streptomycetaceae > Streptomyces > Streptomyces sp. TAA486. Next base: position 52,898 of record NZ_KE384503.1, on the reverse strand, counting down.
CTCGATCCTGTCGGCCTGTTCGAGCTGGATCGCCCTGTGCCGCAGGTTCGGAACAGCGGTACGCAGGACCTCCTCGTAGAGCGGGTGTGCCAGCGAGACGCGTGTGCGGCGCCCGTCCGTGCCGAAGCGTATGAGGCCCTTGCGTTCGAGCTCCGTCAGCACGTGCTGCGGTACGTCCGCCTCGAGAGCCGCCAGGGGCAGTGACCCGCAGCTGGCGAGGAGTTCGAGAGCGTCACGGCCGGGCCCGGCGACGGCGTCCACCTTCACGCGTATCAGTTCGGCCAGCCGCACCGTCGTCCAGTCGCCCGGGACGGCCTCCCAGACCTCGCCGTCGCTGGTGAGCGTGTCGTTCTCCAGCGCTCCCCGTACGAGTTCGCGCAGGAAGAGCACGTTCCCGCCGGAGGCCTCGTGCAGGTCGCGCACGGTGCTGCGGGCGACCGGCCCGTCCAGCGCCTCCTGGAGCAGCCCTTCGGTCCGCTGAAGGTCGAACGCGTCGAGCCCAACGTGGAGAATCGCCTCGCCCGAGGTCAGCGCCTGCACGGCCTCGGTGGCGTGCTCCCCCGTGCGGATCGTCGCGATGAGCGTGATCACGCCCGCGTCCATCAGTTGGCGCAGCAGCATCGCCGACGTCGCGTCGAGCAGATGGATGTCGTCGACGAACACCGCGTGCCGCTCCCGCGGATCACGGCCGCCCCGGATGGCCTCGGCCACCGCGGCGAAGCCTCTCACCGGGTCGGAGAGGTCAACCCCGGTCGGCAGAAGGTGCGCGATGGCACCGAGGGGCACGGCCGCGGCGGCGTTGCTCGCCACGGCCCGCCCGGTACGGAAACCGGCCCGCGCCGCCACCGCCAGGCACTCTTCGGCCAGGCGCGACTTGCCCACGCCGGCCCGGCCGAAGACGATGAGCCCGGAGAAGCGGTTGGCGGTCAGTGCCCCTGTGAGTCGGCCGAGCTCCTCGTCCCGTCCGTACAGGGGCCAGCCCGCCCCTGACGCCGGCATACGAGAGTCCTCCATGGCGCAACTCTACGCACGGAAACGCCCGCGTCAGCCGGTCTGCACAGGCTCTTCGCGAGCTCCGGAGCGGCGCGCGACAGAGCCCTTGCGCGGCGATTTCATTCCGGATACGGGGAACGGAGCAGGCAGGAGCAACTCGGCATTGCGGTCCTTCTCGCCGCCGCGGTGGCTCTCGTCGACCTGGATGTCGTTGACCGACAACTCCCGTGCCAGGGACGCCAGCGCACGCGGGTTGCTCAGGTCGCCGCCGTTGGACAGGGGTGCGTCGATGTCGAGCACGGTGGTGAAGACCGAGATCGACTCCTTGCCCGCACTGTCCTGACCTGCGGCGATCTCGATGACACGGCTCTGGACGGGCCAGTCGATGTGCGCGGCCGCCGAGACCTCCCAGAACCCGCCCGGCTTGGCGTGGCCCGCGGGCCGTGCGTGCGGCCTGATCTCGTTGCGGTGAGTGTGACCGTTCGCCATCAGGACGACGTTGGGGAAGCGCAGCAGCAGGGCTTCCACTTCCTCGCCCGAGCGGTAGTCGTTCTCGAGGTTCGTCATCGTGTGAATCGGGTGGTGACAGAAGACGACGATGAGCCTGTCCCGTACCCCCTGCTGCGTGACGGCTTTGCCCGAGGCGTCGAAGTAGGTGCTGCTGGACTCCTTCAGCCGCTCCTCGAGCCAGTTGAACTGGTCCTCGTCGATCCCGCCGTTCGCGTTGTGCGTGATGTTGTCGAGCCCGCCGGGGTTGGTCGAGTCCAGGGTTATGTACTGGATGACGTCGTTCTCGCCGGCCGGTATCGCGTAGTAGGCCTTCTCGCTCCCGGCCTCGAATCCGTGGCCCTGCGGCAGGCCGCTCGTGCGGTGATGCTCCTCGACGAACTCCCCGGGGCTCAGCAGGCGCCTGGCCGGATCGGCCGTGACGTCCTCGGACTCGACGCCGTCGAAGACGGCCTTGATCACGTCGAAGAGGTCCACGTCCTCCAACTTGCCCGGGAGTTCGGGGCCTTCGGTCCACTTGGAGCCGTTGACGGTGTGGTACTTGAGCGAGTGGAAGAACGGCAGGTCGGTGTCGATGGGCAGGTTGCCCTGCGCCATCACGTCGTGGTTCCCGTAGACGGCGTACCAGGGCATCCCCAGGCCGCCGCCGGTGAAGGGCTTGCGCGCGGCGCCCAGCAGGCCCTGGATCTGGGGGAATCCGCGGCTGCCGTAGCGGTTCGCGGGGTCCGCCGGGTCCTCGGGCCGCCAGTAGTGATCGTTGCGGCCGAAGGTCCCGTTCGCGACGCTCTCGTCCTTGCTGGGTGAACCGGAGTTCGCCTGGACGGACTTCCCTCCGTCGAGCAGGTCGATGTACCAACGGGTCTCGTTCAGCTGGGCGTTGTCGACGGCGTCACCCGTCACCACCGTGAAGGAGAGGGGGAGTCCCGTTCTCGGGCCCTCGCCGAGCTGTCTGAGCGAACGGCACATGGCGTCGACGAGGTGCAGCGACAGGAACTCGTGCGCGCGGTAGCCGGCCGAGAAGGGATAGCCCGAGTCCGGGTCGTCGTTGTAGCGGTCGAGGAACTCCACCCGGGACGGCGACTGGTCGTCGACGATGTGCAGATCGCTCAGGTGCCCGAACGCCACGAGCGGCTTCAGCTTCTCCGCCCGTACGGACGTGATGTCCGTGCGCAGCAGATGCTTCTCGCCCCCGCCTTCGACGAGCTTCCTGAAGCCCTTCCCGTCCGGCGGCCCGGGCAGAACCGTGCTGTTGAGCGTGGTGCCGGCTCCCTTCCTGGGCAGTGGGGTGCCCGAGGAGAACAGCTCCGATACGGCAAGCGCGGCACGGCCCCCGCCGCCCGCGTCGATGGCTGCCGCAGCCACACCCGCTGCGGCGAAGGTCAGCATCTTGCGACGTGAAACCGGCACCTGGCCCATCCCCATTCCTCGCTCGAACCGGCGCCCGCGACAGTGGGGGGGCCGCGGGGGACGGTCATTGGAAGAAGCGCCCCCCGCCGGTCACGCGAGGGGCCCGTCGTACGGGGTCCGTGCGACAGCCAGGATTCTTGAACGGAACGGGGAGATACGCATGAGTAATCACTACTCCCCTGCGAAGGCCCGGTAGCCGGGAAAGGCATGCGGACGGTGGACGGCGGCCGGTCCGGGCGATTGTGGAACCGGATCCCCCGGCGCCGGCGCTGCCGTTGTCACACCTCGTGCTCACTCCTGGAACGGCCCCACGGTGGTCTTCGGACCGCAGACGATCATCCCGTCCTCGACCGGGTCGGCGTTCCCGGCCTCGTTGGCGCGGATCTCCGCCTGCCAGGTCGCGTCCTGGTTGGAGACCTCCGCCGAGGCGGCCGGGTCGCCGCAGGAGACGCCGTCCTGGGAGCCGCCTTCGCTCACCGGGCCGCTCTCGTAGGTCAGATCGGCACTGACGACGCCGCCGTTGGCCGGGACGGCGACGAGGGGCGCCTCCTTGGTCTCGTCGGTACGGGGATCGTCGTTGAGGACGACGCCGCCGGAGGACTTCAGCACCAGGTTCGGCGCACCGTAGACGGAGCACTCCTTGCCGCTGTTGTTGATCAGCTGTATCGCACCCTTGCCCGAGCCGACGGACGTTCTGATGGTGATCGAGGAGTTCTTCGAGGTGCAGGCCTTCGGGTCCGGCTTGTGGTTGCCGATGCCGCCGTCCCCGGCCTCCCCGCCTGCCGAACCCCCTTCACCGGAGCCCTGGTTGTCCTTGCCGGTGCTCCCGGCTCCGTCCGGGGACCCCTTGCCGGGGCTGGCCGTGGAGCTGGTGGACGTGGCGGGGGCGCCGGACTTGTCCTCGGGCCCGCAGCCGGTGATCACCAGACAGCAGGCGGCCAGGACTGTCGTACTTACGGCGTGGAGCCGGAGACGGTTGCGCATGGTTTTCCTCAGCACTTGATCGGTCATTGGTACGCGGCGGCGCGGCCGTCATGGATCGCAGCCGTGCCTCCGCAGTGCCCGAGCCCAACACGTGCCGAGGAGGTATTCGTGAGTAAGTGCTACTCATGCGTAACTCCGCTCCGGGATCTCCCCGAAGCGGAGTGAACGTCACCAGATGTGCAGGTCACGGCGGTACGAGCCGCTCCGGATCTATCGGGCGGCGGTGTGTGATGCCCCGTCCGTGGTCCCGTCCGTGCTCCCGTCCGTGCTTGCGTTCCCGGCCGCGTCCAGGCGGAGGAATCCCGTGAAGAGCGGAGTGATGCTCACGGGGAAGGGGCCCGCGGCTCCCGGCGCGAGCGCGGCCCGCACGTCCTCGTCCGGGTCTCCGTAGAGGTCCAGCCGTTCGACGGAGCAGTGCTCCATCACCCCGGCGATATAGGGGTCGGACAGCTTCCAGTGGGTCCGGATCGCCTCGGAGTCCCCGTACAACTGGAAACTGTGGGCCCGCATTTCGGACTCCTCGACGAACACCCTGACCATGAGCTGCGGCCCGTGTTCCTCGACGAAGGCGACCGCACGCCGGATGGCCTCCCTGAAACCCTCCAGATGCCCCTCGGTGATCTTCATCGTGTTGTGCATGAGGACGGCCCCGCTCGGGGGCACTTCGGTTGTGGTCTCCATGGCGCGAGTCTTCAACTTGAACCTTCGTTGAAGTCAATGACCTGGGACAGGGCCTAGTGGATCAGGGAGTTCGCGAAGATGATGACGAGTCCGATCGCGAGGTCCACGCCGCCGGAACGGAACGACGCCGGCCATCCGCGCCCCGCGATGCGGGCGGCCCAGGTGCCCCACGCGAAGAGGGCGACGGCGTTGAACCACAGCGCCGCCTCCACTGCCTCGGCCTCGCCCCACCACCCCGCGACGGCGAAGCAGATCAGCACGACCGTGGGCAGCACGGCGGCGACCAGCGGCCACTCGGCAAGCACCGTCCCCACAGCACTCGTCGTGGTGGTCCGGCGTTCGGCGGCGCGGTGGGCGACCGCGTGCGCATAGCCGTGGGCGGCCGCCGTCGCCACAGCGGTGAGCAGCACCCACAGCAGATCCGCCACCGGATCGGGGTTCTCCCCCGGATTCTCCACCGCCGCGACGAGCGCGCTGGCCAGTACGAGTCCGTACGTGACCCCGAACAACGCGTGTTCGTGCGGCCGGTGCCGCCGGATCCACGTGAGTGCCGCGTCGGCGGAGGACGGGGCGGGCCTGTCGTGGTCGGGCATCAGATCGCCTCGGTGCGGGAGGAGTTCCAGGTCCCGACATGCTCGCCTGCCGCCCGCCCGGTGCCGCTCCACGACGCGTCCCCGCCGGCCTCTTCCGTCGTACGGGGCGCCCGTACGTGGCGGCCGTGCTTAGGGTGGGCGCCCGGATCCTGCGCAACTGGAAGGAGCCTGCGCGGCGGGAACGGGGAGGCGGTCATGGAGGAGTTCCGGCGTCACCACTACACGTGTCCGCAGGCCCGGCCCGACGGCACGCTCCGGCTGGACGTGTTCCACGACTACGGGGCCTTCCCGGTGTGGGGGAGGTTCACCGCGCCGTCCGTCCGTGACCGTCCCCGGCGTGAGCTGCACGGCATGCTGAACCCCGTGCACCTGGGGATCTCCACGGGACTGGCCGCGGATCTGCTCGCGTGGTCGACGTGGATCGATGCCCACAGCGAGTGGTCCGGCCGCCACCCGGCGACGGACGCGGACCGCGAGGCCCATCAGGAGCGTGGCCGCGTGCTCGCGGACCGCCTCGCGGTGGAGACCGGGGCGGAAGTCCTCTTCTGCTGGCACTGGGCGGACGGCGATCCGGACTGCCCGCACTGCGGGGAGCGCGCGCGCACGTACCGGTGACCAGCGGGCGGGGGTGCCGGAGGATCCGTGGGGGATCGCAGGCGACCGGACCGGGTGAGCCGGAAGCCCGCCCCGACCGGCGCGGCGGCCCCGCCACGCCCGCTCCGCGGCCGTGGAGCTGTCCGTCCCGCCGACGGCGCCCGGCACCGCCCGTCCCTGGCACCGCCCCCGGCGCCTGTTCCGGCGCCGATCGACCGGGCCGAACAGCCTGTGTCCACGGACCTCCGTCTGTGAGCGCATGCCCACTGAGCAGGCATTACGGAACTGGAAGCGGTGGCCGCTCCTCGCCCTTCCGCTGTCGGTCCGTGCCCGGCGCGGTGAGGAGTACCGTCGAATGAGAAGGCCTGAAACAGGTGCAGCCCGTGCTGAGCGGGGAGGCGACCATGTCGGTGGATATCGAGCGGCTGCCGGTCGAGCAGTCCGAGTTCCGTACGACGGATCCCGGAGCGGCGGAAGTTCTGAGCGCCGAGATGTACGGCGCCTTCCATCCGCAGTACGGGCAGACCGATGAATTCACGTTCGACGGCCGGCGTACGACCGCCGGACAGATGAGCCTGGACCATCTCACGCACTCGGCCATGAGCATCGAATGCGCTCCTATCAACTACCTGATGTTCGTCTTCGTCCGGGGAGGCACCCTCACCTTCGCCGGTGGTGACACGGAGACCAGGCTCCGCATGGGGGACACCGCGGTCTGTCCCATCGGCGCTCCCCTGACGATCAGCTGGGACCGGCTCAACAAGGAAGTCATCTCGGTGCCCCTCCAGGCCGCCGAGGAGGCGGCAGCCGAGTACGGCGCGCAAGGTGGATTCGGCTTCGTCGGAACGACACCGGTCTCCCCGGCGATGGACAGGTTCTGGCGCTCCACGGTCGGCTTCGTCGCCAGTCAGCTGGAGTCCCCCGACAGCCCTCTGTCCGAGCCGCTGGTCTACTCACGGACCCTCAATCTGCTCGGCACGGCGGCGGTGAAGACGTTCCCGAACAGCACGATGACGGCCGACTACCAGCCAGGTCCCGGCAAGATAGCGCCTGCGGTGCTGCGCCGGGCGGTCGCGTTCATCGAGATGAACGCCGACCGGCCCCTCACGCTGACCGACATCGCCGCGGCCGTGTCCGTGTCCCCGCGCTCGTTGCAGCACGGCTTCGTCCGCCAGTACGGAACGAGTCCGCTGGGGTATCTGCGTCGCGTCCGCCTCGAACGCGCGCGTCGTGACCTCCAGTTCGCCGATCCCACCTCCGGCGCGAAGGTCGACTCCGTCGCCGCCCGCTGGGGCTTCCCCAACCCCGCGAAGTTCTCGGCCGCCTACCAGGACGTCTTCGGTCAGCTGCCCAGCCACACCCTGCGCACCTGACCACCGGGCACCTGACCACCGGCGGCCGGACAGCCTGACGTCTCGTGGCCCGAAGCCGCCGACCGGACGCGAAACGCCCCTCCGACCGGAGGGGCGTTCTTTTCGGCTCACGCGCAGACGCCGCGCCGCCACAGGGGACGCCCCGGACCGGCCTGAGGGGCGGTGAGCCGGCCGGGGCGAGTTCAGGCTCGCTTCCCGGATTCCGCCGGGTAGAAGGTGATCAAGGTGATGCTCCCGTCCGGATCGACGAGCCGGACCGCGGGCTCCGGGATGTCCCGCGTCGCGACCTCGACCCCCTTGGGGTGCGGCACCATGTGCCGCAGGACGACCGGGTACCGCGGCGGAACCCCGCCGACGGCGACGATCACCGCGTCGTCCCTCGGGTCGTATCCGAGTGAGGAGAACGGCAGGCGCTCTGCCACGTACTGGTGCCCCACCGACGGGTCCAGCACCTCGATGGTGACCAGTTCTCCCTTGTGCTCGGCGTTGAGGTCATCGAGTGCGGTCCGCCAGTCCTTGCGGTGGAGCGTTTCGCTGGAAGCCATGGCGGTCCTCCCGACGAGCTGATTCCGGTTGACTGGATCGCTCCCAACGGTGCCCGTCGCCGCCGCCCCGGGCCATGGCCCAGCAGGTCGAACGGCCCGGGCGGCGCCTGCCCCGGTGGGCCCAGGCCCCGGGACCGACCGGTCCGGGGTGGCCGTCCGCCCGGCGGGGAGACCGGACTGCGTCGCCGCTATGTCAGCAGGCCGACGAGCCTGTCGCGCACGCCGTCCCTGCCGTCCGCCCTGTCCGGTACCAGGGTCTCCCGGTCGCGAGGGTCCCGGGAGAGGACATGGAGCCGTCCGTCGTTGCGGGCGAGGATCAGATCGGTGCTGTCGGACGCGACCTCGGCCGATCCCTGCGCGGTGTAGTGGGTGATGGTGACCAGCGCGGAACGCTCCGACGCGGCGAGCACGGCATCGGTGTCCATGGGCTGGTCGGGGTCGGCCAGGTGGCCCCGTGGCAGCCAGTCGGTGAGCACGCGGAGCGCTTCCTCGAGCTTGTACAGGCCGATCTGGTGGACGCCGAGCGCGTCGATACGGACCATCAGGCAGATCTGCTCGGGCTGGGGGAGCAGCAGGATCCGCCACGGCTCCCCCGGGCCCGTGCCCGTCGTACGGGCGTCGAGCACCATCCGGGCCCGCCGCTGGAACGCCACGGTGATGCCCAGGTCTCCTCTGACCTGGACCTGCTCGCCGTCGGATCCCGCCACGAGCAACTGGCGTGCTGCGAGCGACCGGACGGCCTCGGCGAGCACCTCGTCCGACGGACGGGCCTCGAGAAAGTCGACGATCGCGTCAACGGCCGTGAGCTCCGCGATCGTGTACGCACCGAGCAGTACCGGCCCGGTGTCCACCAGGTGCAGCACGGCCGAGACCAGTCCCTCGGGGACCGACGCATCGCCGATCTCCGGCTCCGGTGAAGACCCGTCGCGTTCCGCGTCGCTCATGCTGCCCCTCTCTCCGGTCCGTCCCGTCTCTCCGGCCGCTCCAGCCAGGCACGGGCCGTTCTGGGCGGTGGGGGTTCCTCCCGCAGAACGTCGGCGGCGCTGCGCGACGGCGTCTCGGTGACCCACACCTCGGAACTGCCGAACAGGCCCCTTCCGGCCCTGCCGGACAGCGATTGCCCCAGCTCGCCGGAGAGGTCCTCCCGGTCGGGCGGGGGGAATCGGGACGCAAGGTCCTGGGAAACGGCGGTCACATCGTCATCCGTCTCGATCCGGCGCAGTGCCCGGGTCAGGGACCGCGCGACCGGAGGCGTGAGGGACGTGGGCACTGCCAGGACCGGCGACAGGTACATCGGGTACCGCTCCGTCATCCGCGACAGGCCCCAGGGCCCCACATTGCTGCGGGTGACCCGGTACACCACGTAGTCCGCGAGGTGCCGGAGGTCGTTCAGGCTGGGCAGCTTGCTCTTGCCGAACGCGGCCGGAGTCTTCTCCAGCTGCACCCAGGTGCCCTGCGCCGTGCGGCCGTGCAGCTTCTCCCGTACGACCTGTCCGCGCATCCCGATGTCGGGATAGCGCTCCTTGTCGATGTCCCGGTGGTGGCTGGAGAGCCGCGCCCGGCTGCCCTTGGCGGACCGCCAGTCCTCGTACAGCCGCGGATCGTCCACCAGCACATGGCCGCCGCACAGCACGTCGTGCAGTTGCGGCACCTGAAGCCCGTTCCGCTCCAGATCGGCGAGGATCGACGCCTCCTCCGGGCTGAGGCGGCCGACGGCCGTCACCAGCCCCTTCCGGTACGCCCCTGCCCGAGCGGTGATCTCGATCATGAGCCGAACCCTGCGGCGCTGTTCCTCGGTCTGCGGGGCCCGGCCGGCCTCGGAAGCCGCCTTGCCGGACTGCCCGGTGCTCGAGGAAGACGCCGATGTGTGCTTGCGCTTCACCCGGCCAGTACAGCACCGGCAGCCGCGACGCGCGCGGGCTCGGATCGCCGTCCGGCAACCCCCTGGCCTGGCATTTTCACTTCGGGGTGCCGCGCCGGGCCCTCGGGTTCACCGGCGGCGCGCTGGTGCGGACGGGCGACGCCCTGCTCCCGGACGGCCCGGACGACGGCAGGCTCTTCGCCGCCGGCGGCCGTGTTTCGACACAGCAGGACGGGCCCGCGCCGTCACCACCTGACGGCAGTGAAGTCGACGGGTCGGGGCCGCAGCCGCCCTGTCCGTTCCGCGAGGGCCTGCAGCCGCCGGGACATCTCACCCGCGGCGAGATGGCGCCGGTCGCCGTGTCCGGGGAGGACCCACTCGAAGCGCACCTGTCCGGCCGCTCTGGTCAGCGACGCGGCCAGCTCCTCGATGGAGAACCAGGTCACGCTCTCCGCCACCTCCAGATCGCCGGTCGAGCGCGACCAGTAGAAGCTGTCTCCGCTGAAGCAGTACCGGTCGTCCGCGAGGTAGAGCACGCTGCCCTCGGTGTGCCCGGGCAGCGGAAGGGCGGTGACTCCCTCACCGATCTCCACGCGCTCGCGGCCACGGATCACACGATCCGCGTCCGGTGCCGCGTCGAGGTCACCCTCGTGGATCCACAGCCTGGCTCCGAAGTGGTCGGCGTAGCGGCGGCCGTGCGCGGCGTGGTCGCGGTGGGTGAGCAGCACATCGGTGACACGGCCCGACGTCGCGTAACGCCCGGCCAGTTCGGGGCTCCAGCGCGGGGTGTCGACCATCATCACCGCACCCGACGCCCGCACGAGCAGATACGAGTTGGCCCCCGCGGTTCGCCCGGAGTTGTGCCCGCAGATCAGCACCTTGTCATCGAGAGCCATGGGGAACGGGTCGAGCGCATCGTCGGGCCGACCGGACAGGGGGCGGATTGAGCGCGTGGGGCAGGCGAACGCGGCGGCGTGCAACCGCCGCAACTCCCCCTCGTCGCGCGGCGGGCGCAGGATCTCGGACTTCCCGGCTCGCTCACCGATGAGTCCGGGCGCGAGCTGACGGGCGGCGTCGCAGTTGGTGCAGCGGTCGTCCACGTACCAGCCGTCCATGACAGGTCCCCTTCCCTGCGGATGACGCCAGGGTCCACGGGCGTCCGTTCAGGGATAGCCCGCGCGCGGACGGAACCGGAAGGCCCTGACGATCTTGTATTCCGGGCCCGGATCCCATCTCTCTGCCGCCGGGCGATCCCCTCTGGCGGCTGAGGCGCAGCCTGTCTCCGTCCGTCGGGCGGCCTCAAGAACCCTTCGTCCTTTCGGGCTTCGCGGGCACGCACAGCCATGCGAGGCCCGCGGCGATCAGGTAGGCGAGGGCGCCGATGGCCATGCTGGTGCGCAGCCCGCTGCCCGCAGCGGCGGCCGTGGCGAGGAGGCTGCCGCCGAGCGCCACGCCGGTGGCGCTGCCGATCTGGCGGGTGGTGTTGAACAGGCCGGAGGCGGCACCCGAGTACTCCGGCGGTGCGGCACCCATCACCGATGCGGTCGAGCCGGTGAGCGCGAACGACGTGCCGAACCCGGCGGCCATCATCGGAGCCACCAGCAGCGGGTACGCGGGATCGGTTCCCGCGGCGGCCCACCCGGCGAGCCCCAGGCCGGCGAGGAGCATGCCGGAGACCACCAGTGGGCGGTCGCCGGTCCGCCGGCTGAGACGCCCGGACAGTACGGACGCGAACATGGTCATCGCCACCGCCGGGAACAGGGCCGCCCCGGCGCCGAGGGCGCTGTAGCCGCGCTCGTGCTGGAACTCCAGGCTCGCGGTGAAGATCATGCCGTAGAAGGCGAAGTTGAACAGCAGGCCGATCACCGCTCCGCCGCTCATCGCACGCGAACGCAGCAGTCCGAGGGGGAGCGTGGGAGCCCGGGCCAGGCGCTCGCGCACCGCGAACGACGCTGCGGCCAGCACGGACAGGCCGGCACCGGCGAGGACGGCGGGATGGGACCAGCCCTGCCGTCCGGCCTCGTTGAGCGCCGCCGTCAGCAGCGCCACAGCCGCCACGACCGCGACCTGCGCCGGCCAGTCCAGTGCCCGGCTCGCACGGCGCGGCGAGCGCACCACGTTCCGCAGCGTCAGGAACAGGCAGGCCACGCCGACGGGCAGGTTGATGAGGAACACCCACCGCCAGCCCACCGTGGTGACCAGCAGTCCGCCCAGCAGCGGCCCGGCAGAAGCCGCGAGGCCCGCCATCGAACCCCACAGCCCGAAGGCCCGCGAGCGTTCGGCCCCCGCCGGGTAGGCCTGCTGGAGCAGCGCCAGGGAGCCGGGCACGATCAGCGCCGCGCCGAGCCCCTCCACCAGCCGGGCCACGATCAGGAAGGGTGCGCTCGGCGAGAGCGCGCACGCGCCCGAGGACACCGTGAACACCGCCACGCCGCAGCAGAAGATCCAGCGGTTGCCCAGCCGGTCGCCGAGCGCCCCACCGGTCAGCAGGAACCCGGCGAAGACCAGGGTGTATCCGTCGGTGATCCACTGGATACCGGTCAGTGAGGCGGACAGTTCCCTGCCGATCACCGGGACGGCCACGTTGATGACCGTCACGTCCAGGATCACCATGAAGTACCCGGCGCACACCGCGAGCAGCGGCGCCGACGACCGCCGCCCGGGCTCCGGGGCCGGCACGGGAGATCCCACGGGCTCACTCACGGCCGTCACTCATGACCGGCCGTCCACGGCGGGCCGGCTCCACGAAGGTCACGTCCCGACTCCGTCCCGTCCGTGGAGACCTCACACGAAGGGAACATTACGGGGCGCAAGCCCCGCGTCGGGGAAGGCAGTTCGGTTCACGTCGAGGCTTCGACGCAGGAGAAGCCCCGACGGGCCCGCCTGGGGCATGCCGGAGGGCGGCGGGACGACGCGAGGCAGCGGTGAACCGCCGGACGAGCACGGTCCACCGCGGCCTCGGTCAGCTGCTGCTCGGCCGTCAGTCCTGGAAGACCAGGGTGCCCCGACGGTCGGCCGCGCCGGCGGCGCCGTTGCCGAAGTTGTCCTCGACCTCGGCCTTCTCCGCCGCGTCGGGGTTGGGGTTGGTGCACGAGACCCCGGCGCTGGACCCGGACATCAGGCTGGAGCACGGACCCGGCTTCATGTCCGGCAGACCGAGGATGTGCCCGAGTTCGTGCGATGCGATGCGGGTGGTGTCGTAACCCTGCTGCACTGCCTCACGGCCGAAGTAGACGGTGCCGTTGCCGAGGCTGGTGGTGACGGCGCGCGGCCAGCCGTCGTCGGCGATGATGCGCACATTGGCCTGCTCGCCGCTCCCGGCCTTCTCGAGACGGACGGACGTGACGCTCTCGTTCCACACCTGCACGCCGGCGTCCACCGCGTCGGCGAACTCGGCGGACCCGCTGGAGTCGTAGGTGAGGACCCTCGGTGCGGCGGCGCGGGGCGAGTCCGCCGGGGCGGCCACCGCCTGGCCGCCCAGCAGGGCAACAACCGTCAGCGTCCCGGCGAGGATCGCTCTGACGACATTTCGGACCAACACATCAGCCTCCTGGTGGGGGACAGAACTCAGATGTTGGCGTGAACATGCCCCCATATGGCGCGGCGGATTCCTGCGGAACACAAAGCGGCTGATTATCGAGCAGGCCCCAATTCGCGTGCGCCGAGGGGACCGAGGACCTAGCATCCGCGGACGATCGCACCCTGGGGGCAGCACGATGGATGACGTCGATCTGCGGCACCTGCGCCGCTGTGTGGAACTGGCGACCGAGGCCCTGGAGGCCGGCGACGAGCCGTTCGGCTCCGTACTCGCCGCCGCTGACGGAACGGCCCTCGCCGAGGACCGCAACCGCGTGGCCCTCGGCGACCGGACCCGCCACCCGGAGTTCGAGCTGGCACGCTGGGCCGCCGCGCACATGACTCCCGGCGAGCGGGCGGCGGCGACCGTCTTCACCTCGGGCGAGCATTGCCCGATGTGCGCCGCCGCGCACGGCTGGGTCGGGCTGGGGCGCATCGTCTATGTGAGTTCCTCCGAGCAACTCGCGGGCTGGCTCGCGGAATTGGGGGTACCCGCGCCTCCCGTGCGGACCCTCCCGATCCAGGAGGTCGTCCCGGGAGCCGTGGTGGAGGGTCCGGTCCCGGGCCTGGCCGACCAGGTCCGCGACCTGCACCGCCGCCTCCACGGCACATCCTGAGAACGGCACGGGAGCCCGGCCCGGTTCGGCGGGGTCATGGGGGGCGCAAGCAGGGCCGAGCGCCCCAACACCCGCCGGTGCACAGGGAGTTGCCGCACGGGGCAGTTGCCACGTGCCGCTCTTGTCGGCCGGACCGCTCTCCTCCTCCGGCGGCGCCGGCCGCTCTCGATGTGCCACGCGTCACAAGTAGCGCTTACTCAGGGATCCCGGGCGCAACCGGGCCTAGGTTCCTGGTCATGACAACGCAGCACACAGCGCCGAGCGGCCACACTCTCTTCGACTCACCGGTCGTCGTGGTGAATCAGAAGGGCAAGCTGGTCGAACTCACCAATGAATACCGGGTGTTCGACGGGGAGGGCCGGGTTCTGGGATCCGTCGTTCAGGCGGGCCAGAGCAAGGCGAAGAAGGTGGTCCGGTTCCTCACCGACGCCGACCAGTTCCTCACGCACCGCCTCGAGGTACGGGACGCCCACGGAGCCCTGCAGCTCGTCCTCACCCGGCCGCGGAAGATCGTGAAGTCCCGCATGATCGTCGAGCGTCCCGACGGAGCACAGGTCGGCGAGATCGTGCAGCAGAACGTCTTCGGGAAGATCAACTTCTCGATGGAGGCGGGCGGTCAGCAGATCGGCACTCTGAAGGCCGAGAACTGGCGCGCCTGGAACTTCTCCATCACGGACAGGAGCGGCACCGAGGTAGCCCGCATCACCAAGAAGTGGGCCGGACTGGCCAAGGCGGCGTTCACCACCGCGGACAACTACGTCCTCGAGGTCCACCGTCAGTCCGAGGAGCCTCTGCGCAGCCTGATCGTCGCGACCGCGCTCGCCGTCGACACGGCACTCAAGCAGGACTCCAACTGACCGGTCCGAGACACCTGGACACCTGACCGGCGGCTTCCGAAGTCCCTGTCCAGCGACGGACGTTCGGTGCCGGGGACCGTACGTACGTCAGCACTCGGGGGTGCAAGCCGTGCGGAATGCTCGATTCGGGGAGTCCGCGGGCGGCGTCCCGGTGAGGGGCGCGGCGAGGGGACCGGGTGGGTGGCCTGCACCACGCTTGCCCTGGTCAGCAGGACCGCTCGTACTCGACCTGACCGAGCGGGTTGCCGTCGCCGAAGTCGAAGGTCCGCGCCGCGCCCGTTTCGGCGAAGCCGCACTTGGCGTAGAAGCGGCGCGACTGCGGGGTGTCGCGCAGCGTCCACAGGTGTGCACGGTCGAATCCGTCATCCCGCATGCCGCGCAGCGTCTCGGTCATCAGTGCCGCTGCGACGCCGCGGCCCCAGCCGTCGGGGTGGTTGAAGAAGGTGCCGATCTCCGCGAAGCCCGGCCGGGCCGGGGACGGGAGGAAGACGGACAGGGCAAGGGGGCGTCCGTCGAGTTCGGCGAGAAGGATCGTGCCGGTCCCCTGTGCGATCCGCTCGTGCCATCGCGTACGTCTGCTCCGAACAGCGCGTGCCGCGAACTCCGGCTCGAAGAAGGGGGCGTAGGCCATCTCCCAGGCGGCGGAGTGGATCTCGCCGAGCACGTCCCCGTCGTCCGGGCCGGCGCAACGGAACTCGATCACCCGATCACCCTTTCCGTGCCCTTCGCACCGTCCCGGCCTCACGCGGCCTCTTGGCCGGGCCGCCGCATCGCCCGCGGCCCGCAAGTGCCGTCGCGGGTGAGGCAAACGGTAGCGGGACTGGTCGGGGCTCACGTTCGTCCGCCGCAAGGAGAACCGGGGCCCGTCCTGACCGCACCCGGGTCCGCACCCCGGTCCGCACTCCGGCAGGCCGTCACATGAACCGGCAGGCCGTCACGTGAAGTGGCGCGGCCATGCGGGCCGTTGACGGCGGAGCCCGGGCCCCGGTGGGTGATCGACCCTCACGGCAGTCGGCCCCGCAGCACCCAGAACGCGACGGCGGCCGCGAGCGCCGCCATGCCGAGGACGAGTCCGGCCTCGACGTACTGGATGGGCCAGAAGTGCGAGGCGGGATGGATCTGCATGATCTCGCGCGTGGCGCCGGAGGCATCCGACGACGGGACGTTCGGGAAGCGGCCCGGCGAGCCCGGCACCTCGTACAGGAACTCCTGCGCGTCGTCCGGCATTCGGCCCTTCCACTCCCAGCGGACCTTCGGCCACAGCTCGGAGCGGAAGACGTCGCCGAGCAGCCGCACGAGCAGAGTGACCCCGAAGGCCGCGCCCAGAGCCGGCAGTGCTCGGCCCGTCAGCAACGCGATGAGCGCACCGACGGCCAGTCCGAACATCGAGTAGGCGAGGACGGTCGGCCCCATGGCGTTGAAGGCGTCGGACGCGTACCAGGGGTCGAGCAGACTCTTCTCGCCCGAGAGCCACACCAGGCGGAAGGCGACTGCCGTCGCTGTCGTGCCGATGGCGATCAGCAGTGCCGCGACGCCGAGCTTGACGCCGAGCCAGCGGAGCGGGCTGATCGACTGCGTCCAGACGAGGTCGACGGTGCCCGTCTCGACGTCGCGCCCGATGAGCACACCGCCGGCGTAGGCCGCGACGGCGAACGGCACGCCCGCGATCAAGAAGGCCGCCAGATCGACGAGGCTCGTGTAGTCCCAGCCCGGGAGGACGGCGGACGCCTCGGAGCACATGCCCTGGGGTACCGGCCCCGCGCAGGCCTTCCGCGCTTCGTGGACCTCCACGCCCGCGAAGTGGAGCCAGGTGAGCCCGGCGACGCCGAGGACCACGAACCCGCTCCACATCCACAGCGCGACACGGTGCACGCGCAGCACCGCCCAGACCGCTCCGCGGGGCCTGAGGCGGACGACCGGCTCCGGTGATGCCTCGATCAGCGTGGCGTTCGGTGTGCTCATGCGGCGGCCTCCTGACGGGCTTCGGACGCGGCGCCGGCGGGCATCGCGTCGGCGAGCAGCAGGTCCGGCACGTCCGGGTTGCGGAGATAGGCGAGGAGCAACTCCTCCAGCGTGGGCTCCTCCACGGCCCAGCCGGCCGGCTCCTGCGAGTCGCGCGGCTCGGAGCCGGATGCGGAGCCGGATGCGGGGCCGGACGCGGCGTCGGACGCGGCGTCGGACTCGCCGCGGCGCTCGGAGCCCGACTCGGAGTCGGACCCCGCGTCGGACTCGGCGTCCGGCTCTGCGCCGGGCCCGGGCTCCCGGTCGGGAGCGTCGTGCGGCCCACCGGCATCCGTATCGGCCGCGGCGGCAAGTTCGCCGTCCGTACGGACCGGTGCCGTACGGGCCGGTGTCGTACGGACCAGTGCCGTACGACCGCGTCCCGCCTCGTACTCCTCGACGACCTCGTGTGGGCCGAAGTCCTCGCCCAGCCCCGTCAGCACCCGGTGGGCGTCGAGGATGCCGTCGTAGTCGCCGCCCAGCCGTATCCGGCCGGAGCCGAGCAGCAGCAGGTAGTCGCAGGCGCCTTCCAGCTCGGCGACGACGTGCGAGGACATCACGATGGTGGTGCCGCGCTCGGCCGCGTCGGCCATCAGGGCGCCGGTCAGTTCGTGCCGTGCGAGCGGGTCGATGTCGGCCATCGGCTCGTCCAGCAGCAGCAGTTCGGGACTCTTGCCGAACGCGAGGGCGAGCGAGACCCGGGTGCGCAGACCGCCCGAGAGTGTCCGGATCTTCGCCCGGGGGATGATCCCGTCCCCTCCGTACGCGATGCGCTCGGCGGCCTCCTGGTCCCAGCGGCCGGGGTTGAGTTCGGCGCCGAGCTGCAGCGTCGCCTCGACGGTCAACTGCGGGTAGAGCGGCTTGTGCTGGGCGACGTACGCGATGCGCTCACGCGCCGCTGCCGGGGTCGTGCCCAGCAGCCGTACGGTCCCCTCGGTCGGCCGCATCAGCCCGGCCGCTATCGCGAGCAGGGTGGACTTGCCCGCCCCGTTCGGCCCGACGAGCCCGCAGATGCGCCCCGCGGGCAGCCGGAAGGTGCAGTCGCGCAGCACGTGTTGGCGGCTGCGCGCGTAGCCCATGCCCAGGCCGAACGCTTCGAGCGCGGCTGTGGTCCCCTCGCCGCTCCCGGCTTCCCCGATGGCCTGTCCGGCGGTCCGTCCGGCGGTCTGCCCGGCCTCGCTGTTCCCGTTGTCTTCGGCGTCTTCGGCCTCAGTCATCGATCCCCCTCGGGAAACTCCTGGTCCAATGCGGAATTGAACAACGCCGTGACGACGTCGCGGTCAAGTCCCGCCTCACGTGCGCGTTTCAGCCAGTCGGCCAGCTCTGTGCCGAGAGGCGAGCCGGCGGACGCGCCGTCCAGTGATCTCCGTACGAACGTGCCGAGGCCGCGGCGCGCCTCCACGAGCCCCTCGCGTTCGAGCTCGCGGTACGCCTTGAGCACGGTGTTCGGATTGACGGCGGTCGCCTCGACGACCTCGCGGGCGGTGGGCAGCCGGTCGCCCGGTTCCAGCAGACCGAGCCGGAGTGCCTGCCTGGTCTGCTGGACGATCTGGAGGTACGTGGCCACTCCGCTGCGCCGGTCGATCCGGAACGTGAGCACGCACCGCCACCACCCTTTCACTAATCAAGTAGTGAAAGGGTGGTGGGAGACGCCTCTGCTGTCAACCTTCCGTGGCTGCCAGTCAGTTGGGGAACGGTCGGAAGGGCCCGGACGGCACGTCGGGCCGACGAAGGCCCAGGTCCATTGCCTGGGCCTTCGTCGTGGCCAAGGCGGCCTCTCCACGGAGAGTCCCCGGGAGGGCCCCGTTGCGCGGCGGCCTCGGTGCACCGTCAGGCTGCCGCAGCGGAGGACTCCGAACTCCTGAACCGTCGCGAGGTGTGAACGCGGCGCCCGGATCGGTGGCCGCGTGCGACGCATCCGTTCATTGCGTTCCTGTGTCCTGGTCAGGGGTGTTGGGTTCTGAACTGCACAGGCCGGTCTGCGGTGAGGATGCGGCGCGTGACCAGCGCACGAGGCTCGGGAACGCCGGAACAGTCGGGGCGGCAAAAGAAGCCCCGGGGCCGGCACGGAGTCTCGTCCTGTGCCGGCCCCGGGGGCCGTCGATCCGTCCCGGCCGACGTCGCGGGCCGGGTGCGCCGCACGTGTCAGCTGCTCACCCCGCGGTCGAGCTCCCAAAGCTGAAGCAGCGACGAGGAGTTGAGTGCCCACTCCACGCCTGTGATGTCGTCGTGGGCCGCGACGTACTGCTTGCCCTGCCACAGCGGCAGCACCGGGACGTCGCCGGCAACGATGTTCTGGGCGCGCGCGAAGCTCTTCGTGGCGTCCGCGCGGTTGGGCTCACGCCGGGTCCGCGGTATCAGTTCGTCCCGGATCTCCTTGTTGGCGTAAGGGGAGTTCAGGACGTTGTTCTTCTGGAGGAAGGGTGCGATGAAGTTGTCCGCGTCCGGGAAGTCCGGGAGCCAGCCGAACCCGTAGACCTGGTACTTCCCCTCGAACGCCGCGGAGCTGTAGGAATTCGGGGCCTCGGGCTTGACGGTTGCGTCGAAGATCCCGCTCTCGTTCAGCTGCTTCTCGAGCACCGCGAACTCGTTGGCGGACGAGCTGCCCCGGCCGGTCCGCGGGTAGTGAAGGGAGATCTTCACCGGGGTCTTCACCTTGGACTTGCGCAGGGTGCGCTTCGCGGCCTTCACGTCGGGTTCCCCGTACTCGTTGAAGAAGGAGTTCGTGTGCCCCAACAGGCCGCCGGGGACGATGGAGTACAGCGGCTCCGCGGTACGCGAGTAGACGTCACCGACCAGCTGCTTGCGGTCGACGACCTGGGCGAAGGCCTGCCGCACCGCACGCCGTCCCACCGTCTTGTCCTCCGTGTCGAAGACGAGGTAGCGCACACCCTGTCCCGGCTGCTCGACGAGCCTGATGTGATCGTCCCGGTCCGCCTCCAGCCGCTGGACGTACCGGGAGGTGATACCGCGGTTCATCACGTCGATGTCGCCGGCGTCCATCGCCTTCTGAAGGGAGGCCGCGGTGGTGAAGAAGCGCAGCTCGACCTTGTCGCTCTTCGCCTCGGAACCGCCCTGGTAGTCCTCGTTCCCGCTCAGGACAAGCTTGCGGGCCTTGGGGTCGAAGTCGTCGATGGCGTACGGGCCCGAGCCGGTTCCCTTGAAGCCCTTGACGAGGCGGTCGGCGGGATACGTCCGGCTGTCGACGATCGAGGCGGCAGGCGTGGCGAGCTTGTACGGGAAGGTGGCGTCAGGCTTCTTCAGCTGGAAGACGACCTTGCTGTCGCCTCGCGCCTCGACCTTGCCGACGTTGCTCAGCAGTGAGGCCGGACCGGCCTTGTGGTTGATGCGGAGCAGGCGCTTGATGGAGAACTCGACGTCCCCGGCCTTGAGTTCGTTGCCGTTGGAGAAGGTCAGCCCGTCCCGCAGAGTGCAGCTGTACTGATCGTTGCGTTTTTCGGTGAAGCCGCACTTCTTGGCCGCGTCCGTCACAGGTTCCGTGCCCGAGCGGGGCGGCCGCAGCAGCGTCTGGAACGTGTTGCGCATGATGTTCCAGGAGCTGATGTCGTAGGAGGCGGCCGGGTCGAAGGGCGCGGGAGCGTCCTTGGTGACCGCGACTCTCGCCGTCGTACCCACCACGATGGTCTTTCCCTGGTCTTCTTTTCCGTCCACCGCGGCGCTGCACGCGACGAGGGCGGAGACAAGCAGCCCGGCCAGGGCGGGTGACGTAAGAGTCCTGCGGTTCATGGGTCGGCGCCCTCCTTTGTCCGGCCAGAGGTTGTCGCACAGGCGAATGGCGCGGGGAGACGCTAATACTTCCGCAGTCACAATCTGATGCAGGGCAGCAGGGAATGGCTACCCCCCGACCCGATAAGGGATCGACCGGTTCGCAATACGGACGCGGGAACGTATCGCACGTCAGTGAACCAATGTGGGCACAATGGTTCGTGGGATGCCCGTTTGGCTCGACTTCAACCACATGGGCGGGGAACTTGTCGATGGCTCGCTCAGTGACAAACGTCACGGTGCCAACTCCCGTACCGTGCAGGCGAGTTCGCTTCTTCAACGGGCATCGGCGAGCAACAGGAAACATGCGCGACGTGCGACCCTCGGACAAGCTTTGTTCGCGATTTCCGGATCGTTGCGTCATTGTCCAGAAACAGCAGGCCCTGCAGGACCATGCGAAAGCACAAGCCATGAGCGGCGCGACGTGGCGCATTCTGATCCGTGGCTCAATCCGAATCGCGCGAGATGTGTCCCCGACCGAACCTCGGATTCCCCCTCACCGCTCAGGGGTGATCAATTGATTCGGATGCCCATGTCATGTGATGTGAGCCAAAATATGCACAGTGCGCATTTGTGCGAACTGTCTCTCCCGTCGCGGACCGAGGAGTAGCGTCGAAAGAAGAGCGCTGTCGGCATTCCGCCGTTCGGTGAACGGCCGTGGAAGCGTCGGACGCCCGAGGAACCGGTACCGGTGGAGCAGACGGAGGACCAACCTGGCGTTCGGACGCGGGCTGGGGTCCGGCTGCGGCCCGGCGACACGGTGATGTACCCCGCCGGCTCACGCCGTCATCGTCGCCGGGTCGCTGACGCCGGGGGCGCCCGTCTCCACATGGCCCGCGAGGCGGCGCCGCCACGACTCGTCCGTCTCGGAGGACACGGACAGGTCGTACCAGCGCTTGCTCGCCCGCAGGCTCACCCGGTGCACCGTGCGGCCGCCGGCGCGCACGGCGAAGGTCTCCTTCGATCCGCTGTACGCGTTCGTCAGCGTGAGGTGGCAGTCGGCGTCACCCCGGTTCGTCATGGTCAGTTCGACGTCGCCGCTCGCCGGGAGATGGCGGCCGGTCACCTCGGGCCCCCGGGTGCCGCCGGGGCCCTTGAAGACGCGCAGAAATCCGTTCGGCCCGTGGACCGAGAGGTCGTAAGTGCCCCCCGAGTGGGCCGTGTTCCACGTGTCGGAGAGCTCCTTGCCGGCTTCCGCGGTGTAGGTCCAGGGGCCGTCCGCACGGTTTGCCGACGTGACCAGGAAGCAGGCACCCGCCGCATCGCCGCCGCTGAAGGTGAGCGTGAACGTGCCCTCCTCGGACGCGGCCGCCCCGTCGACGCGCGGGGCGTACGGCAGCGGGCGCGTGGGCCGCGAACCCGCCTCCTGCTTGGGCAGGGACGGGTTGGCGGGCGGCTTCGGTATGTAGCTCTCGTGCCGCTCCTTGTCCGGAGGCTCGTACGCGTCGGTGTCCGGGAGCGAGGCGGGGCCGGTGTCCTTGAGGGCGAAGTCGAACGCCGACGTGAGATCGCCGCAGATCGCGCGCCGCCAGGGCGAGATGTTCGGCTCCCGTACGCCGAAGCGGCGCTCCATGAAGCGGAGGATGGAGGTGTGGTCGAGAAGCTCCGAGCAGACGTAACCCCCCGTGCTCCAGGGGGAGATGACGAGCATGGGCACGCGCTGACCGAGTCCGTACGGGCCTGGGGCGTAGCCGCTGACGCCGCCCGTGTAGCGGTCGGGAGCGGTGTCGACGGTGCTGGCTCCCTGAGCGGCGGAGGCCGGGGGGAACGGCGGGACGACGTGGTCGAAGTAGCCGTCGTTCTCGTCGTAGGTGATGAAGAGCGCCGTACGGCTCCACACGTCCGGGTCGGACGTGAGGGCGTCCAGGACCTGGGAGATGTACCAGGCGCCGTAGTTCGCGGGGAAGTTGGGGTGCTCAGAGAAGGCCTCGGGCGCGGCTATCCAGGAGATCCGCGGAAGTCTGCCGGCCTGCACGTCGGCCTTGAGGACGTCGAAGTAGCCGTCGCCCTTCTTGGCGTCGGTGCCGGTGCGGGCCTTGTCGTAGAGGGGGTTGCCAGGCTGGGCGCTGCGGTAACTGTTGAACCAGAGCAGCGAGTTGTCGCCGTAGTTGCCCCGGTAGGCGTCGTCGATCCAGCCCCAGGAGCCCTCTTCGTCCAGGCCGTCGCCGATGTCCTGGTAGATCTTCCACGAGATCCCGGCCTTCTCCAGGCGCTCGGGATACGTCGTCCAGCCGTACCCGGCCTCCTCGTTGCCGAGTACGGGGCCGCCGCCCTTGCCGTCGTTGCCCGTGTAACCCGTCCACATGTAGAAGCGGTTCGGGTCGGTGGCTCCGATCATCGAGCAGTGGTAGGCGTCGCAGATGGTGAAGTTGTCGGCGAGCGCGTAGTGGAACGGGATGTCCTGGCGCGTCAGATACGCCATCGTCCCGGTGCCCTTCGCGGGGATCCACTGGTCGTACTTGCCCTCGTGCCAGGCCTGTTGGCCGCCCGGCCAGTCATGGTTGAGGCCCTCGATGAACTGCATGCCGAGGTTCTCGGCGTCCGGGTGATAGGGCAGTACGTCCTTGGTGCCGTCCGACTGGTGCCAGACCGTCTTGCTTCCGCCGGGTGACGCAGGGCGAGGGTCGCCGAACCCGCGTACTCCCCTGAGGGCACCGAAGTAGTGGTCGAAGGACCGGTTCTCCTGCATCAGCACAACGATGTGCTCGACGTCCTGGATGGTGCCCGAACGGCGCGCCGCGGGGATCGCGGCGGCGCGCTCGATGCTGCTCGACAGGGCGGTGAAGCCCGCTGTCGCGCCTGCGATCTGGAGGAAGCGGCGTCGATCGAGTCCTGGCATGAGTCTGCGACCTCGCGGGGTGTGGGGAGCGGGCCCGAAGATTCTTTCAGGAGGAGCGCGTGCCATGGGGACGCCTGGATGAACAACCGTCG
Organism: Streptomyces sp. TAA486; assembly: GCF_000426165.1. Taxonomy (NCBI): domain Bacteria; kingdom Bacillati; phylum Actinomycetota; class Actinomycetes; order Kitasatosporales; family Streptomycetaceae; genus Streptomyces; species Streptomyces sp. TAA486. The sequence goes on along the minus strand of NZ_KE384503.1, from coordinate 29,592 downwards.
ACGTCAGGACAGGCCGTCCGCGGGCGGGTGATGCGAGGCGGCGTCGGCGGATGACACGGCGAAGCTCGCTGTGAGGGAGCGGCGCCCTCGGGTCGCCATAGGTTGGTGCCATGCTCGACTCAGAGGACGTCCGCCGCATCGCGCTGTCATTCCCGGAGACAGTGGAGAAGGAGGCGTGGAACATGCCCACGTTCCGCGTCGCCGGCAAGATGTTCATCACGGTCCCCGATGACGAGACGTCGTTCGCCGTGCGTTGTCCCAGGCACGAGCGGGGCGAACTGATCGCGGCGGAGCCGGAGAAGTTCTGGGTTCCACCGCACGAAGCGGGTACGCCATGGGTGCGCGTGCGTATCGCTGCTCTGGATGACCGTGACGAAATGCGCGACATCCTTGCCGATTCGTGGAGGCAGGCTGCTCCGGTTCGTCTGCTGGACGCCTTCGACCCTGGTGCCGATGAAGGGCCGGACACGCGCTGAGCCGCAGCCTTCCCGGTACGCCCCGGTCAACCCGAGGCTCGGGGACGGCAGGCTGGCCCGTCTTCGGAGCGATTCCGTGCCTGCCGCCCGGCACGAGCAGGGTGTTCATGACGAAGGAACTCTGACTAGTTCCGGTCGAGCACGGCTATCAGCTGTTCGGCGAACTCCTGCGGATACTCGGTGCATCCGACGTGACCACCCGGGAATTCGTCCAGCTGCCGGTCCAGCAGTTCCGCCAGCCGGGAGGCCGGGCCGTGCAGTGGTTCCTGGGTACGGGACTCCCGCCCCACCGCGACCACCAGTTTGCGGGCGGCGGCGCGTAGCGCGGGGATGTCCGGTGCGGTCGCGGTGAACGGGCACAGCATGTGTTCCAGAAAGACCGGGAGATTGGCGTGCATCCGGGCAGCCATCTCCTGGATCGCGGGCGGCAGTTGCGTCGCCGTCCCGGTGGACCGGCCCCCAAGGCCCTCACTGAACCGGGCCATTGCCGGCCCGGGTCCGTGCGAACGGAAGGTCTCGCGCACTTCGGAGAAGAGAGCGCGGTGCGGGGCGGGATCGTCCAGGAGCTCCACCAGCGGCGGCTCGTGGGCGACCACCCGGCGCAGCCGCTCGGGGTGCCGGGCCAGCAGGTCGAGGGCGACGATCGCGCCCGAGCTGCTGCCGAAGACGCAGGCGTCCCTTCCTGGCGAGACCAGGGAGAGCAGCCGGTGTGCGTCGTCGCTCCAGACCTCCACCCGCTGGTCGGACAGCGGTTCTTCGAGGGAACTGCGAGAGAGTCCGCGCGGGTCGTACGACACCAGGGTGTAGTGGGCGGCGAGGTGCGGTGCCATGCCTTCGTACACGCCGGCGTCGGCCGCGCCGCCCGGGATGAGCAGCAACATGGGGCCGCTGCCGCGTCTTTCGTAGTGCAGGGTGGCGCCGGGCACCTCGAGTGCCCCGGTCGTGGGTGAGTGCATCATTCGCTCCGATCCGGCTGGGAGGGCCAGTTCTCCAGGAGCACGTGGAGAGCCTCGAGTGAGCGCCTCCAGGACTCCTGTACGGCACGGGGGTGTCCGAAGCCACCGCTGAGTTCCAGGTGGATGTAGCCGTGGAAGGTGCTGCGCAGGAGCCGGGCCGCGTCGGTCAGGTCGGGGTCGCTGAGGCCGTAGGCGCGGAGCATGCCGTACGTCAACTCGACGCTGCGCACGAGCCCCGCGGAGTCGGCGACCTCCTCGGGAGAGAACCCCATCTGGCTCACGATGTAGCGGCCGGGGTGGTCGAGCGCGTACTGCCGATAGGCGTCGGCGAAGGCGATGAGCGCGTCCTTGCCCGCCCGCCCTGCCACGGCGGTGCCGATGCGGTCGCTCATCTCGACGCCCGTCAGCAGGGCGATGCGCACGCGCAGGTCCCGCAGGCTCTTCACATGTGAGTAGAGGCTGGCGTCCCTGACGCCCAGGCGCCTCGCCAGTGCGGACACCGAGAGCCCGTCGGCCCCGACCTCGTCCGCGAACTCCGCGGCAGCCTCCGTCACTTTGGCCGCCGTCAGCCCTGCACGCACCATCTCGCACCTCCATCCCCGCGTCCACGATTCGAATTCATTACTAGGGGTCCTAGGTTTTAGGCTAGCTTACCTAGGAAGTGCTGCGCCGGCGTGAGCCGTGCAGGCGCGGCAGAAGTTGCAGGGGAGCCGCCCGGCGCGGCGTGGCCGAGCACCGGCCGAGACGAAGGAGAGTCCGTGTCGCAAGTACCGCACAAACTCATTGCCGGACCGGCAGGGGACATAGCCGTCGCGGACCACGGTGGTGACGGCCCGGACGTCGTGCTCTGTCACGGAGCGAACCGAACGCTTCTCGACTGGGAGCCGTTACGACCGCACCTGACGGGCATGCGGCTGGTCGCGTACGACCTCCGTGGCCACGGACGGTCCGACGTCCCGGCCGACGACGACTACGGCTGGTCCGCCCACCTCGCCGACCTGGACGCGGTCACCGATGCCCTCGCGCTGGACAACCCGCGCGTGATCGGGCACTCCCTCGGCGGCATGATCGCTCTGTGCCACGGCCGACGGCGGCCCGACTGCCCGGGTGTCGTCGACCTCGACGGCCTCGGTGGCGGCTGTCCGAAGCTGTACCCGGGCCTGGACGCCGAGGCCGTCGCAGAGCGGTGCGCCCGGCAACTCGCGGCACAGTCAGCGGCACTCGCACCGGACGTCCTCGATTCCGCGCAGGCCGAACTCGCCGTCGAGCGGGCCCGTCGGACAGCCGCCGTGTACGGCTTGGACGCGGCGCTGGAGGAAGCCGGCGCCCGGCGTTCGCTCCAGCCGCTGAAGGACGGGCTCCACAGGCGCAGGCCCGCGGCATCGGCCCAAGCCGCCTTGATGGAACCGCTCGAGGGCTGGAACGCCTTCACCGTCGCACGCGAAGTGGTCTGCCCCACGCTCCTCGTGCACGGTGGGCAGTCACCGGATCTGACCCGACTGCCCGAACAGCTCCGGGAGCTGAACGAGGCGCTGGTGGCGGGAGTGCGCAACGAGCTCGAAGCGCTGCGGAGGGACGCCCGTCCGGGCCTGCGCGTCACACAGGTGCCGGAGGCCGGACACATGCTGCATCTTCAGGCACCGAAGGAAGTAGGCGTTCTCGGACGGGAATTCCTCCTGCCGTAGGCCCGGCAGGCGGCACGGCCGCAACCACGCACGAGCGAAGCCGGTGACGTGCGCGGGGGGCGAGCGAGGACGGGCCCGAGGGGGCCCCGGGCGCACCGCCGACCATCGCCCCGCCGGCGGAAATTCCGTACCGCGGCGGACGGCAAGGACGGAGACTCGTCCCATGTCTGACATGGGGGCGTTCCGGGAGGCGGTCACCGCGTGGGCGGCCGGTGGCCCCGGCGACCCCGCGCGGGAGCTGGCCGCGCGAATGCCCGTCCGGACGGTAGTCCTGGTCGAGGGGCCGAGCGACGTCGCAGCGGTCAGCGCGCTCGCCGCGGGCCGCGGCCGGAACCTGGCCGCCGAAGGAGTCTGCGTCCTGCCGATGGGCGGGGCGATGAGCGTCGGGCGCTTCACGCGCCTCCTCGGGCCGTCCGGCCTGGGCCTTCGCCTCACGGGACTGTGCGACGAGGCGGAACGGCGCTACTACGTCCGCGGATTGGAGCAGGCCGGCGCGGCACAGCGAGGGTTCTTCGTCTGCGCGGCGGACCTGGAGGACGAACTCATCCGTGCCCTGGGACCTCCACGGGTGGAGGAGCTCGTCCGGGCGGAGGGCGACCTGCGCGCACTGCAGACCTTCCTGCGCCAGCCCGCACAGCGCGGCCGCACCGCGCAGCAGCAGCTGCGGCGTTTCCTCGGCACGAAGAAGGGGCGCAAGATCCGCTACGGACGCGTCCTCGCCGAGGCCCTCGAACCCGACCGCGCACCCGCCCCACTCGACGGACTGCTGACCAGCCTCTGACCGCCGCTGGGTGATGCGAGCAAGTCCCGCGGGCCGAGAGTGTGTTACTGCCCTACCCGGCCGTCGACGCATTCGCGCAGCAGATCAGCGTGCCCGCAGTGGCGGGCGTACTCCTCGACCCGGTGGACCCACAACTCCCGGGCAGCGGTGCCGTCCTGGCACACCCGCGCGCCCAGATCCGAGTGTTCGGCCAGCACCGCATCGGTTGCCGCCTGTTCGCGAGCAAGGTCGGCGAACGCGCCCTGAACCACTGCCTGTTCGGCAACGGCACCCTCGAAGTCGCCGTCACCCGCGCCGTACAGCTTCGGTGCCGGGTCGTCCGGGAGGAGCCAGTTGCGCCAGTCCCGTTCCACCTCGGCGAGGTGGCGGACCAGGCCCAGCAACGACATGGTCGACGGCGGCACCGACCGGCGGGCCAGCTGCTCCGGATCCAGCCCCTCGCACTTCATCTTCAGGGTCAGTCGATAGTCGCTGAGGAAGTCCTGCAGCGTCGCCAACTCGCCGTCAGGGCTGGCGCCTTCCTTGTTGCGCGGATCCTCGTCGGGGTCCGCCCACATGTCCGGGTAGACGTCGGCCTGGCTCCACCGCTCGGGTACGTCGCTCACCCTCTTGACGATGCTGAGCTGTGGCCCGCGGTGCAAGCGAGTATTCACACGTGCCGGCGCCCGGCGGACGGCCGCCGCCGGCCTTGCACACCGGGCGGCGGCCGTATGAGCGGTGTACGCGCGGATCAGGAGAGGCTCAGGCCGTACATGGAGAGGACTTCCGTGATGGGCTGGTAGAAGGTCGAACCGGCACTGGCCCCGACGATGAAGCCGAGGGCGGTGCCACCGGAGAAGGCGGGGCCGCCTTGGTCGCCCGGCTCCGAGTGGGCGGTTGACTGGAAGAGGCCGTAGACCGTGCCTTCCGGGTAGCTGATCGAGACGTTGACCGCCGTGACGGTGCCGCACTGGAAGCCGCTGACGCGTCCCACATGGCACATCGACCGGCCGACGGTGGGAGAGGCGGCGCGGGTGATGTCGACCGTGCCGCCGCTGCCGGTGTTGACCTCGCCCGGGCGGGAGACGTCGGGGTTGGTGTAGCGGATCAGCCCGTAGTCGTTGCCGGGGAAGGATGAGCCGGTCGTCGTGCCGACGACGACGGTCAAGGCGGGGTCGGCGTACCAAGTGGTCGCGCCCTCCACGCAGTGACCCGGGCTGATGGCGTAGTCGTTGGTTCCGTCGGTGGCGTTGAAGCTCACCGTGCACACGCGCCCCGCTGCGTAGACGGAGTCGCCGCCTCGGACGGTCACCTGCTGGGTCGCGGGGAGCCGGTTCTGCTGCGCGTCCGTGCTCGCCGCGACTGACGCGTCCGCGCTCGCCGTTGCGTGTGCTGCCTGTGCGGGCAGTGAACCGAGAAGCAGTACGGCGAGTAAGGCACCACCTGTGGCAAGGCGGCGGCGCGACACCGCACGCGGGGCTGCGTCCGGTCTTCGGGATCTTCGTGATCTCATCGTCGAGTCCTCCTGGATGGATGCGCTGCGGCTGAACTGCCCGCCACAGCTCGCGTGTTGAGCCCGTCATCGGACGGTCTGTCCGAGCGTGCCCATTGTGTGAGAACGGTGGCCTGGGCACCAGATGTCCCGTGACCGCGTGCTTCACCCGCTGTCTCCGAGCACGCTTGAGCGACCGGTCGGTACTCGACAGGCTTCTTGAGCGCGGGGCCGCACCGGCTTCAGGAGTGACGTCAGGGATTCAGCTGTGATGTCGGGGATTTCGCGGCGGTACGCGCCGCTCGCGCGGGTCCGGGCCGGGAGAGAGGGCCCGCCCGACGCGAGCACACTGGTCAAGACACAAGCCCGGCTTGACCCTTGGCGGGCTGCGTCTGCTGCGGCCTGCTGGGCCTGCCGCCCCTGCTCGGCCAGCAACGGCGACGACTACCCCAAGTCGCCCGGGCGCCGGGGAGCGCCCCCCGCGCCCGGAGAACCGCTCAGTGGTCGCGGACGAAATCCCCGATCAACTGGCTGATCCGAGCCGGTTGTTCCACGCTGCTCGAATGTCCGCACGCCTCGACGATCTCGAGGCGGGCACGGTCGATCCGTGCGGCGATGAGTTCGGCCTTGTGCACCGGGGTCGCCGCATCCTGTTGGCCCACTATGACGAGCGTCGGCGCGGTGACGGCGCCGAGCTCGCCCTCGATCGGCTCGCGGTCGGTGACACCGTGGATCGCCTTGGTCATTCCCGACCGCTTGGCCTTTGCCAGGCGCGCCACCCATTCGTCGACGACCGCCGCGAAGGCGGGGTCGGCCAGGGAGCTCGGCGCGAACATGATCGGCAGCACCTGCTTCTTGACCGGCTTGATGCCGATGAGCCGGTAGACGCGTGCGAGCAGGCGGTAGCGGGACACCTTGTCGGGGTCCTCGGGACCCGCGCTCGTGTCGAGCAGGGTGAGTGAGCGGAGCAGTTCGGGGCGGCGCGCGGCGATCCGCATGCCGACGAAACCTCCCATGGAGAGCCCGGCATAGTGCACGGCACCCACGTCCAGATGCTCGATGAGCGCGATGGCGTCGAGGCTGAGGGTGTCCATGTCGAACTTGCCCGCCGGTGCGTTCGACTCGCCCTGCCCCCGCCAGTCGACCGTCACACAACGGAACTCGTGCGCCAGCGCCTTCACCTGTGGCTCGAACATCCAGCCGCTGAACAGCAGACCGTGCCCGAAGACGATCGTCGGGGCGTCCGGCTTCTCCGGCGGGGCGCCGGTATCGGTGTAGTGGATCAGAGCGGCACCGCGGGTCAGGGTGGGCATGGCTTCTCCAAGCATCTGTTGCCGGATCACGAGCGGCGCTCGCTTCGTACGCGGGACGAGCGACTTCTCGGCGCAGGGTGCGCGCAACGTCTCAACGGAAAGCAGGTGTTGACAAGGGTGCGGCGGCGGTTCGCACTGGTCATCCATGAACGCGGGCAGGCGCGGCGCCGAGACGTCCCGACCCGGCTTGCGCTCTTGCCGTCGTCTCCGGGCAGTGCTCGGGCCTCGCAGTGAGTTCGGCCGGCGCGTACCGCTGCCCGCCCGCGGCAACCGGGTGACCCCGCGGCGTGCGACGGCGAGCACGCGAGGATCGCGCCCGGGGCCGATACTGGGTTCAGCATCGGAGGTGCTGCCATCGGGTCACGGTGAGGAGCCACTCTCGAGCGGTGCTCCCGCGTGGTCCCGCTGGGAAGGCACGAGGTGGTGGTGATGGACGCGTCGTTGTTCGGCGAGGGGCCGGAGGACCCATTCGCGGTGGGCCCCGCGGCCTCGCTCGTACTCGACGATCACGGAACGGTCGTGGGCTGGAGCGAGCGGGCCGAGGAGCTGCTCGGCTATTCGCCCGAAGAGGTGCTCGGCCGGCCGGCCGGTGACGTCCTGCTGGACCCCGGTGACCGCGATGCGGTCATGGAATCGGTGGCGGCATGCCGGGAGGACCGGGGACGGTTCGGCGTCGTGCCCGTGCGGCACCGCCGCGGGCACCGCGTGGAGCTGGGGTGCCGGGCCAGGGCTGTCGTCAGGCCGGATTCCAGCTGCGAGTGGATCCTCGTCGGCGCCCCGGCCGAAGACGTGGACCGCTGGGAGACGGAGCGCTCTCTCCTGTACGGGCTGTTCCGCAAGTGCCCGATCGGACTCGCGGTGTTCGCTCCGGACCTGAGCATCCTGCGGGTGAACCGGGCGATCGCGAAGTTCAGTGACTTCCCGGCGGAGGAACACAGCGGCCGGCGGGTGGGCGACTTCCTGCTGCCGCCGGATGCGGACGCGGTGGACGCGCAACTACGGGAGGTATTGGAGACGGGGAGGTCCTCGCTCTTCGCCGAGCAGCTCTGCCGGACCACTCTGGACCCGGCCCGGGAGATGATCGTGTCGGTCTCCGCCTTCCGGATGCAGGACCCTGCCGGGCGGGTCTTCGGGGTGGCGCAGATGGTCGAGGACGTGACCGACCGCTACCGGGCCCGTCATCGGCTGGCGCTGCTCAACGAGGCCAGCGGCCGCGTCGGCACCACCCTGAACGTGGCGAAGACCGCTCGCGAACTGGCCGAGGCGGTGGTGCCCGACCTGGCCGACTGCGCCTCCGTGGACCTGCTGCAGCCGGTGATCCGCGGCGACGAGCCGATGCCGGGGGCGTCCGGACCGGCGCGCAGGATGGCCGTGCACTGTGTTCCGCCGGAGATGTCGCAGGTCATGGTTCCCGTCGGCGACGTGACGTCCTTTCCCCCGGATTCTCCGCACTTCCGGTGCGTGATCGAGCAGCGTCCGATCCTCGAAACGCAACTGGACGGCCGCCATCCGTGGTCGTCCGGCGGCCCGGAGCCGGCCGAGCGCGCGATCGAGCTGGGCGTCCACTCCTTGATGGTGGTGCCGTTGGCCGCGCGCGGGATCGTGCTGGGCACCCTCGGCCTGTGGAGGTCGCGACGGCCGGCGCCGTTCGAGGAGGACGACCTCACGCTCGCGGAGGAGATCGCCTCCCGCGCCGCGCTGTGCATCGACAACGCGCGCCGCTACACCCAGCAGCACCAGGCGGCACTCACCCTCCAGCACAGCCTGCTGCCGCACGAAGTCCCCGGACACCCCGCGGCCGAGATCGCCCACCGCTACCGGCCGGCCGACCCGACCACCGGTGTCGGCGGCGACTGGTTCGACGTGATCCCGCTGTCCGGACTCCGCATCGCCCTCGTGGTCGGTGACGTGGTCGGACACGGCACCCACGCCGCGGCCACCATGGGACGGCTGCGCACCGCCGTGCACACGCTGGCCAACCTCGACCTCACTCCGGACGAGGTACTCGCCCACCTGGACGACCTCGTCGGGCGCCTGGCCTCGGAGCAGGAGAAGGACGACGCCTATTCACCGCAACTCATCGGCGCGACCTGCCTCTACGCGGTCTACGATCCGGTCTCCCGGATCTGCACCCTGGCCCGTGCGGGGCATCTGCCGCCCGCCGTCGTCACCCCGGACGGAGAGGTGAGCATCCCCGACGTTCCCGCGGGCCCGCCGCTCGGCCTGGGCGGGCTGCCGTACGAGACCACCGAGCTGGAACTGGACGACGGCAGCCTGCTGACCCTGTACACCGACGGCCTCCTCGAGGCCCGTCGGCGGGACCTCGACGACGGGTTGGCGCGTCTGCGCGGAGCGCTGTCCGGAGCCGGCCGCACGCTGGAGGAGACGTGCACCGCGGTGGAGGATGCGCTGCTGCCCGAACGGCCCGCCGACGACGTGGCGTTGCTCATCGCCCGCACCAGGGCCCTGACGGCGGAGAAGGTGGCCACCTGGGAGCTGCCCGCGGAGCCCACTGCGGCGGCGGAGGCGCGAACGCGGACGACACGTCAACTCGCCGAGTGGGGGCTGGAGGAGTTGAGCGTCACGACCGAGCTCATCGTCAGCGAGCTGGTCACCAACGCCTACCGCTACGCCGACGGGCCGATGACCCTGCGCCTCATCCGTGACCGCGACCTCATCTGCGAAGTCTCCGACACCAGCGGCACCTCCCCCCGCATGCGCCGGGCCCGGGGCACGGACGAGGGCGGCCGCGGACTCTTCCTCGTGGCTCAACTCGCCCAGCGATGGGGCACTCGCTACGTGCACGAGGGCAAGACCATCTGGGCCGAGCAGCCGCTGAACTCCTCCGCGTCGATGATGTAGCCGACCCGACGGCGAAGCGGTTCCCGAGCGGCTCGACGCCACAGGGTGTAGCCCGAGCCGCGGTCGGCTCCAACAGGACGCCGCCAGAAGGGAGTTGGGGCACTCCCCTCTCGGGGCGAAGGCCCCCTGGGACCTGGCGATGGAGCGGTCGACGGGAATCGAACCCGCGTTGTGAGCAGGGGAATCACCATGTCCGGCCCAGTGGCCGGGGGCGCCGACCAAGGCAAACGCGCCCATCGGCTCTCCGGCCAGGGACCTCAACGGGCGACCGTCGACCGCGGTTCACCGGCACTCCCGCGGCCGCCCCCGCGCGGTTCTCGGCAGACGGCCACGGGGTAGGTCCTGCATGCAATGATCCCAAGCGGGAAGCCAGAGTCGACCAGCTGAGGAGGGACATGAACACCGAACCCGGTACGGTTGCTCCGCCCGTGATCGGTTCCCAGGCACGGTCGGCTTCCCCGGTCGACGGAACGCTCGAAGATCTGCAGACCTCCGGCCTCGTGGTGGACCGCGACGGTCTCATCGTCGCCACCAACAGCGCAGCCAGGACCATACTGCGAAGACGTTCCGGCGAACTCATGGGCCAGGACGCTCACGACCTGCTGCACCGCGACAGCCATGGGCACCCCTTGCCCCGCACCCGCTGCCAGTTGAGGGAAGCACTGCTCACGGGGAACACCAGGCACAGCGACGCGGGATGGTTCGTCCGAGGAGACGGCACTCTTCTGCAGCTGGCCTGGCTGATCACTCCCTGCACCGTCGGCCACGGAGCACCTGGCGCTCTGGTCCTGTTGTACGAGCTGAAGCCGCGCGGCCCGCAACCGGACGAGGACGGGGCACGCGAACCGCTCACGGAACTCGAACGGCTGACCCTCCTGGCGGAGACGACAACACAGCTCACGTCGACCCTGGATGTCGACGAGGCTCTGCACCGGTTGGCGGCCCTGGCCGTGCCTCAGCTGGCGGACTGGGCCGTCGTCGACCTGCTCACCGAGAACGACGAGGTCCGGCGTTCTCTGGTCATGTCTCACGAGCAAGGGGTTCTGGTCGAGCGCCATGACCTGAAGGGGCCCATGCCGCCGGTGCCCGAGGAATCCCCGATGCCCCTGTCGCGGGCTCTGCGCGGCGCCTCATCCAGCCTCGCCGGCCCCTCCACATACCAGGGACCACCCGATTCGGGCATCGCGATCGAGCAGCGCCGCTTGTTCGCCGAGACGGCCATGCACTCCGCTGCCATCTCTCCCATACGCGGACTGCGCGACGTGCTCGGCGCCCTGACGCTGGGCCGCTCCCAGCGGGAAGACGCCTTCGCTCTCGGCGACCTGCCACTGCTGGAGGACATCACCAGGCGGGCAGGTCTGGCGCTGGACAACGCGCGGCTGTACCAGCGCCAGCGCACGGTCGCCGAGACGATGCAGCGCCACCTGCTGCCCCAACTGCCCAAGGTGCCCGGGCTGGAGATGACCGCCCGGTATCTGCCGGCTCCGCACGCGTCCTACGTCGGCGGGGACTGGTACGACGTCTTCGCCCTGGCCGACGGCGCCCACGCGCTGGCCATCGGCGACGTCGTCGGTCACGACCTCGATGCCGCCGCCGGCATGGCCCAGGTCCGCAACATGCTGCGGGCCTTCGCCTGGTCCCAGCAGGAGTCACCCAGCGATGTCGTCACGCGGCTGGACGATGCCATGATGCACATAGTCGAGGTGACCATGGCCACCATGCTCCTGGCCAAGATCAGCGTCGGGGGCGACGGGCTCTGGCAGCTGCACTGGACCAACGCCGGCCACCCACCACCATTGGTGATCACCCATGACGGCCAGGCCGAATACCTCAGCGATCCTCACGGCATCCTGCTCGGAACGGGCTTCACAGGGCCCCGGCCCGACGCGGTCACACTTCTGCCGGCCAGGGCCACACTCCTGCTGTACACCGACGGCCTGGTCGAATCCCCCCGCCACCCCATCGATCACGGACTGAACCAGCTGCGCCGGCACGCCGCCTCCCTCGCCCACCGGCCCCTGGACTCCTTCAGCGACGCCCTGCTGGACCGGGTCCGCCCCGACGACAACGACGACGACGTCGCCGTCCTGGCCCTGCGCACACCCGGACCCGCCCGACGTGAACCTGGCCACGCGCTGAGTCGTTGAGCCGACCGGCCCCGGCACGGTCCGCCGGGGCCGTGGCACGTCCGCGGCTCACTGGACGTACAGCTGGTCCAGCTCTTGGCCGATCGCCTCGCGGAGACCGTCCTGCTCAGGGCCGAGCCGGAATCGCTCGTCGCTCCACCGGTCTCCGGGGTAGAGCCAGACGGGCACCCCCACCAACTCGCTTGGTTCCCAGTCGAATCGCGGCCAGACATGTGCGTGCAGGAAGCCGTCGGTGTTGCCCAGGATCTCCAGGTTGACTCGCCGGAACGCCGGATCCGTGCGCCGGCACGCTCGCTCGATGGCTTCGCCGAGGTTGTCCATGTCGGACAGGAAGGTCAGACGCTTCTGCCTCGGCAGGTCCGAGAGCCGTTCAACGGCTGGGTCGTCCACCAGGAGAACCGAGTACCCCGGTAGGAACTGGACGTCGCCGATCACCGCGAATCCTGCCGTAAGGCGCCGCAGGACCGTGGGGTTCTCACCCCGAAGAGCGCTGCCGATCCGGTCTTTTCGCCAGTCCTCAGTCATTGCCCGGAACCTGTCGGCGGCCCATCAGGCACCCTCATCGGCCTTCACCGTCGTTACACCCTGCTCCTGGACGGCAGCCTTATCGGCGGGAGGGACCGTTTCGGCGCTGCCGTGGTCCTCGGTGCCGGCGCCCGGGACGCGGTGAGGCAGCTTTACCGCGAGGAAGATCGTCACCAGGGCGAAGGCAGTCGCGACGCCGAAGGCCAGCTTCATCCCGCTCACCTGCGCCGGCACGGCGGCGACGCCGTCGGCGACCAGGTGGCTGGTGCGAGCGGACATCAAAGTCACCACAAGCGCGGTCCCGAACGCCGCGGCGACCTGCTGCAGCGTGCCGAGCATGGAGCTGCCGTGCGAGTACAGGTGCGGGGGAAGTCCGCCCAGGCCAAGCGTGAAGACCGGGGTGAACGTCGCCGCCAGGCTCACCATCAGCAGCGCGTGCAGCCCCAGCACCTGCCAGTACGGCATCGTCATCGAGACCTGGGTGAACCCGGCGAGGGCGAGCAGCATGGCGACCGAGCCCGGCAGAACCAGCGGCCGGCTGCCGAATCGGTCGAAGAGCTTTCCGACGGTCGGCCCCAGGAGTCCCATGGCCAGACCGCCCGGCATGACCAGCATGCCGGTCTCCAGCGGGGTCAGCCCGCGCAGGTTCTGCAGGTACAGCGGCAACAGGATCATCGATCCGAGCATCGCCATGAACCCGATGGACATGAGGACCAGGGACAGGGTGTACGTGCGGTGCCCGAGGATGCGCAGGTCCATCAGAGGCGTACCGGTCCGTTGCAGCTTGAGCTGGCGGATCACGAAGACCGCGATCGTCGCGGCCCCGGCGCTGACGATGCCGATGCCGAGCCCGACTCTGCCGTCGCTGTCACCGAAGAGGCTCAGGCCGTACACCAGGCCGCCGAAGCCGAGTGCCGCCACGCCCACGCTGAGCCAGTCGATGGAGCTCACCTGCGGGTCGCTGATGTTCTCCACCTTGCGCAGACCGAAGAAGGTCACCAGAGCCGCGATCGGCAGGACGACCAGGAACAGCATCCGCCAGGAGCCGACCTGCAGGATCAGCCCGGACACGGCGGGGCCGAGCGCGGGCGCCACCGAGATCGCCAGGGTGACGTTGCCCATCACCCGGCCGCGGTCCTGCTCCGGCACCACGATCATCAATGAGGTCATCAGCAGGGGCATCATCACGGCTGTGCCCGCGGCCTGCACGATCCGGCCCAGCAGCAGCACCTCGAAGGACGGCGCGGCGGCCGACAGGGCGGTACCCGCGAGGAACACGCCCATCGCTATCGCGTAGGCCTGGCGCGTGGTGACCCGTTGCAGGAACCAGCCGGTGATCGGAATCACACCGGCCATGGTGAGCATGAACGCGGTGGTCAACCACTGCGCCGACTGTTCGGTGATGTGCAACGAATCCATCAGTCGCGGAATCGCGTTGATCATGATGGTCTCGTTGAGGATCACCACGAACGTGGCCAGTACCAGCAGCCGCACCACCGTCGGTGTGCGGCCCGCCCGCACGGCCGGTCTTTCCTGGATCGCAGCTGACATGGAAGCACCTCGTCGTGGTTCAGGTCACAGTCGTTTCGCGGCCAGGGGCCGTCGGTACGAACGTGGTTGTGGACACCGGTGAAGACCGGCATGCCTGGCAGAACTCATCGGTCAGCCTGAGTGTTCCGCATCGCTGCGCGGATCTCCTCCGAATTCTCGTCCGCTCGACGGGACGAGACCCACGCCTCAGAGCCACCGGTTGTCCGCGGCCGACAAGGAACTGTGGCTGGCTGAAGCTGCCGGCATCGGAACGGGCGCCAGGGAAGGCCGAGTTGGCGAAAAGCCGGTTGAACGGGCAAGAGGTGGGGCCTGAGCCCCTAGTCTGCCCGCATGCGCGTGTGGGTGAGCGGGGCGCGTGGCAGGCTCGGTGCCGAGGTCTGCCGGCAGTTGTCGGCCGCAGGTCATGACGTCGTCGAGGCCGATGTCGCGGGTGGGGCGGGCGGTTCGGTCGATCTGCTCGACCGGCACGCGGTGGCCCGGTCCCTGGAATCGGCCGACGCGATCATCCACTGCGCCGGGATCCCGAGTCCGGAAGGGGTCGTGCCTGCGGATCTGGTGCATGCCAACACCATGTCCACCTTCAATGCGTTGGAGGAAGCGTGGACCGCCGGGGTCCGCACGGCGGTTCTGGCTTCGAGCGGGTCGATCTACGGGACGGCGTGGTCACCGGAGCCGCTGACGCAGCCCTACGTCCCCGTGGACGAGGACAGTCCCCTGCAGTACGTCGACCCTTACGCGTTGACCAAGGACTTCATGGAACGGATGGGTCAGATGTACGCCCGCCGCGGCATGACCGTGACCGCTCTGCGCTTCCACTGGATCCTCACCCGTGCCGAGGTGCGCCGACTCGTCGACGGCATCTCGGAGGAGGAAGGAGCGCGGAATCTCTGGGGCTACGTCGACCTTGAGGACGCTGCCCGTGCCTGCCTGCTCGCCCTGGAGCCACGGGACGGGTACGACGCGTACCAGACCCTGCTCATCACCGCGAACGACACCCTCGTCACGCGCCCGACCGAACAGCTCCTCGCCGAGTACAGCCCCGGCACCGGGCTGCGGGCACCCGTCACCGGTCACGCTGGAGGCTTCGACTGCTCTCGCGCCCAACGCGTGATCGGTTGGTCGCCGCGCTCGCGTCGGCGAGACACATAGCGGACGGCGGCGCGCCTGTTCAGTCTGCGCTCACGGCTCTGGAGCCGGGCTGTGGAGAGAGCCGGCCGCGCTGCCCATCCGGGGTAGTTCAAGGGCCCGCGCGGGTGATAACTCAGATTTTCTGATATCGAATACAGCACTCGCGGAATTTGTCAAATCAGAAACAGGTCGCTGCGCCCCATCGGTTGGGGGTCGTCAACCAATCCCGAGTGACTCCCAAAGATCTGTTCGCCGGGAAATCTCATACATGAGGTTCGTGCCGAAGGCGGCCTGGAAGCAAGCCACCCTCGCCTTTTCTGGGTGACATTCGCACTCGATAGAGCAGGAGCGCAGGAATGGGATTCGACGTCAGGACTCCACGACGCTTCAATGGCCGGTCCAAGCGCATCACTTGGGCCGCAAGAGGTGTTTCGACAGTGGCCGGAACCTTGATCACCGGCCTTCTCATCGCTTCGCCCGCGGCCGCCCAGGGAAGCACTCCCGCCGACTCCGCTGCGGACTCGGTGAAATCAGCCGGCCCGGTGAAGCCGGTCCCGCCGAACTCGGCGAACTCGGCGAACACGAAGACCTCGAATGCCGCGAAGACGCCCGCCAAGGGGCTCAGCGGGCAGGAAAAGAGGAAGCACCAGAAGGTCGTGCGGGCCGTCGTGAGGGACAACGCGAGCCTCGTAAGGGGCCAGAGCTTCGGTGCCGCGTCGGCCACCAGGGTCAACCAGCTCATCGGTACCTACCAGGTCTGCTTCAAGGTGCCGATCACGAACGGCACCTACGTCGCGAGCATCGGGCTTCCCGGCAACGTGGGGGACTCGGATCCCGGTGAGATCACCGTCGTGGGCCGCGCCGACACCAGGAACTGTCTGTTCATTCAGACGTACAACTCGGACGGAGTGCTGGCGGACCGCGGCTTCCACGTCGTTGCGTCGTACACCGAAGAGCGACGCCGGTAACGGTCGATCACCGGAAACCGGCTGTGGTCATATCGAGCCCACAACAGCAAAAACGGCCCCCTGCGCCAAGGGGGCCGTTTTTGCGTGCCGGGGACGGATCGGCCCCGCGTTCCTCCGTCGTGTCGGACGGTTTCCGTTCCGACTTTTCTGATCAACCATCTGTGGCCGCCCGTATTCCTCGTTCGGGCGCGTACCTCATGCAGGCTCGAGTTCCGACGGCCAGGATTGTCCTCGTGATGTGTTCCCTCGCGAAAGGGAAAGTGCATGCCGAAGTTTGTCACTTTGCTGAACTGGACCGACCAAGGGATCGGGAATTACAAGGACACCGCGAAGAGGGCGGAGGCATTCGGCGCAGCAGCACAGAAGCTCGGGGCGAAGCTCCTGGACATCTACTGGACCGTCGGCCCGTACGACCTCGTGGCCGTCGTCGAGGCTCCCGACGACGAAACGGCCACCGCGTTGTTCCTGCAGCTCGGCGGAGTGGGCAACGTCCGTACGACGACTCTGCGGGCCTTTGGGCGTGAAGAAATGGAACGCATCATCGGCAAGGTCGGCTGACGGCCTCCCTTCGCTCCAAGTGAGCCTCCGGATCTGTGACCTGGGCCTTGGTAGTGGAGCGGTCCGAGTCGGCGCCGGCCCGCTGAGGGAGCCGGCGCCGGCCGGTCAGCGCGCCGCCCCGGCGTCGGCCAGGCGCTCGGCTCGTAGCGCGGAGCGCCTCACCTTGCCTGCCGCGCTGCGCAGCGGGGTGTCGACGAGCTCGACCGACCTGGGCCGCTTGTGGGGCGACAACCTGGTGGTGAGGAAGGAGTTGATCTCCTCGGCCGTGGTCGTGCCCCCTGGTTCGATCTGCACGATGGCGTGGATCCGGTTGCCGCGGTCGGCGTCCGGCAGCCCGATGACCGCACTGGACAGGACGTCGGGGTGCTCGGCGAGTGCACTCTCGATCTCGGCGGGATAGACGTTGACGCCGCCGACCAGAAGCATGTCCGAGCGGCGGTCGTGCAGGTAGAGGTAACCGTCCTCGTCGAACTCGCCGATGTCGCCGAGGGTCGACCATCCGTCGATCTCCTTCAGCTCGGCACCGATGTAGCGGAAGGTGGGCGGGTTGCCCGGAACGACACGCATGAAGACCTCACCGGTGACTCCGGGCTCGGTGACGGGCGTGCCGTCGAGCGCCACGATCTTGATTTCACCCCAGGTCACGCTGCCCACCGAGCCGCGGTGCCGGAGCCATTCCGTGCCCGAGATGGTGCACCCGGCCTGGGCCTCGGTTCCGGCGTAGAGCTCCCAGATCTTCTCCGCCCCCAGCCAGTCGATCCACGCCTGCTTGATCGCGGGCGGACACGGTTCCGCGCAGTGCCAGACCGACACCAGCGAGGAGAGGTCGTAGCTTTCCCGGGTCTGCTCGGGCAGCGCCAGGATGCGACGCATCATGGTCGGCACCAGGTACACCCAGGTGATCGCGTGCCGATCGATCTCGGCCAGTACCCGCTCGGCGTCGAACTTGCCCAGGAGGGTGACCGTGCCGCCGTTGTAGAGGGTCGTCATGGCCGTCGAGAACGGCGCGTTGTGGTGGACCGGCGCCGTGATGAGTGCCTGCTCACCGCTCCTCAAGCCCCAGGCCTCCGTATCGAAGGCGTTGAACGTACCTGGCGAACCCGAAAGGATGATCTTCGGCCTGCCGGTGGATCCTCCCGAGGTCGGCGCCTTCCACGACGGACCGATCTCCGTTGCGAACTCCGCGACCGCGCCGCCGACTTGGCGCAGCCTCGCGACGGTCGTGGACCGGAATCGGCCGTCACCCAGTGGCACACCGTCCTCGAGACCGACCACGGCCGCGGGATCGGACAGCTCGAGGATCGCCCGCTCCTCGGCGGGTGCGAGAGCGGTCGAGAGCGGCTGCGGGAGGGCGCCGATCTTGAGACAGGCGAAGGCCGCCACCACGACGTCCAGGCCGTTCGGCAACATCAGCGCGACGATGCGTCCCCGCTCGACACCGGACAGCTTGAGACCGTGCGCGACGGAATTGCTCGCCCGGTACAGCTGTCCCCAGGTCAGCTCCTCGTCGTCCGCGCGCACCGCGACGGCGTCCGGGCGTTCGGCCGCATACGTCCCGGGGATGTCGCCGAGTGGGAATCCAACTTCCGGAGTGAACATGTGCAGTCCCTCTTCATCGTTCGTGGTGTGGGCCAGCCGACCGGTCAGCGGTAGAGGTGCGCTCCGGGAAGGGCGTCGGGGTCCCGGCGCACCTCCACAGGGTTCGTCTCGGGCAGGAACCAGGCGCTGACGAAGGTGATGAGGCCCATGAGAGCGATGTAGACCGCGACCAGAGTGGTCGTCCCGGTCTCCGCGATGACGGCGGTCATCAGGATCGGTGTGCCGCCGCTGACGACGATGGCCGAGAGCTGGTAGGCGAGGGAGGCGCCGGAGTACCGGACGTTCGGCGCGAAGAGCTCACCGAGGAAGGCGGCCGCCGGGCCGTAGGTCAGTCCCTGGAAGAGGAACCCGACGGCGACCGCGACGAAGATCAACGGTGCCGACTTCGTCCCCACCAGCGCGAAGTAGGGGAACGCCCAGGCTGCTACGCCGAGTCCGCCCACGAGGATCAAGATCCGTCGGCCGAACTTGTCCGACAGGTGTCCCGAGATGGGGAGGACCACCGTCATCAGCGCGGAGCTCAGCAGGGTGACCATCAGCAGCGAGTTCCGCTCCATGTGGAGCGTGGTCGTGCCGTAGCTCAGCAGGCCGGTGATGCTGACGTAGAAGAGGCTGTTCGTGGCCGAAAGGGTGCCGCAGCCGAGAAGGATGCGGCCCCAGTTCCGGCGTACGGCCTCGTTCAGGGGTGCCCGCACCACGGTCGCCTGCTGCTTCCGCGCCGCCTCGTCCTGCAGCTTCCGGAAGTCCGGGGTGTCCTCGACCTTCGTCTGAATGTAGAGAACAACGGGGAACATCACGGCGCTGAGCAGGAACGGGATGCGCCAGCCCCAGCTCAGGAAGGCATCGCTCGGCACGAGGGTGCTGGCCGCGATGAGGACCAGGTTGGCGATGATGACGGCTACCGGGACGCTCGTCTGACCGAAAGTGCCCGCGAACCCGCGACGTTTCGGAGCGGCCGACTCCGTGAGGAGAAGCGCGATTCCGCCCCACTGGCCGCCCGCCGCGATCCCCTGGAGGAAGCGCAGCACCACCAGCAGGGTCGGAGCGAGTACGCCGATGGTCGCGGCGCTCGGCAGGCAGCCGATGAGGAAGGTCGCGGCCGTCATTCCGACGAGGCAGACCACGACCGTGGGCTTGCGGCCGTACTTGTCACCGAAGTGACCCGCGAGGAGCCCGCCGAGGGGCCTGGCCACGAAACCGGCCCAGAACGTGCTGAAGGACAGCAAGGTGCCCATGAGGGGGGACGAGTCGGGAAAGAAGACGTGCGGGAAGGCCAGTGCCGCCGCCATGCCGTACAGGAAGAAGTCGTACCACTCGATCGAGCTGCCGATCAGCCCGGCGGCGAGGAGTTTCCGGGAGGCGCGACGCTCGGCAGCCGGGGCGGGAGCAGCGCCGCCGCCGTCGACGTGCGCTTGCGCGGATGAAGTCATGCGGTGTCCCTAGGAGTTGGGGAGGAGTTGATGGGCGGACGTCGGCCGGCCGGCCTCTTCGGGTATCGAGCGGCCGTTACCGGCGGAGGAGCGGACGTGGGATCGCCAGGGGTCCGCCCGCGGAGCCGGTGACCATCGCGAATTCGTCGCGGGAACCGAACTCCGCCTGGCCCGCCTCTCCCTCGTACGTCGTCACTGCCCGTGTGACAGGCGCCTGCGACGCGCATCACGACCGTGTGGCGTGGGGTGAGACTAGGGCCGCGGAAGCGCTCCATGAGATGGAAAGTGGATACACTCCTGGCGACCCCAAGGTGTATGAATATTCCACTCCGGTCCTTCGTGGGGGCATCGATGGCACGCATGGAATCCGGCGCGCGGGGCGCCACCGACAACGACGAGCTGGCTTCGTACCGGCTGCGGCGCGAGCGTGAGCTCAGCAGCCTGTACGCGACGGCCCGGTCGCTGGCCGCCCTCGGCGAGGTCGACGAGGTCCTCCCGTCGATCGTCAGACACGCACACGAGTTGATCGGCAGCGACTTCGCCTACCTCTCACTCCTGGACGCGGAGGGGAACCTCACCCTCAGCGCGTCGGCAGGCACCATCTCGCCGGAGTTCTCCTCGGCGCGCATGCCTCCGGGGGCCGGTCTGGGCGGGCGAGTGATCGAGTCCAAGGCCCCCTTCTGGGTCAGCAACTACCGTGAGGCCCGCACCCTCCGCCACAACGCCACGTTCGACCAGCTCGTGGCCGGCGAGGGGCTCATGGCCCTGCTCGGCGTACCCCTGCTGGTGGGCGAGCGCGCGGTGGGAGTCCTCTTCGCCGCCGACCGCACCGAACGACCCTTCGAGAACGACGAGGTCGCCCTCTTCAGCGCCTTCGCCGACCACGCCGCGATCGCACTCAACAACGCGCGGCTCTACGAGGAGAGCCGTGTCTCGGTGCAGCGGCTCCAGGAGGCGAACCGCACGATCGAGGACCAGGTCACCACGATGGAGCGGGCGGCGGCCGTTCACGAGGCACTCACTCACGTGGTGCTGACGGGTGGCGGGCCCGGGGACCTGGCGCAGGTGCTGGTCGAGCACCTGCAGGGCATGGTGACCGTCCTGGACCGGGACGACAGAGTCGTCGCCAGCCGCTCCTCCGGAGGAGACGTGGTGGAGACCGGCCGGGAACCGGCACCGGAGCTGCTAGAGGCGGCGCGCAGGACCGGGCGGTGCGCCACCGCGCAGGGTGACGACGGGGCCGTCCGCAGCGTGGCGGTCATCCAGGCCGGCGGCAGCCACCTCGGTTCACTGTCCCTGACGCGTCACGCTGCGCCGGAGCCGCCGGACATCCGCATGCTCGAGCGCTCGGCCCAGATCATGGGCCTATTGATCCTCATGCGTGATGCCCGCGTCGAGGCAGAGGAGCGGGTCCGTGGCGAGCTGCTCTTGGAACTGCTGTCACGCCCGCCGCTCCACCCTGCTCAGCGCGACAGGGCAATCGCCCGTGGAGTCGAGGTCGATCACCTCAATGTCCTCGTGGTGGCCGACAGCCCCGGGAAGTCCACGAGCGACGTCGTGCGGCAGCTGAATGCCCTCTCGCCCGAGTGGTCCGGACTGGCGGGCGAGTACCTCGGCCGGGCCACGATGCTGTTGCGCGCCGACGACGTGGACGACGTGGCCGGCGCGATCCACCACCGACTGCGGCACACGCTCGGCACGCCCGTACTCGTGGTTGCCGACCGCATCCAGGGGCAGGAGCGGTCCCGCTCGTTCACGCTGACACAGCGCTGCCTCGAGGTGATGCGCTCCCTGGGAGAGACCGACCGGGGCTCGACCACCCAGCAGCACGCGATGTACGCACTCGTCTTCGACCCTGAACGCTCGCACGACCTGGACCGGTTCCTCACCGACTCCCTCGGGCCGCTCCTGGAGTACGACCAGCGGCGCTCGACCGACCTGGTCACCACGACGGCCGCCTACTTCGCCAACTCCGGGAACCTGAGCCGGACCGCGCGCTCCCTGCACGTGCACATGAACACCTTGCTCAAGCGCCTGGACCGGATCGGGGCCCTGCTCGGCGACGACTGGCGCTCCCCGGACTCCGCCCTGCGTCTCCACCTGGCGGTCCGCCTCCGTGAATTGCGGGTGGCGTTCGAAGGGAGCGGCTCCGGCGCCGTGGGTTGAGTCGGAGCAACGGAGACGAACTTGCTTCGCAGCTCTTCGCGTCCACCGGCAAGGCGACAACCGCGACGTCCCGAGGCCAGTCACTGTCAGCGCCGCCAACGGAGGCCCGTCGGGGTCCGGTTGAGCCAGCCCCGAGCCGGCCTCGTGAGCAGCCTGTCCGCCGCCATCGACCGTCATTCCCACGACGTCGGGAACAACAACCAGGTCGGCGGTCCGGTCCCTGTCCATCCGTGAAGTATCCCGGCGCGGGCAACAGCCGGCCAAGGCGTTCTCGGCGATGACCGGACCTTCCACGGCCCGGACGTCACGCCTCGTCGCGGCGCTCATTTCCGGCGTTGATCGCGGCAGCGAGCGCCAGCAGTGCTTCGACTTGAGCGACGCCGACGATGTGATCGCCCGTCAGGCCGCGGATGCTGCCTCTCAACTCCTTGTCCCCCTTCAAGGCAGCGATCAGCTCCTCGGCCTTGTGCACGTGCGTTGCGTAGTCGGCCATTGCGCCCTTTCCCTCGTGTTGGCCGCACCGTAACGGGTCCTCGCAGGTCGGTGGAACGGTCGGCCGGTGCCGGCCTCGGCCCGAGTCGGCGCATGATCAGCTGAATGCCCTTGAGTACGGCACTACCATCCCGGCATGCGACCGACTCACTACAGCGACGACGACCTGGAACAGCACTCCCTGCGCCGACGGGTCGCGGACGACGGACAGCGCTCGGGATTCGAGCACGACGTGGACCGGATCCTGTACTCCACGCAGTGGCGCGCCCTCGCGGGTAAGAGCCAGGTCGTCGCCAGCGGTGAACTCGGCGCCTATCACACCAGGCTGACCCACTCGATGAAGGTCGCCCAGCTGGGCCGGCGGATGGCCGAGCGCCTGGAGCGCCGCTACGGCGGCCCGAACCCGGCGCTGGTCGAGGCGGCCTGCATGGCCCACGACATCGGACACCCGCCCTTCGGCCACGCCGGCGAGACCGCGCTGCGGGCGACGATGGACGAACTCCACTTTGCGGGCGGTGTGCTCGACAGCTTCGAGGGCAACGCCCAGACCCTGCACATCCTCACGTTCCTCGCTGCCCACAAGTACCCCGGGCACCGCGGGCTGCACCTGACCCGGGCCTGCCTGGACGCCGCGACGAAGTACCCCTGGGAACGCGCTCCGCGCGACGGCGATCCCGCGCGCCACACCAAGTGGGGTGTCTACGCGGTCGACCGCCAGGCATTCGCGTGGGTGAGGGCGGGCCGCAGCGACGACGCGGTGCCGGTGGAGGAGCAGTTGATGGACTGGGCCGACGACGTCACATACGCCTGCCACGACGTGGAGGACTTCTACCGCACCGGGTTGATCCCGCTGGCCGCGCTCCTCCCGCCCCCGGGAGCCGCGGGCGGCGACACCGAGCGTGAGACGCAACGCTTCCTGGACTACGTGGAAGCCAAGCGCCGCCGCGCCGGTGACGCCTTCGACCGGGACGGGGCGCTGCACCTGCTGGCCGACATCGCCAAAGCGCTGTCGGTCCCGGGTCCGTACGCCGGCCGCCATGACGACGATGTCGCCGTCAACGCCCGGACCGCCAACTTGATCGACCACTTCACCCGCGACATAGAGCTGGCGGTCGAAGGCCCGGCAGCGATCCGCTACGGCGCCAGGCTCGTCGTCCCAGCCGAACGCCGGGCCGCTTGCGACCTGCTCAAGGAACTGGTCTGGTGCTACGTCATCGACCGCCCGGCACTCGCCACCCAACAGCACGGAAAGCAGCGCATCGTCTCGGAACTGCTCCGCTGGACCTACGAATCCCCCCGTCTGCTGCCCACCGACAGGGCCGAGGAACTCGACCTCCACGGCGACCCTCTGCGTGCCGCGGCCGACCACGTCGCATCCCTGACCGAGGACCAGGCCATGACCCTGCACCGCCGCCTGTCCGGCACCAGCCTGGGATCCGTGAGCGACGCAATGTGGCTGTGACGGCCACGGAGGTGCGGTCGACAGCACCTTCCCGGAGCCGTCGCCGGCACGGCGATCGCGTCCCAAAGGAGTCAGTGGTCACGACCACGGACTTCCGGGGCAGGGCCGGCCCGGCGACGACCGCGTCGTGGTCCCGGGCGCACGCAACATCGAGGCCGCGCCCGCCCAACGTTGAACCCGGCGCCAACCACCGGTGAACTCCGTACAACCAGCTACGCCCTTCGACGGTCACACCTGACAACCCCCCACACCGTCGACCGAGGGGGAGTCTCCGTGTCACACAGCCGCCGCATCCTGACGTATGCCGTCGCAGCCGCCGTTGCGGCCACCGCCGGGTTCGTGTTGCCGTCCGGCGCCACCGCTGCCGCACCCGGTACCACGCCGAGCGACTTCAACGGCGACGGCTACGTGGACGTCGCCGTCGGCGTCCCGGACGGGACCGTCGGCGGCAAGGCCAAGGCCGGGTACGTGAACGTCGTCCTGGGCGGCCCGAAGGGCGACGGCGCGCACGGAAGCATCCGTGTCACCCAGGCCACTTCCGAGGTTCCCGGCACCCCGGAGGCGGGCGACCGCTTCGGCGCATCCGTGGCCCTGGTGGACCTCAACGGCGACGGCATCGCGGAACTGCTCGCCGGTGCCCCCGGTGAGGACGTCACCGACCGCGGTACGGACGCAGGCATGGTCACCGTCGTAGGCGGCTCGACGGACGGGCCCGGACCGGGCTCGACGACCATGACCGGGCCGTCGCCGTCGGCCGCGTACGGCAAGTCGGTCGTGGCGGCCGAGATGACCGGCGACGACAACAAGGAGATCGTGGTGGGCGGCACGGACAAGGTCGTCGCCCGTGTCATCCAGGGTGAGGACAGCATGATCACGACCGTCGTCACCGACCACATGGGCGACCGTGCCCCCGTCCTGACCACCGGCGACTTCGACAGCGACGGCACGGCGGACCTGGCCGTGGGGTACTGGACCGTGGACGAGCCCTTCACGCAGTCCCACGTGCGCCTGTGGAAGTGGGACGCCGAACAGTCCGAGATGGCCAACTTCTGGAACACGGACAATGCCGGCGTGACCGCCCTGGCCGCCGGCGACTTCGACGGCGACGGCAACGACGACCTGGCCCTCGGCGAGTGCCGTGAGATCGCCGACGAGAACATCGACGACCCCTGCGGCCCCGAGAACGTCGCCAAGGGAGGCAGCGTCCACGTCCACTACGGAAGCGCGAACGGCTCGTTCGGCAGCCCCGCCGAGACCCTCAACCAGGACACGGCGGGCGTCCCGGGCGTGGCCGAGAACGGCGACCGCTTCGGCGCCGCCCTCGCCGTCGCCGACGTGAACCGTGATGGCCGCGACGACCTGATCGCGGGCGCTCCCGGTGAGGCCATCGGAAGCAGAGCGGGGGCGGGCGCCGCCTGGCTGCTCCGCGGCGGCGCTCTGGGGCTGCTCGACACCAACGGCGCTGCCACATCCGTGACGTGGAACCAGGACACGTCCGGCGTCCCGGGCGTGGCCGAGGCGGGCGACGCCTTCGGCGCGGCGGTCGCCTCGGGTGACGGCAACGGCGACGGTGTACCGGACGTCGCGGTCGGATCCCCTGGCGAGAACGCCTCCCTTGGCGCCGTATGGCGCCTCCCCCAAGGCTCGGCCGCCGGCTCTGCGGCCTTCTCGCCCCGCACGCTCGGCCTCCCGTACCTGTCCACGGCTCACAAGTACGGCAAGCCGCTGAACCTCCGCTGAGTGCGCCCCGCGGGGGTTGAGCCTGCCCTCCGAAGAAGCCCCGGGCCTCTGGTCCGGGGCTTTGTGCCGGGCGAGCCGGCACAGCGGGGATTCTGGTGCGCCGTCATCGTTTCGCTCAACTGGAACCGATCTTCACGTCGTTGGCGTCTCGTCAGAGTGCGGAACCAAGAATTCCGGATGTTGTCGGTCATGTTGGCGGAAGGGGCGGGTTCGGAGGTCCCCACACTCAGGGCCGGCTCAGCCCCGGCGGGCGTTGGCCCGGCCCGGGGCACTTCGCGGACAGCCGCACGACTGAAACCAGTGGGCACATGGCGATCGAGAACCCAAGAGGAGGAGCGGGTCGTTGAACTCGTACACCAACTCCGGCCAAGCCGACGGCGCTGCGGGCCAGGCGAGCAAGAACGCCTGTGATCTGCACTGGCTGTTGAGCCACCTGGCCGACGGGGTGCCGGGCATCCTGTCCGTGGTTGTTGTCGCGTCGGACGGGATGGCGTTGCTGGCCTCCGACTCCGGTGACGCGGACGTCCCGCCCGGCGACGAACGTCGGGCGAACCGGAAACTCTCCACAGACCTGGGCGCCATCGTTGCCGGCCTCGGGGCTCTCACCGACGGCGCTGCCGAGTTGGTGAACGGCGGCACCGTCAGGCAAACCGTGATCACCATGGCCGAAGGCAGCCTCTTCGTGATGTCCATCAGCGACGGTTCGCTGCTCGGGGCCTTTGCGAGTCCGGAATCCGACCCCGGAATGATCGGCTACCAGATGGCTCGGTTCGTCGGGAGGGCCGGCCACGCGCTCACACCAGAGCTGCGTGATGAATTGCGCCAGCGCATGCAGGGGGATCACTGAACTCCAGGTGCGCCATCAGGGGCGTTCCGATGGGTGATGGGACCGCTGGCCGGCTGATTGGCGCAACAACGTCGGCTGATGGACGCGTCGCACACTGGCCAGCGGCACCATCCAGCCGCTGAGCGATCCCCCAGCTCAGCGACATGTGCCGCCCACACTAGGTTGGCGGCTCGCTCCCGCACTTCTGTGTACATGCAGAGAAAGTTTCCCCAGTACGCATCGCCTGGAGTGCTGCGCTGCCCGAACTGACGACCGGAAGCCGGGCCGTGCCAGCGGGGCACCCGAGCGGGCTTGGCGGAACCCGACGGACCGCTACTCGAAATACGAGTTCTCGGAGAAGTTCCAGTGGCTGCCCACGGACGTCGACGTCAGTGACGACGGCGAGGTCGCCTTCCGTTCGTACGTCAACAACGTCCACCCCGAGAAACATCGCGAACCAGCCTCCGTCCTGCCGGACTTGCTCGCGCGCATGCGCCCGCTGCTGGAGAACGTGCCACCGATCTGCGCCATCCGCGGCCCCTGCGGATCGAGGCCGATCCTTACGGGTGGTACACCGGAGCCGGGTTGTCGTACTCACTTCGCCAGAATCTTGATCTGGTCGGGGGAGAGCGCCTTGTTGAAGACTTGGACGTCTTTGATGCTGCCGGGAAACCAATCGGTGGCTTTTCCGTCGGCACCACGGGCGCGGCCGATGAACAGCTTGTCGGCGGGGGTGCCGACGGCGGGAGTGGCCGCCTTGTGGGACCGCTGCTCGACCCCGTTGACGTAGAGGTGCAACTCGTCGCCCTTACGCACGCCGACGAGGTGGGTCCAGGTCGAGATCTCGGGATGGTCGCGGGACGTCGCACCGCCATCCCTGTCTGCGAAGGCCCAGCGGCCGGCTGCGGGCGAATATCGCAGAAAGAAGTTGTTGGTGTCGCCGGCGGACTGGCTGACAGCGGTGGCGGACGAGCCGAGTGTCTTGCTGAGGTACACCCACGCGGAGACGCTGAATTCCTTGCCCGGCCCGGTACTGACAACCCTGTCCGGGATGACGATGTCACTCCGGCCGTCGAACAGCGGGGCCCCACCGTCCCCTTCTCCCCAGCGCACCCCGTACACCTTTCCGTCGTTGCCGCCGATGCTGTCGGCCTCCTTTGACCGTTCGTCGAGCGGCCAGGCCCCGATCGGTTCGGGCCCCTGCTCGCGAGTGAGGTAGAGGCCGGTGGGGATACCAGCGGCGACGACGAGGCCAAAGGCGGAAAGCAGTGCGGCGCGGCGAGTGGGGCCGCGTCGCGGCTCCGGACCTGGCTTGGCCGGGGGCGTTGTAGTCGCCGGAGCATCGAGGGAGGACTCAGGGGTGTTTCTGGTGACGGTGTCGGCGTCTGCTACCGCCTGATCGGAGATGCGGACGCGGTTGGCGGCGGGCAGCCAGGCCTCGTTGTCGAGGAGTGTCGTGAGTCCCGGGGCGAAGCCGGCGCGTATGAGGATGTCCTTGGGGGCGGGGCGCTCTTCGGGGGTCTTGGCCAGGCAGTCGGCGATGAGACTGCGCAGGTCGGGTGGACTGACGGCTTCGAGGTCGGGTTCCGTGTAGACGGCTCGGTAGCCCATCGCGTGGGCCGGGCCTTCCCCGAACGGATTGATGCCGGTCGCCGCAAAGGCCAGAACCGTGCCAAGGGAGAAGACGTCGCTGGCCGGGGTGATCTCTGCGCCGTTGACCTGTTCGGGAGACATGAAGCCCGGGGAGCCGATCATCATGCCCGTTCTGGTGATCCTGCTGGCCTCGTTGATACGCGCGATACCGAAGTCGATGACCCGCGGTCCGTCCTCGGCGAGCAGCACGTTGGAGGGCTTGAGATCGCGGTGCACAAGGCCCGCGTCGTGGATCGAGGTCAGGGCCTCGGCCAGTGCCGCCGCAAGGGCCAGCACCGTCGCCGGAGGGAACGGCCCGAGGTCGGAAACGGCTTGCCGCAGTGATGGTCCGGGAACATAGCTGGTCACCAGCCACGGGGTAGGCGCGTAGGGGTCCGAATCGACCACCGGGGCGGTGTATGCCCCGCTCACCAGCCGGTTGGCCAGAACCTCCCGGCGGAACCGGGAGTGGAACTCCGACTGCTGAACCAGCTCGGGATGCACCACCTTGACCGCGACCCGCCGCCCACCTGGGGACATCCCGAGGAAGACCTGGCCCATGCCGCCTGCGCCCAGGCGGCTCAATAACCGGTAATCGCCAACGGAACGTGGATCCCCCGGCTCCAAGGCCCTCACTGCAAAACCTCCTGGCATCGCGCGCCCCTGATCAGGCTTCCACGTCCTGACCGTACAAGCAGCCTAACGTTGGCCGTATGGCTGGTTCGAGGCGCCGAAGAGCCTGTCTGCTGCTCTCCGCTGCTCTCCAACAAGCGTTGCTGCGCTGCCTGTTCGGAGAGGTCGCGATGGAGCAGGCTGCGGACGCGTACTCCTCCGCGTGCGTCCGGTGGCGTCCGCGCGGGTCGCGCCCTGGCAGTGCCCGGCCGCCGTCGGTGACGTACCACTGGACGGACTGGCCACCACTGTCGTTCCACGCGAACCACGTCGCGCCGTCCACCCGGTAGGAAACGCTCTTCTGCGACAAGGACGCGAGATCACCCGACAGTGCCGTGGGAATCGCGGCGGGCCGCCACAGCTCCGCAAGTCCGGCAGAGGTGCGGTGGTTGCTGTACATCGCTGCTGTACTGCAGCGGCTTCGGAGTTCCCTTCGTTCCTGAGCCCTCGGGTAGTTGCGAGTCCCCGTAACGGTGCTGCGGACCTCTGTTGCTGATCGACTTCCGACGGGTCGGCGTGGGATCGACGCCGCCTGCCATGTACCTGTTGCCCGTTGACTTGTCGCAACTCTTGACGCAGCATGCTGAGACAAGAGTTGCGACATGAAGCCTCATGGTGAAGGAGGTCGGCGGATGACTGACCAGTCGGTGCGTCCGGCGGACTTGAAAGGGGCCAGCGTGTGGTTGGCCGTGCACGGCCTGACCGACGTCCGGCCGACACCGTTGCTGGCCACGCGTCTGGCAGCCCGGCGAGGTGCGCGTCTGGCCTCGAGTGTCCTGCTGGCCGCCTTCATCATCGCGGTCGCCCTCATCTACAGCTTCACCCGGCCTCCCGGTCCCACGGTTGACGGGTCCGGGGCGTACCGGCACTGGTCGCTGCTGGTCGTGACCGCCGTGGTGGGGGGCTTGGTGCTGGCTCAGTCGCTGCTGGAGCGGCGGGTGCGGCGGGTCGACCGGCGGGCCGCCGCGACGTTGCCGCGACGGGCGGCACACCCGATCCGGCCCGGCTGGCGCACCGTGCTCGGCCTGCCGCGTGCCGTGTTCGCGGTTGCCACGTTCGTGGGTGCGATGGTGCTGGGAGTCGGCGCCCTGACAGCAGAGGGTCCCACCGCGCGGTACGGAGCATTCGTCCTGCTCATCGGGCTGTGCGGGG